>NZ_JBFAOC010000058.1:0-38742 GCF_040675055.1 Micromonospora sp. NPDC049662
TCCGGATACAACACCGGTATCCGGACGAAACCGCGCCTTGCCGGATCGCCGCCCGGACTCCGCCTCGGCTCGACCGCCCTTATGAAACAGGCCCTTGTCGACGCGGCGCGTCGGCAGTCGATGGTGCGGTGGGCCCGGCCCGGTCACCGAACGGGCCGGGCCCACCACGTGTCAGCCGGTGGTCAGGTAGAACTTCTCCCAGGCCCCGGCGGTCGTGCGGTTGGCGATCAGAGACCCGGCCCCGGAGTTCTCCGCGCACACGAACTGGTTGTTGATCGTGGCACGCAGACTGACCGTCCCGTCCGAGTTGTTGACGATCTGGAAGGTCTGCGCCGCCCCGATCGACGTGCCGGTGGCGACCAACGGTGCGGTAGTGCTCGTGGCCGAGACGTAGAGCCCGTTGGAGCGCGACTTCAGGGCGATGTTGCCGTTGCCGGCGTCCACCCGGTCGAACTGCTCGGTGCTGCCGACGCTGGCCTTGTTGGCGATCAACGCGGTGGTGCCGACCGCCGACACGTACTGGTTGTTGATCTGCGCCCGCAGGGTGGTCACCGGCGTGCTGCCACCGGTGCCGGTGGTGAAGGTGAACGCGTCCACGTCGAACAGGTAGCCCGACCCGCCCTTGAACACCAGGTACAGGGTGGTCGACGCGCTGGGCGGGTTGCTGATCGTGCCGGACACCTCGGTGAAGGTCTCCCAGTTGCCGGTCACCGGCACCGTGACGGTGCCCAGCAGGGTGCCGGTTGCCGACCCGGTCCGCACCTCGATCGTGCCGCCGGCCCCGGCCGACGACGCCCGCACGGTGATGCGGTTCGCGCCGGTCAGGTTGTACGGCGTGTACGAGATCCAGTCGTTGTTCTCGATGAACCCGGCCGTGCGGCCACCCTCGGCGCTGGTGTGATCGGTGGCCTGGACGCCCGACTGGCCGCCGAAGTGCTCACCCTGGCGGTGCTTCGGTTGCAGCGTCCGGATGCTGTGCGTGGTGAGCCCACCGTTGTCGGTGTAGGCGGCGTCGAAGACCCCGTAGATGTTCGCCGCGGAGTCGTGCTCGCCGTCCGTCGGGACGGTGATCGAGCCGCTGCACCCGTTCTTCGAGGTGATCTGGTGGGCGTGACTGTCGTGGCCCAGCGCGTACGTCAGGCTCACCTTGGAACAGTCGATGGTGCCGTCCTGCGGGTCGCTCACGCTGATCTGGTACGAGATGGTGTCACCGAAGTTGAACAGCTGCCCGTCGGCGGGCGAGGTGAGCGTCACCGTCGGCGCGGTGTTGCCCACGGTGACGACCAGGCTCGCCGTACCGGTCAGCCCGGTCGGGTCGGTGACCTTCAACGTGGGGGAGTACGTGCCGTTGGTGGTGTACGTCTTGGTGGGGTTCGCCGCCGTCGACGTGGTGCCGTCCCCGAACGTCCACAGGTAGCTCAGCGCCCCACCCTCGGGGTCGGAGCTGCCCGCCGAGGAGAAGTTCACCGTCAACGGGTTGGCCCCGGAGGTCGGGTTCGCCGAGGCGACCGCGATGGGGTTGCGGTTGCCGCCGCCGATGTACTCGATCCGGAACAGCGCCTGGTTGTTCGAGCCGGTGCCGTAGTCCAGCACGTACAGCGCGCCGTCCGGGCCGAAGGCCATGTCCATGACCTGCGTGCCGGACCACGGGAAGCTGGAGATCTCTCCCCGCGAGCCGTCGGCGTTGATGGCGATGGGCTTGATCCAGCGGCGACCGTACTCACCGGCGAAGAACAGGCCGTTCAGCGACTGCGGGAACTTGACGCTGGAGTTGAGCGAGGCGTCGTACCGGTACACCGGTCCGGCCATCGGCGACTCGGAGCCGCTGCCGAACTCCGACGGGGAGCCGGAGTCGCCGGCGTACTTGATCCAGGCCGGCTTCGCCGCGGGCAGGGTCTGCAGGCCGGTGTTGCGGAACGAGTTGTTGGTCGGCCCACCCGTGCAGTTGTACTTCGACTGCGACGGCCCGGACGGGAAGGTGTATTCGTTGTATGTTTCGTTGCTGGTGTTGCTGCCGGTGCAGTACGGCCAGCCGTAGTTGCCGGGGGCGGTGATCCGGTTGAACTCGACCTGACCCTGCGGGCCCCGGCTCGAGTTGGTGCTTCCCGCGTCCGGGCCGTAGTCGCCGACGTAGACGACGCCGGTCGCCTTGTCCACGCTCATCCGGAACGGGTTGCGCATACCCATCGCGTAGATCTCGGGACGGGTGTTGGCCGTGCCGGGCGCGAACAGGTTGCCCGACGGGATGGTGTACGTCCCGTCCGCCTGCGGCGTGATCCGCAGCACCTTGCCCCGCAGGTCGTTCGTGTTGCCGGCGGAGCGCTGGGCGTCGAACTGCGGGTTGCGGTTGGTCCGCTCGTCCAGCGGCGCGTAGCCCGACGACTCGAACGGGTTGGTGTCGTCACCGGTGGTCAGGTACAGGTTGCCGGCGGCGTCGAAGTCCAGGTCACCGCCGACGTGGCAGCACTGCCCACGGTCGTTGGCGACCTGGAGCACGATCTTCTCGCTGCTCAGGTTGAGCGTGTCGTCGCTGTTGAGGGTGAACCGGGACAGCCGCAGGTGCCCCTTCCACCGGTCCCAGTCGGACTGCGAGCCGGTGGTGGGCGCGTCCCCGGACGGGGTGCTCAGCGTGGGCGAGTAGTACAGGTAGATCCACCGGTTGGTGGCGAAGCCGGGGTCGACGGCGACGCCCTGCAACCCCTCCTCGTCGTGGGTGTAGACCGACAGGGTGCCGGAGGTCTTGGTGTTGCCGGCCACGTCGGTCACCCGCAGGACGCCGTTGCGGGCGGTGTGCAGCACCGAGCGGTTGGGCAGGACGGCCAGCGACATGGCCTCGCCCAGCTCGGCGGAGCCGGTGGCGAGTTTGATCTGTTGGTAGTCACTGGCGGGAATCACCACCGCCTGCGCGGCGGGGGAGTTGGCGGCCACGGCCAGGGTCACACTCGCGACGGTGGTGACCGCCGCGACGAGTGCCCGGGACCAGCGCCGGGATTTCGAAAGCATGATCGTCCTTCCTCGACGACCAGGGCCGGGGCGTGCTGGGGCGCACCACGACCAGGTGTGGGTGGCGGGGTGTGGGTCGTGGTGCGGTCAGTTGGTGGTGACGAGGTCGAACTTCTCCCACTGACCGATGGAGGTCCGGTTGGCGATCAGCGGGGAGGAGCCTCCGTTGTCGGCGGCCACGTACCGGCTGTTCACCGTGGCCCGCAGGCTCACCGTGCCGTCGGAGTTGCGGATCAGCTGGAACGTCTCCCACGCGCCGGCGGTGGCCCGGTTGGCGATCAGCGCGGAGGCCCCGGCGTTCTCCGCCGCGACGAACTGCCCGTTGCTCTTGGCCTTCAGCGCGACGTTGCCGTTGGCGAGGTTGACCAGTTCGAACCGCTCACTGGTGCCGACGGACGTCTTGTTGGCGATCAGCGGGGTGCTGGCGTTGGCCGCGCTGACGTACTGGTTGTTGGCGCGGGCCCGCAGGGTCGAACCGGCGACGGCGGGCGGCGGGGTGGTCGGCGGAGCCGTCGTGGGCGGCGCGGTGGTCGGCGGCGGGGTGGTCGGCGGCGCGGTGGTCGGCGGGGCCGTGGTCGGCGGCGGGGTGGTCGGGTTCGTCCCCGGCGAGCAGTTGGCGCTCACCGAACCAGCGGCGACCTGCAGGCCACCGAGCAGCATCCGGGTGAAGTTCGGGTCGGTGTACGACGCCTCGGTGTGCCCGAGACCCGTGTACCAGGCCCGTCCGCCGCCGTACGCCTTGCACCAGGTGATCGGGTGGTCGCCGTTCATGTTGCCGCCGCTGTAGGACGACTCGTCGAGGCTGGCGAGGATCCGTGCGGTGGACCGGGGGTTGGTGCGGTAGTTGTACCACTCGTCGGAGCGGACCCAGGTGGCGCCGAGGTGCGCGGTCGAGGGGTTGCTCCGGTCCTCGATCTTCACGGTCGCGGTCTGGATCGCCGGGTGCGAGTCGAACCACGCCCCGACCAACTGCCCGTACCACGGCCAGCTGTACTCGGTGTCCGCGGCCGCGTGCACGCCGACGTATCCGCCGCCAGCGGCGATGTACTGCTCGAAGGCGGTCTGCTGGCTGGAGTTGAGCACATCGCCGGTCGTCGACATGAAGACCACCGCCTGGTACTGGGCCAGGTTGGAGGTGGTGAACTGGTTGGCGTCCTCGGTGGCGGTCACGCTGAAGCCGTTGGCAGCGCCGAGCTGCTGGATGGCCGCGATGCCGTTGGGGATGGCCGAGTGCCGGAAGCCGGCGGTCTTGCTGAACACCAGGACCTTGGTCAGTGGTGCCGCCGAGGCGGTGGTCGGCAGCGCGACCAGACCGGCCATCATCACGGCCAGGCCGGTGACGAGGGCCAACAGGCGGGGACGGGAACGCATGGTGATGCTCCTTAGCTGAGCGTCGACCCCGCACGGCGCGCGTGGGCGCGTCAGGGGCCATGGTGGCGGTGATGCGGAAGCCGGGCCGCCGATGCTCGGCTGAGGTGATGTGGAGCGGTGGTGATGTGGAGCGGTGGTGATGGTGCCGTGTTGCGGTACACGAGCCAGCCGACGACTCCAACCGGCCAGTGTGGACGGACGGATAGTATCGACTGGTGTCGTTGAGGCAGTAAACCTCCGATGTCTGCGCCCGTCAACCCCACGTGCTGCGGCCTGGGACGCGCGCACGAGCCCGGCATTCGCCGGACGCGACGTACGCCAGGGCGGTGACCTTGGGCAGAGGTGTCAGCGACCGAGGACCAGGTACGCGAGGCCGAGTACGCCGCGGTAGCCGCCCACGTACTCGCGCAGCCGGTCGTCGAGCTCGGTGCGGACCTGGGCCGCGCGGGGGTCCTCGGGATAGGTCAACAGCCACTCTTGTCGGCCCGCGAGCCAGCTGGACTCGAAGTCGTCCCACTCCCGCTGGTCGGCGGTACTCAGATGCAGCAGCCGCCAGCCTCGCTCACGGGCGGCCTCGACGAGGCCCGCGAGGTCGGTGACGTCCGCACCGAAGATCTCCGCGACCTCCGCGCTGGGATCACGCTGCCAGTACCCCTCGCCGAGCAGCAGCCGCCCACCGGGGCGGACCACGGTGGCGAGGGCGTCGAGGGCCGCTCCGGTGCCCCCGAAGGCGTGCGCCGAGCCGACGCACAGAACCCGGTCGGCCGGCTCCTGCCAGGCGGCGGCCTCGCCCTCCACGAAGGCGACGTGCCGGTTCAGCGATCTCTCGGTGGCGAGCCTGCGGCCCCGGGCGAGGACCGCCTCGTCGGTGTCGACGCCCACGCCCCTCGTCGCGACCGGACCGGCCACACCGCCGGCGGCGACAGCGCGCAGCAGCAGTTCGCCCCACCCGCAGCCCAGGTCCAACACACGCGCGCCGGGGCGGACGTGGAGGCGGCGCAGCAGCAGGGCCGCGTGCTCCTCCGACAGGGGCGTGTTCCAGCGCATCCGCGCGTAACGGCTGGCGGCCAGGTGGTCGGTGGATTGCATCGGCTCAGGGTGTCAAAGCATGACCATCGGCGCGCACCGGGTCCGTGCGTCGCCGTCGTCGGCAAGCGGGGACGGGCGTCGGCGCGTACGGCAGGATCGGTGTCATGGACGCGGACGTGTCACCGCCGTGGCGGCCGCCGACCCGCCACGAGGTCGCGGCGGCGGCCGGTCGCGGCCTGGTGGATGTCATCGGCCCTGGCCTGCGGGTGCTGTTCTGTGGGTTCAACCCGGGGCTCTACTCGGCGGCGGTGGGGGAGCACTTCGCCCGGCGGGGCAGCCGCTTCTGGCCGGCCCTGCACGGCGCGGGCTTCACCGACCGGGAACTGCGCCCGTGGGAGCGCGCCGAACTGCTCCGGCAGGGGCTGGGCCTCACCAGCCTCAGCAACCGGGCCACGGCCCGGGCCGACGAGCTGACCGCCGCCGAGCTGGTCGCCGGGGTGACCGGGCTGGCGGTCAAGGTCGAGCGGCACCGGCCGCGGTGGGTGGCGGTGCTCGGCGTGACCGCGTACCGGATCGCGTTCGTCCGGCCGAAGGCCGCGCTGGGCCCGCAGCCGGATCGGATGGGCCCGGCCCGGGTCTGGGTGCTGCCCAACCCCAGCGGCCTGAACGCCCACTTCCCGCTGCCGGCGCTGACGGCCGAGTTCGCCCGACTGCGGCGGGAGGTCGACCCTCAGACCCCGTCGGCCAGCGCCTCGTAGTAGGACCGCATCGCCGGGTGGTACTCGTCGAACTCCGGTCGGGGCGTGCCGTCCCGCGAGGCGACCAGCATGTCGAGGTAGTACTCCCAGCCGGCGCCCACCTCGGCGACGCCGTCGAGGCTGCGCAGGTGCTGGGTGAAGCGCAGCTCGGTCGTGCCGTCGGTCTCGGTCAGCGCGAATCCCAGCAGCCAGTCGCCGTGATCGTCGACCATCGACACGGCCAGGCGACGAGGCGGTTCGCACTCCTCGACGCGTACGTCGCACCAGGGCTGCTGCTCCTCGTACGCCATCTGGACGCGGATGGTGTTGCCGGGCCGGGCGTCGCCCTCCCACGGGCCGAACCAGCGGGCGGTGCGCTCCGGGTCCGTCAGGCTCGCCCACACGTCCGCCGCCGGGGCGCGGAAGGTGCGGGTGAGGACGAGGTCGTGGCCGGTGGCGGTGCGGAACAGGCGGCCAGCGGGGGTCCGGGTCATGCGGTGTGCTCCGTTCGATGGGCGGCCGGGCCGCGGGTGCGGCGTTCCCGGCGGGTCCGATAGACCTCGGTCTCGAGGGCGTCGAGGCGCTGCTCCCACTCCTCCGGCGCGGCGAGCCCGCCGAGCCAGTCGACGAGCGGGGCAAGCGGGGCGGGATCGAGGCGGTAGATCCTGGTGCGGCCGACCAGCTCGTCGCGGACCAGCCCGCTCTCGCGGAGCACCCGCAGATGGCGGCTGACCGCCGGGCGGCTGATGGCGAACCGTTGGGCGATCTCGCCAGCGGTCAGCGGCGCGTCACGCAGCATGCTCAGGATGCGCCGCCGTACCGGGTCCGCGATCGCCGCGGCCACCTCGTCCACGCCGAGAAGCGTAACCTATGGGTTACGGATCACGCGACGAGGCGCATCGATGGTGGGCACATGATCACGTGACCTGGCACTCTTGACGCATGCCAGCCCAGCTTCGATCCCGCCTGCTTGATTGGACCGTCGCCGTACCCGTGCTCGCGGTGCTGGTGTTGCTCGTGACGTGGGGGCGAGATCTCCCCGGCCCGGTCGTCGTGGTGGTCGCCGCGCTACTGGGCGGCGCGGTGCTCGCGGCCGTGCACCACGCCGAGGTGGTGGCACACCGGGTGGGGGAGCCGTACGGCTCGCTGGTGCTCGCCGTCGCGGTCACCGTCATCGAGGTGGCCCTCATCGTCACCCTGATGATCAGCGGCCCGGAGAAGACCCAGTCGCTCGCCCGCGACACCGTCTTCGCCGCCGTCATGATCACGTGTAACGGCATCCTGGGCCTGTCCCTGCTGCTCGGGGCGCTGCGCCGGCGGGTGGCCGTGTTCAACCCCGAGGGCACCGGCGGCGCCCTGGCGACGGTGATCACCCTGGCCACGCTGAGCCTGGTCATCCCGACCTTCACCACCGCCCGGCCCGGCCCGGAGTTCAGCCCGGCCCAGCTCACCTTCGCCGCCGTCGCCTCGCTCGCGCTGTACGGGCTGTTCGTGCTGGTGCAGACCGGCCGGCACCGCGACTACTTCCTGCCGGTCGACACCGAGGGTCGGGTCATCGACGCGGAGGAGCACGCCAAGCCGCCCACCACCCGCGCGGCGCTGGTCAGCCTCGCCCTGCTGCTGGTCGCGCTGGTCGCGGTGGTCGGCGACGCCAAGACCGTCTCACCGACCATCGAGGCCGGCGTGGCGGCCGCCAACCTGCCGCACGCGTTCGTCGGTGTGATCATCGCCCTGCTGGTGCTGCTGCCGGAGACCCTCGCCGCCGCCCGCGCCGCCCGCCGCGACCGCGTACAGATCAGTCTCAACCTCGCCCTCGGCTCCGCGATGGCCAGCATCGGTCTGACCATTCCGGTCATCGCCATCGCCTCGATCTGGCTGGACGGCCCGCTGCTGCTCGGCCTCGGCGGCACCCAGCTCGCGCTGCTGGCCCTCACCGCGGTGACGGCGGTGCTGACCGTCGTACCGGGGCGGGCCAACGTGTTGCAGGGCGGCGTCCACCTCGTGTTGCTGGCCGCGTTCGTCTTCCTCGCCGCCAGCCCCTGACGCCACCGTCCGCCCGGCCCGCCTCGGCTGTGGGCGTTCGGCTGGGGTCGACGCCCGGCCGGGTCGCTACCTCAGCCGGCGGGCGGCGGGTCGTCGCCCAGCCGGTCCGCGCGGGCGTTGAGGTAGCGCTGCTGCGCCAGGTTCGTCGAGCGTGCGGCCGCCTTCCGGTACGCCTCGCGCGCCGCGGCCCGCTCACCGGTCAGTTCCCACAGGTGGGCGCGGGCGGCCGGCAGCCGCGGATCGTCGGCCAACCGGGCGTCGCCGTCCAGGTGGGCGAGCAGCGCCAGGCCGGCCCGAGCCCCCCGGCTCATCGCCATCGCGACGGCGTGGTTGAGCGACACCACCGGGTTGTCGGACAGGCCCAGCAGCACCTCGTAGAGGGCGGTGATCTGTGCCCAGTCGGTGGCCGCCGCGCTCGGCGCCTCGTCGTGCACGGCCGCGATGGCCGCCTGGAGCTGGTACGGCCCGACGGGCCCGCGCGGCAGCGCCTCGGCGACCAACGCGACGCCCTCGGCGATCTGGTCGGCCCGCCACCGGGCGCGGTCCTGTTCGGCCATCGGCACCAACTCGCCGTGTGGACCGATCCGCGCCGGCGCGCGGGCGTCGGTGAGCAGCATCAACGCGAGCAGTCCCGTGACCTCGGGGTCGTCGGGCAGCAGCCTTCGCACCAACCGCGTCAGTCGGATCGCCTCGGCGGTCAGGTCGGCGCGCAGCAGCCCCGGCCCGGCGGTACGCGCGTACCCCTCGGTGAACACCAGGTAGAGCACGTGCAGTACCGCGGCGACCCGATCGGCGCGCTCCGTTGCCGTCGGTGGGGCGAACCGGAGGCCGCTGTCGCGGATCCGCTGCTTTCCCCGGCTGATCCGCCGGGTCATGGTCGCCTCCGGCACCAGGAACGCGCGGGCCACCTCCGCGGTGCTCAACCCGCCGACCGCGCGCAGCGTCAGCGCGATCTGCGACGCCGGGGTGAGCGCCGGATGGCAGCACAGGAACACCAGGATGAGCGTGTCGTCGGCGTCCTGGAGCCGGTCGGCGGCCGGCGCGAGCCACTGCTCCGGCAGCATCCACCGGGCCGCCCTCTCCTCCCGCCGCGCCCGCGCCTGGTCGCGCCGGAGCAGGTCGGTGAGCCGCCGGGACGCGACGGTGATCAACCACGCCCGGGGACTGTCCGGTACGCCGTCGCGCGGCCAGGTGTCCGCCGCCGCGATCAACGACTCCTGCACCGCGTCCTCGGCCGTGTCGAAGTGCCCGAAGCGCCGGACGAGCGCGCCGAGGACCTGCGGCGCCAACTCGCGCAGCAGGTCCTCGGCGAGTGTCTCGGGCACGTGCTCAGCCGGCCAGGTCCTCGACGCCCTCGAGCACCGGCCGCACGTCCACGTACGCCCCCGGGGTGTCCGGGTCGACCAGGCCGGCGGCGATCTCGGTGGCCCGGTCGAAGCTGACGCACTCCACGACCGTGTAACCCGCCAGGACCTCCTGCGTCTCTGCGTACGGGCCGTCGGTGACCACGGGCGTCCCGCCCTGCGCCCGTACGCGACGGGCGTGCACGGGCTCGCTCAGGCCCCGCGCGTCGACGAGTTCCCCGGACTCGGCGAGCGCCTGGTGGAACGTCTCCATGTGCTGGTGCATGGCCGCCACCTGCTCGGCCGACATGGCCGGCCGGTCGGAGGGCCGGCCCGACAACGCGTCGTAGTCCCGCTGCGACCCGTAAAGCATGATCATGTATTTCATGGTGGCCTTCCTGTTCCCGGTGCCGCCCCGGCACCGCTCACCAGAAACGTCGAACCCAACCCCACCCCCCGGACATCCCCCGCCCCTCCCGCCCGCGCTTTCGTTCCGTTGATCATGAAGTTATTGCCATCGATGTCGGCGTGTCGGCGCGATAACTTCATGATCAACGGCGGTAGGTGGGTGGGGGGTTATTGACCGTAGGAGAGGCGGAGGCGGTTGTTGATCAGGTAGTTGAGGCGGTGGCGGAGGTAGCCGAGGGTGCTCTCGCTGGGCAGGTCCGGGTCGGGGGTGGTCAGGGTCCAGCGCACCGCGCAGTCACCGCCGGGATGCCCGGGTGAGATGTCGAAACGGATCTCGTCCAGTGGCCGGTGCGGCCACAGCGACGACCACACCAGCAGCACCGGCGCGTACCCCGCCACCACCCGTGGCGGCACCTCGTCGTCGCGCAACTCCAGCCAGGGCCGACTGCCGGCCTCGTACGGGTCCCGCAGCGACCGCCACACGACATGCGCCGGGGCCGGTTGGCTTCGTCGACGGCTGCCGAGCACGTGCACGTCGCCCTCCCGACCGGACGGCCACCTCCGCCCCGGCCCATTCTGGCCCCCCGACCCCGACCCCCACCAGGTGAACCGTCCCCACCCACCCCCACCCGATGGGCCCGGTGATCAAGAGGTTCGCGTCACGACACGCCGCACGGGCTGACGCAAACTTCTTGATCACCGGGCCCATCGGGAGGGGGTCGGGGTGGGAGGGGGAAGGGGTTCTGTGCGGGGCGTGAACCGTCCGGGGTGGTTGTGCGTGAATCCGGTGACGGGCGTGGTGGTCGTACCGTCGGGGTATGGCGTGGTGCGGGCGCCGAGGTCTGGGGAGGCACAGTGGGGGCATGGTCGGGACGCGTCGCGCGGGGACCTCTCGTGGGCCTGGTGGTCGTCGCGCTGGTGTCGCTCGCCTGCGCGGGAGGTGGCCTGGCCGAGCCGGAGGGTGAACGTCCAGGGGCGAACCCGCCGGCCGCCTCGCCGGAGCCGAACACCACCCGCGCCGACAGCACCACCACCGTGGCCGAGTTCAAACAGGACGTCGCCGACGCGCAGGCGATCGCGGAGCGCTACTGGGCGGCCCAGTTCAAGGCGTCCGGGCAGCGCTTCACGCCGATCCGGCGGGTCACCCCGTACCAGCGGGCCGGTGAGGTCTCCTGCGGCGGTCAGCCACTGCCGCGCAACAACGCGGTCTACTGCTCGCAGGGCGACTTCATCGCGTACGACGTGGCCTGGTCGGTGGCGGCGTTCCGCGAGGTCGGTGACGCGTTCGTGTTCTACCTGCTCGGTCACGAGTACGCCCACGGCATCCAGGTGCGCCTGGGCATCAACTACAGCTTCACCATCCAGCAGGAGTTGCAGGCCGACTGCATGGCCGGGGCGTACCTCGGCGACTCGGTGCGCGCCGGCGACCTGAAACTCGCCAAGGGCGACCTGGACGAGTTTCGCGAGGGCGTGGCGGCGGTCGGCGACGACCCGGACCAGCCGTGGTTCGCCGAGGGCGCGCACGGCACCGCCGAGCAGCGTACCGACAGGTTCTTCCGTGGCTACGAACGCTCGCTGAAGGAGTGCGACCTGAGCTGAGCGGGGTTGCCCCGGTCACCCTCGGAGCCGTTGCCGCCACCGGCGGCGGACCCGGCTGGCAGGATCGCCGGTGTCGGTCACGACCCCTGGAGGATCCGCTGAGCAGCCAACACCCCGCCGCCGTTCTCTTCGACATGGACGGCACGCTGGTCGACAGCGAGAAGCTGTGGGACGTCGCGTTGCAGGAGCTGGCCCGCGAGTACGGCGGGGAGCTGTCCGCCGATGCCCGCCGGTCGATCATCGGCACGGCCATGGCCGAGTCGATGCGCATCCTGCACGACGACCTGGGCCAACCCGAGCGCGATCCGGAGATCAGCGCGGCGTGGATCAACGCCCGGATCCTGGAGCTGTTCCGTACCGGTCTGCCCTGGCGGCCGGGCGCGTTCGAGCTGCTGCACGCGGTCCGCGCGGCGGGAGTCCCCACCGCCCTGGTCACCTCCAGCCCCCGGGCGCTGGTCGAGGTCGCCCTGGACACCCTCGGGCGGGACACCTTCGACGTGGTGGTCGCGGGTGACGAGGTGGTGGCGGCCAAGCCGCACCCCGAGCCGTACCTGACCGCCGCCCGGCTGTTGGGCGCGCCGATCGAGCGGTGCGTGGCGATCGAGGACTCACCGACCGGGGTGGCCAGCGCGCTCGCCTCCGGGGCGGCCGTGCTGGCCGTACCCGCCGAGGTGGCGTTGCCCCCCATCCCCGCCGTACACCAGGTGCGAAGCCTGGTCGGCGTGGACCTGGCGGCGCTGGCGGCGCTGCTGACCGACCGCGCCGCGGCCTGAAGGAAAGCCGCGGCCGGAAAGAACGAGGGGGCCTCGCGGTGCGGGACCCCCTCGTTCTGTTGCCCGGCGTCAGTCGTGGGCGATCGCGCCCAGGACGTTGATCCGGGCCGCCCGCACGGCGGGGAGCACCGCGGCCACCACCCCGATGATCGCGGCGAGACCGAGGAAGACGACCATCTGCCCCCAGGGGAGGTTCAGGTCGGTGATGCCCTCGTCCTTGAGCGCCTCGACCACCGCGGCGCCGAGGCCGGTGCCGACCGCCACGCCCAGCAGCGCACCGAACACGGAGATCACCACCGCCTCCACGGTGATCATGCCCATCGTCTGGCCGCGCCGCAGGCCGATCGCCCGCAGCAGACCCAGCTCCCGGGTCCGTTCCAGCACCGACAGCGCCAGGGTGTTGATGATGCCGAGCCCGGCGATGATAATGGCCAGCGCCAACAGAATCTTGATCATCGTGAGCAGCCCGTCGAGCGAACTCGTCTGCTGCTTGATGAACGCGTCCCGGTCGGCCACCGACACCTCGGGGCTGTCCGCGAGCAGCGTCTCCACCCGCGGTTGCACGTCAGCCACCCGGGCCCCCGGCGCGAGCTGGATGAAGCCTTGGATGGGCTGCGGGATCGCGAAGTCCTTCGCCGCCGTCGCCGGCAACGTCACCGGGTTGGTCAGCTGCGACGACTCGTAGATGCCGCTGATCGTGTACGTGCGGGCCTCGCCCCGGGTCAGCTGCACGCTGACGGTCGAGCCGACCGACCATCCCCGGGACTTGGCGGTGTCGGAGCTGGCGAGCATCTGCGTCGGCGAGAGCCGGTCGATGTCACCCGCGGCGGCCTTCGCGCCGAAGATCTGCCGCAGTGACGCGATGTCGCTGCTCGCCGCCACCCACGTGCTCTCGCCGTCGATGCGCCCCATGTCGCCGTACTCGCCGTCGACCATCCGCACGCCGGGCAGCGCCTTCGCCTGGTCCAGCACGCTCGGGTCGAAGCTCGGCGGACGCGGGCCGCCCTGCTGACCGGCGATCACCAGCTCGGCCTTGATGGTGTCCTGGGCGAGCGCGCTGATGCTGCTCTTGGCCGAGTCCAGGATCACCGTGATGCCGGTGACCAGCGCGATGCCGACCATCAGCGCGGCGGCCGTGATGGCCGTGCGGCGCGGGTTGCGCCCGGAGTTGAGCCGGCCCAGCTTGCCCGGCACCGACCAGGAGAAGATCGCGCCGAGCAGGTTCACCACCGGCCGGCTGATCAGTGGAGTCAGCAGCGCCACACCGATGAAGGCGAACAGCACGCCGCCGAGGATGGTGGCGAGCGTCTGGCCGCCCGCGTTGCCGCTGAGCCCCAGGAACAGCAGCACCGCGCCGATGCCGGTGACCACCGACCCGGCCACGGTGATCTTGGTCAACGACCGGTCCGGCGTGGCCACGTCCTGCATGGCGGCGATCGGCGGGATCCGGGAGGCCCGCAGCGCCGGCAGCAGCGCCGCCACCACGGTGATCACCAGGCCGACGCCGAACGACCCGATCACGGCCGCCGCCGGCACGCCGATCCCGGCCAGGGTCAGCCCACCGGCCAGCTTGCCGAACAGGAACGCCAGCAGCGCGCCCACCCCGATGCCGGCGGCGAGACCGAGCACCGACGCGAGCAGACCGACCGCGATGGCCTCCAGCACCACCGAGCCGATGATCTGGCGGCTGCTCGCCCCGATGGCGCGCATCAGCGCCAACTCCCGGGTGCGCTGCGCCACGATGATCGAGAAGGTGTTGAGGATCAGGAACGTGGCGACCAGCAGCGCCACCGCGGCGAAGCCCAGCAGGATCTTGTTGAAGAACGACAGGCCCTCCTTCAGGCTCGCCGCGGCGTCTTCGGCCAGTTGCTCGCCGGTCTTCACGTCGAAGTCCGCACCCAGGGTGCGGGCCATGTCGTCGCGCAGCGCCTCGTCGGAGACCCCGCCGGCGGTGCGGACGGTGACGCTGCTGAAGGTGTCCGGCTCGCCCAGCATCAGCCGCTGCGCCACCGGGGTGGTGAAGAAGACCTCGTTGACGCCGCCGATCGAGTCCCGGTCACCGCTGTAACCGGCGATGCCGACGAGGGTGAAGTCCCGCTTCTTCGACTCGAACGCGGTCAGCACGCCGACCTTCTCGCCGACGCGCACCTTCGCGGTCGTGGCCAGCGACTTGTTGATCACGATCTCGTCGTCGGCCTGCGGAGCGCGGCCCTCGCGCAGTTGCAGCAGGTCGCTCTCGCCGACCCAGTTCTCACCGAGCTGCGGCGGACCGAACGACGTGACGACCTTGCCGTTGCTGCCGATCACCCGCGCGCCGTCGGCGTTGACGACACCGGTCGCGGAGGCCACCCCCGGCACCTGCTTGACCCGGTCGACCACGGCGGCCGGCAGCGGAGCGGAGGTCTGCTCGCCCTCCAACTCGCTGACCTCGATCTTCGGCTTCGCCGCGACGTTCACGTCGATCTCGGAGAAGCCGTCGGCAAACACCGAGTCGAAGGAGCGACCCAGCGTGTCGGTCAGCACGAACGCGCCCGAGACGAACATGACCCCGAGCACCACCGCCAGAGCGGACAGGATCAGCCGGACCTTGCGGGCCAGCAGACTCTTGAGTGTCGCCCGGAACATCAGTTGCCCACCTCGGCCGGCGTGTCCAGCTTCTTCATGGTGTCCAGCACGGTGTCGGCGGTCGGCTCGATCAGCTCCGACACGATCTGACCGTCGGCCAGGAAGACCACCCGGTCGGCGTACGCGGCGGCGGTCGGGTCGTGGGTGACCATCACGATGGTCTGCCCGTGCTCGCGCACCGAGTCGCGCAGGAAGCCGAGCACCTCCGCGCCGGAGCGCGAGTCCAGGTTGCCGGTCGGCTCGTCCGCGAAGATCACCTCGGGGCGGGCGACCAGCGCCCGCGCGCACGCGACCCGCTGCTGCTGACCGCCGGAGAGCTGCGCCGGCCGGTGGTCCAGCCGGTCCTGCAGGCCCACCGTCTTGATCACCGTGTCGTACCACGCCTGGTCGGGCTTGCGCCCGGCGATCGACATCGGCAGCAGGATGTTCTCCTTCGCGGTGAGCGTCGGCAGCAGGTTGAACTGCTGGAAGATGAAGCCCACCTTCTCCCGGCGCAGCTTCGTCAGCCCCGAGTCGCCCAGCCCGGTGACCGTCGTCTCACCGATCGACACCGTCCCCCGGGTGACCGAGTCCAGACCGGCGAGGCAGTGCATCAGCGTGGACTTGCCGGAACCCGACGGCCCCATGATCGCGGTAAAGCGGCCACGTTCGAACTCCGCGCTTACCCCCCGCAGCGCGATGACCTGGGCCTCGCCGCTGCCGTACACCTTCCACACGTCGTTCGCCCGGGCCGCGGCCTGCGCCTGCCGGCCTACCGTCGCGGTCACGTCATCTACCTCTTCCGTCTGTCCGAATCCCACGCCGCCCCCCGATGGTCCGGCGCGACCGTTCAATCATCGGCGCTGCGAGCGCCCGTCCCGTCCGCCCCTGGGGGGACGCGCAGCGGATTTCCCGCTGCGGGTGCACCCCCATGCCGCATCAGGGTTGCCCCTGACCCGACGGCCGATCGACCGGTTTCGCACACTTCCCCCGCACGTCACAGGAGGGTCAACCGCGCGACGCCGCCTCCGGTCACGGTAGGTGACGACGGCAAGCCGGGCCGTCCCTCCCCGGGGGGATCTTCGGGTACGCCGGGTGAGGTAGTCGCCGCGTGGCGACTACGCCCGTGGGCGGACCAGACCCGACTCGTACGCCAGCACGACGGCCTGCACGCGGTCGCGCAGCCGCAGCTTGGTCAGCAGGTGCCCGACGTGGGTCTTGACGGTGGTCTCGCTGACCGACAACACCGCCGCGATCTCGGCGTTGGACAGCCCTCGGGCCACCTGCACCAGTACCTCACGTTCCCGGTCGGTGAGCGCGTTGAGGGCCGCCGACGGCGTCGCCGCCGGGTCGGGCAACAGGTCGGCGAAGCGGTCGAGCAGTCGCCGCAGGATCCGCGGCGCGACCACCGCGTCCCCGCCGGCCACCGTGCGGATCGCCGCGATCAGCTCCTCGGCGGGTACGTCCTTGGCCAGGAATCCGCTCGCGCCCGCGCGCAGCGCCCCCACCACGTACTCGTCGAGGTCGAACGTCGTCAGCACCAGCACCCGCACCGGCAGGCGGGAGTCGACGATGGCCCGGGTCGCCGCCACCCCGTCCATCCGGGGCATCCGGATGTCCATCAGCACGACGTCGGGCAGGAGCCGTCGGGACAGCTCCACGGCCTCCACGCCGTCACCGGCCTCCGCCACGACGTCCAGGTCGCCCTCGGCGCCCAGCACCATCCGGAAGCCCGTGCGCAGCAGCGGCTGGTCGTCGGCGAGCAGGATCCGTACCGGCCGCGCCGGGGCCACCCGATCGCTCATCTCGTCTCCCGTCCCCGCTCCACCGGCCTGTGCGTCGCGGACCACGGTAGAGGTCGGCCGGGCGCCCTGTCCCGACCCGGACCGCACCGCTCCGGTCGGGCGGTGCCGGGGCTGGGCCCTCCTGACGCCGTCGATCTTGCACTTTCTGTGGGGATAAACGGTGCGAATCCGATGAAGTCGCCATCCGAAAGTGCAAGATCGGCGGGGCGGGGCGGGGCGGGGCGGGGTGCGGGTGGGCGGTGGGGTTACTCGTCGGCGCCGGGGGGTGTGGGGGTGGTGCGGGCGTCGCGGAGGGGGTCGGCGGTTGTCGCCGTTACGGGGAACGGGGGTGGGGTGCCGCCGAACGTGGGGCACAGCGCCTGGTGACTGCACCAGTCGCACAGCTTGCTCGGCCGGGGTCGGAAGTCCTGCCGGGCGGTGGCCTGCTCGATCGCCCGCCATAGCGCCACCACGGTGCGCTCGAAGCGGAGCAGCTCGTCGGCGTCGGGCGTGTAGTCCAACACCTCGGCGTCGCGCAGGTAGAGCAGGCGCAGCACCCGGGGCACCACCCCACGGGTGCGCCACAGCACCAGCGCGTAGAACTTCAGTTGGAACAGCGCCCGCGCCTCGAACGCCTCCCGGGGCGCGCCGCCGGTCTTGTAGTCGACCACCCGCAGCGCGCCGTCCGGGGCCACGTCGAGCCGGTCGAGGTAGCCCCGGATCAGCAGCTCCTCGTCGACGACCGCCGAGATCAGGCTCTCGCGCTCGGCCGGTTCCAGGCGGGTCGGATCCTCCACCGCGAAGTAGCCCTCGAGCAGCCCCGCCGCGGAGCGCAGGAACTGCACCGGACCGGCCGGCTCGGCATCGTCGAAGATCGCGGCCAGCTCCGGCTGCTCGGTGACCAGTCGGTCCCACTGGGGGGCCACCAGGTCACCGGCCGCGGCCGGTGTGCGGCTCGACGCGGGCAGGTCGAACAGCCGCTCCAGCACCGCGTGCACCAGCGTGCCCCGGGCCTGCTCAAGGGTCGTCCGCTCGGGCAACCGGTCGATGCTGCGGAACCGGTAGAGCAGCGGACAGGTCTTGAAATCCGCCGCCCGCGACGGCGACAGCGAGGCCCGCACCGTCGGCGGCGTCTGCGCCGGGGGAGAGGACTGGGGGGTGGTGACCGGTTCCGCCGTCATGTGCGCAAAGGTTAGGGCACCGGTGTGACACCGCCCGCCGCCCGCCCCGCAGGTGACCGGTCCGTAGCATCGGTGCGATGGAGCAGACCTCCCGGCCGCCGCGCCGGTCCGACCGGCGACCCGGTCTGAGCGTGGGCCGGGTGTTCGGGGTGCCCCTGCACCTCAACGCGTCGATGCTCCTGCTCGCCGTGCTGGTCGCCGTGCTCTACGCCGAGTTCGCCCGCCGACAACTGGACCTGTCGCAGATCAGCGGCTACCTCATCGGCTTCGGATTCGTGGTCTCCCTGCTCGGCTCGGTGCTGCTGCACGAGCTGGGCCACGCGCTCACCGCCCGCCGCTACGGCATCGGTGTGCGGGGAATCACCCTCGAACTGCTCGGCGGGTACACCGAGATGGAGCGGGACGCCCCGACGCCCCGGATCGACCTGTTGGTCTCGCTGGCCGGCCCGGCGGTCTCCGCGGTGCTCGGCGCCCTCGCGGTCGCCGCCACCCTCGCCCTGCCGGCGGGCACCGTCGGCCACCAGCTCGCCTTCCAGCTCGCGCTGAGCAACGTCATCGTCGCGGTGTTCAACATCCTGCCCGGGCTGCCGCTGGACGGCGGCCGGGCGCTACGCGCCGCCGTGTGGGGTCTCACCCGCGACCGGCACCGTGGCACCGAGGTCGCCGGCTGGGCCGGCCGGGTCGTCGCCGTCGGCACCGCCGCGCTGGTCGGGTTACTGACCGCCACCGACCACCTGGCCCCGGTGGCGCTGCCGCTGATGCTGCTGGTCGCCGTCACCCTCTGGCGCGGCGCCGGGCAGTCGATCCGCGCCGCGCGGGTCAGTCGTCGGTTCCCGCTGATCGACCTGGCCCAACTGGCGCGGCCGATCTGGCCGGTGACCACCGGCACGCCGCTGGCCGAGGCCCAGCGCCGCCGCGCCGAGGGCGGGCAGCCCGCCGCCGCGCTGCTGGTCACCGACTCCACCGGCCGCCCGGTGGCGTTGGTCGACCCGGCCGCCGCCGCGGCCGTACCCGTCGAGCGCCGCGCCTGGCTGGCGGTGGACTCCGTCGCCCGGCCGCTCACCGCGCTCCCCACCCTGACGCTGGGACTCGACGGCGAACGGGTGATGGAGGCCGTGCAGACCCACCCGGGCGCGCAGTACGTGGTGACGTCAGGCGAAGATGTCGTCGGCATTCTGCACATCGGGGACCTGGCACAGCTCCTCGAACCCAACCGGAAGATGACACCGTGACCGCAACTCCCTCCACCGTCGCAGCCGACGACGCCCCCCGGACGCTGACACCCGTGCACCGAGGCCCGTTCCGGCCCGGCGACCGGGTGCAGCTGACCGACCCCAAGGGGCGGATGCACACCGTCACGCTGGAGCACGGCAAGGAGTTCCACACCCACCGCGGCATCCTGGCGCACGACGCGCTGATCGGGCTGCCCGACGGCAGTGTGGTGACCACCTCCGGCGGCGGCACCGCGTTCCTGGCGCTGCGTCCGCTGCTGTCTGACTACGTGCTCTCGATGCCGCGCGGCGCCCAGGTGATCTACCCGAAGGACTCGGCGCAGATCGTCGCGATGGGCGACATCTTCCCCGGCGCCAAGGTCCTCGAGGCCGGCGCCGGCTCCGGCGCGCTGAGTTGCTCCCTGCTGCGCGCCGTCGGCACCGAGGGCGAGCTGCACTCGTTCGAGGTACGCGACGACTTCGCCCAGATCGCCAAGCGCAACGTCGAGGCGTTCTTCAACGGGCCGCACCCGTCGTGGCACCTGCACGTCGGCGACGTCGCGCAGTGCCAGGAGACCGGCTTCGACCGGATCATCCTGGACATGCTCACCCCCTGGGAGACCCTCGACATGGTCGAGCGGGCGTTGGTGCCCGGCGGCGTGTTCATCGGTTACGTGGCCACCACCCCGCAGCTCTCCGAGCTGGTCGAGGCGCTGCGTGAGCGCGGCGGCTGGACCGAGCCGCGCGCCTGGGAGTCGCTGGTGCGCGACTGGCACGCCGAGGGCCTCGCCGTCCGCCCCGACCACCGGATGATCGCGCACACGGCGTTCCTGGTCTCGGCGCGCAAGCTCGCCCCGGGCGTCACCGCGCCGCCGCGTCGCCGCAAACCCAGCAAGGGCACCGAGGCGTACGTGCAGCGCCGCGAGGACCTGCGCGCGGCCGAGGCGGCCCGTCAGGCCGCCGCCGCCCAGGCCGCCGACGCGCAGCCCGACGCGACGGGGGAGATGGACAGGCCGTGACCATCGGTGAGCGGGGGGAGGCGGCCCGATGAGCCGACCGGGTTACGGCGGCGGCGACCTGCCCGCCGTGTTTCCGGACTGGTCGCCCTACCAGGACCTGGAGTCGGCGGCGCGCGCCTATCTGCGGGACCCGGACGTCGCGCTGGAAGCGCTCGGCGGGGTGCTGCGCGGCGCCTCGGTGCTCGGCTTCACCCTGGAACGCTTCGTCAACGAGGTCAACGGGGTGTGGCAGGAGGTCGTCGTCTGCGACGGCAGCCGGCTGATCCTCTGGCACGGCGAGGACGTGCCGCCGGGGGAGGGGCCGCCCGGTTCGATGACGTCGTCGCTGCGGGTGGTGCCCGTCTCCACGGTCACCGAGGTGGGCTGCCGGCGGCGACTGAACCGCTCCGACAGCGGCGAGATCCGGGTCGACAGCATCGACGTCTACCTGCTGCTCACCTCGCTGGACGAGGCGCCGCCGAGCGAGGAGATGGCCGGTACGCCCCGGCACGACGCGCTGCGGTTCGGCAAGACCCTCGACGACGGTGGGGCCGGGCAGATCGCCCGGCTGGAGGAGTTCGCACGGCTGGTCGCCTCGGTGGTCGGCCGCCCGATGCTCTGAGGCGTACCCCGTTGGGGCCGGCGTCGCGCGGACCGCGCGGCGTCGGTTCAGTCGTCCTCGGCGTCCGGGCCGGCGACCTCGACGCCGTCGCCGCGCACCACGTGGATGCAGTCGCCCGGGCACTCCTTCGCGGAGTCGATCACTTCGAGTCGCAGGTGCTCGGGCACGTCGACCCGGCTGCCCGGGGCCAACCTCAGCTCACCGTCGGCGCCCTTGACGTACGCCAGGCCGTCGATGTCGAACTCGAACACCTCTGGCGCGTACTGCACGCAGAGCCCATCGCCCGTGCAGAGATCCTGGTCCACCCAGACCTGCAACTGGTCGGTCGCGACCTCGGCCACCGGTGCACCCCCCATGTTCTCCCGTACCAGCCTCCGACGGTACCCGAACGCCGTTAACGACCCCGCAGACCACCCCTTGGCGATCAAGGTTCAGTGACGAGGGTGTTGCGTGGGACCGAATCGGGCTCATAGCGGCTAGTGTTAGCTCAGAACGTTCAAGCCCCCCGGGGAGGTGGGACGTGGCAGCACGCAGCGACGACGCGGACTCGCGCGCCGCACGGTGGGAGAAGGAAGCCCACGATCTCTCCACGCAGGTCGCGTTCCTTCAGGAGGAACTCGCCCTGGTGCGGCGCAAGTTGACCGAAAGCCCCCGACACGTCCGGCAGCTCGAAGAGCGGCTGGCGGCCACCCAGGCACAGTTGGCGCGGCTGACCGAGAACAACGACCGGCTGGTGAGCACCCTCAAGGAAGCTCGCACGCAGATCGTCACGCTCAAGGAGGAGATCGACCGGCTCGCACAGCCGCCAAGTGGCTACGGAGTCTTCCTGGCCAAGCACGACGACGGCACCGTGGACGTGTTCACCGGCGGCCGCAAACTGCGGGTCGCCGTCTCGCCCTCGCTGGACGTGGCCGAGCTGCGGCGCGGCCAGGAGGTCCTGCTCAACGACGCGCTCAACATCGTCGACGCGTTCGGGTACGAGCGGGTCGGCGAGGTGGTGATGCTCAAGGAGATCCTGGAGGGGCCGAACGGCGGTCCGGGCGACCGGGCGCTGGTGGTCTCCCACTCCGACGAGGAGCGCATCGTGCACCTCGCCGAGACGCTCATCGGCTCGGCGATCCGGGCCGGCGACTCGCTCATGATCGAGCCCCGCTCGGCGTACGCGTACGAGCGGATTCCGAAGAGCGAGGTCGAGGAGCTGGTCCTGGAGGAGGTGCCGGACGTCGACTACTCCGACATCGGTGGCCTCCAGTCCCAGATCGAGCAGATCCGCGACGCGGTGGAGCTGCCGTTCCTGCACGCGGACCTGTTCCGTGAGCACCAGCTCCGCCCGCCCAAGGGCATCCTGCTCTATGGACCGCCCGGCTGCGGCAAGACGCTGATCGCCAAGGCGGTGGCCAACTCCCTGGCCAAGAAGATCGCCGAGCGGCAGGGCAAGGAGAAGCACACCAGCTTCTTCCTGAACATCAAGGGCCCGGAGCTGCTCAACAAGTACGTCGGCGAGACCGAGCGGCACATCCGGCTGATCTTCCAGCGGGCTCGGGAGAAGGCCGGTGAGGGCACGCCGGTGATCGTGTTCTTCGACGAGATGGACTCGATCTTCCGGACCCGTGGCTCCGGCGTCTCGTCCGACGTGGAGAACACCATCGTCCCGCAGCTGCTCAGCGAGATCGACGGCGTGGAGGGGCTGGAGAACGTCATCGTCATCGGCGCCTCCAACCGGGAAGACATGATCGACCCGGCGATCCTGCGCCCGGGCCGGCTCGACGTGAAGATCAAGATCGAGCGGCCGGACGCCGAGGCGGCCAAGGACATCTTCTCCAAGTACATCCTCTCCGGGCTGCCACTGCACCCGGACGACCTCGCCGAACACGGCACCGACGCGCAGGCCACGGTGGCCGCGATGATCGACGCCGTCGTTCTGCGGATGTACTCGGAGACCGAGGAGAACCGCTTCCTCGAGGTCACCTACGCCAACGGTGACAAGGAAGTCCTCTACTTCAAGGACTTCAACTCCGGCGCGATGATCCAGAACATCGTCGACCGGAGCAAGAAGATGGCCATCAAGGAATTCCTCACCTCCGGTCGCAAGGGCCTACGCCTGCAGCACCTCCTCGACGCCTGCGTCGACGAGTTCCGCGAGAACGAGGACCTGCCCAACACCACCAACCCCGACGACTGGGCCCGCATCTCCGGCAAGAAGGGCGAACGGATCGTCTACATCCGTACGCTCGTCTCCGGCGGCAAGGGCACCGAGGCCGGCCGGTCCATCGAGACCGCCAGCAACACCGGCCAGTACCTGTAGGCAGGCGCTGACACCAGCGGGGGGGGGGGGGGCGGGCGCCCCCCGGCCCCCCCGCGCCCCCCCCCCCCCCCCCCCCCCCCCCCCCCCCCAGCCCCCCCCAGAACCAGTAGGCAGCCGCTCACACCACCGGGGCCCGGCACCCGACGCGCCCCGGGCCCCGCTCGTCACACCGGCCCACGCCCGCCCACCCGAACCGGTACGCTGTGGCGCTTCCAACCCTGCGAAACGTCGAGGATCCGCGTGCCGTCCGAACTCACCGTCACCGACCCGCCGGCACGCCCTGCGGTCGACCAGCGGACCCCGCCCCCCGCCCGCCCGTACCGCGCGCTGCTCGTCGCGCTGGCGGTCGCCTGGCTGGTACCCGCGGTGGCGTACCCCCTGCACCTGGCCTGGCTGCTGCCCCCGCTGGTGCTGCTGGCCACGGCCAGCCTGCTCCGCGGCGGCCGCACCCTGCTCGACCGGCTCGTGCTCGCCATGCTGCTGCTCGTCGGCGTCACCACCGCCGCCGGGCTGCTCTTCACCCTCTGGCCCTGGGGGCTGCACCCCGTCGCGGTCAGCGGTACCGCGCTCACCGTCCTCGCCCTCATCGCCGCGGCGACCGGCCGACGCCCCACCCTGCCCCGGCCCGGCTGGACCGACCTGCTGCCCGTCGTCGCCACCGTCGCCATCGTCGGCTATTTCGCGTCGCCCTGGCTGCGGGCCGGCCGCCTCGCCGGCCGTCTCAGCCTGCTCGCCCTCGGCGAGGACAACTTCCGCCACGTCGCCCTCGTCGACGCCATCGGACGGCTCGGCGGGTACGTCTTCCTCGACCCCGCCGCCGCCCGCGAGGACATCGTCTCCCTGCTCGTCCGCTACCCGCAGGGCTGGCACCTCAACGCCGCCGTGCTCGACGCGCACCTGCGCTCCGCCACCGGCACCCCGAGCGGCGCGAGCAGCCTCAGCCACTACGGGTGGTGGTGTCTCGCCACCTTCGGCCTGCTCGCGCTCACCCTCTTCTGGGCCGCCCAACGGCTTCCCGGCCCCCTGCACCCGCTGCACCGGGTCGTCCTGACCGTCGTCGTGGGCGCCCTCGTCCTCGGCAGCCAGCTGCCCCGGCTGCTGATCGCCGGCTACCCCAGCGAGGCGCTGGGGCTCGCGCTCGCCGTCGCGGTGACCGCACTCGTCGTACGCCCGCTCGCCGGCAACCGGGAACAACTCGTTCTGCTCGGCGCCCTGCTCATCGGTATCGGCTTCACCTACTACCTGTTCCTCCCCCCGGCCGGGCTGCTGGTGCTCGGTTGGCTGATCGCGCACCGCCGGGAGTTGCTCCGCATCCGCCGGACCGTGCTCGCCGTCGGCCTGGTCACCGCCCTGCTCGCGCCGCTGCCCATGCTGCTGGGGATCTTCGCCGCAGGCCAGACCGAGGCCCTCGACGCCAAGGCCGGCCCGGAGATCGCCGAGGCGTGGCGGGCGCTGCTCGGCCTCACCCCGATCGTCCTGATCGGCCTCGTGATCCAGGCCCGCCGCGCCGACCGGGCCTGGCGCCGACACCTCGCCGCCATCGCGGTAGCCGTCGCCTTCGCCCTCGCCATCGCCCTGGCCAACGTCCTCACCGGCATCCAGCCCGCCTACTACTTCATGAAGGGCGTGCACCTCGCCACCGTCGGCCTGTTCGTCGGCGTCGCCGCCCTCGTCGTGCTGCTGCCCGTCCCGTCCGGCGGCGCGGTCCGCCGCCGTGCCCGCGGCGCCGCCGTCTCCGCCCTTGCCGCCGCCCTGGCCGTGCTCACCGTGGTGGTCCTCTGCGGGCTCACCGGCTGGCGGCACAGCCTGCTCGTGGTCGACAAGCAGAACTGGGCGCAGAGCTGGATCGACCACGACGTCGACAACCCGGTGCGGTTCGCCCAGGTGTGCGCCGCGGCCTACCGCCGCTACCCCGAGCAGCCGGGCACCGTCACCGTGGTGCTCGACCGGACCGGCTACCGCGGTTACGTCGAGTCGATCTGTCTCTCCGCCCTGCAGGGCACCAGCGGGCGGACCGAAAAGGCGATCTATGTGCCGACGTTGTTCGAGGAGCCCGAGCGCACCCGGATGATGCTGCGTACGACCCGAGGCCCACTCCGTCTGCTGATCAGCGACCCGGTCGCGCAACGACGCGTCGACAAGCTGCTGACCAAGTACCCGGATCTACGCGGCCGGGTCACCACCGTTCCAATGACCATCAAGTACTGAACGCGGCGGGCGGGACGCGGGGCGACACCCGTGACCCGCCCGCACCGGCGCGCCCCCGACCCCGAACAGTCGGACTACGCTCGACATGACGGGGACCGGGTCGGGCGAGCGAAGCGGGTAGGTCGATGAGCGTAAGACGGATCATGGGCACCGAGGTCGAGTACGGCATCTCCGTGCCCGGCCAGGCCGGAGCCAACCCGATGGTCACCTCGTCCCAGGTGGTCAACGCCTACGGGGCCCGGCCCGAACTCAACCGGGGCGGTCGCGCCCGCTGGGACTACGAAGAGGAGTCGCCGCTGCGCGACGCCCGCGGCTTCACCTACTCCGGTGCCGCCTACGACCCCGCCGAGGCCCTCGCCGACGAGGACCTGGGCCTGGCCAACGTGATACTCACCAATGGCGCACGCCTCTACGTGGACCACGCGCACCCCGAATACTCCACCCCCGAGGTCACCACCCCCCGCGACATCGTGCGCTGGGACAAGGCCGGCGAGCGGGTGATGGCCGAGGCGTCCCGCCGCGCCGCCACCATCCCCGGCAGCCAGCCCATCCACCTCTACAAGAACAACACCGACAACAAGGGCGCGAGCTACGGCGCCCACGAGAACTACCTGATGCGCCGGCAGACCCCGTTCGCCGACATCGTGGCGTACCTGACGCCCTTCTTCGTGACCCGCCAGATCGTCTGCGGCGCCGGCCGCGTCGGCATCGGACAGGACGGCGGGCAGAGCGGCTTCCAGATCTCCCAGCGCGCCGACTTCTTCGAGGTCGAGGTCGGCCTCGAGACCACCCTCAAACGCCCGATCATCAACACCCGCGACGAGCCGCACGCCGACGCCGACAAGTACCGCCGGCTGCACGTCATCATCGGCGACGCCAACCTCTCCGAGATCTCCACCTACCTCAAGGTGGGCACCACCGCGCTGATCCTCACCATGATCGAGGAGAAGGCGCTCGGCGCCGACCTCGGCATCGCCGACCCGGTCAGCGAACTGCGCGCGGTCAGCCACGACCCGTCCCTCACGCACCTCATGCGGTTGCGCGACGGCCGCCGGCTGACCGCCCTGGACGTGCAGTGGGCGTACCTCGAACGGGTCCGGTCCTTTGTCGACGACCGCTACGGCGCCGACGTCGACGAGCAGACCGCCGACGTGCTGGACCGGTGGGAGGGCGTCCTGGACCGGCTCGGTCGCGACCCGATGCTCTGCGTGGACGAGTTGGACTGGGTGGCCAAGCTGCGGCTGCTGGAGGGCTACCGGGAGCGGGAGAAGCTCGGCTGGGGCTCCCACAAGCTCCAGCTCGTCGACCTGCAGTACTCCGACGTACGCCCGGAGAAGGGCCTCTACAACCGGCTCGTCTCCCGTGGGGCGATGAAGACGCTGCTCACCGACGAGGAGGTCCGCAGCGCGATGACCGAGCCACCGGAGGACACCCGGGCCTACTTCCGGGGCCGCTGCCTCGCGCAGTACGCCTCCGAGGTGGTCGCCGCGAGCTGGGACTCGGTGATCTTCGACGTGGGCCGGGAGTCGCTGGTCCGGGTACCGATGATGGAGCCGGAGCGGGGCACCCGCGCCCACGTCGGAGCCCTGTTCGATCGCTGCGCCAGCGCCAAGGACCTGCTGGAGACGCTGACCGGCGGCTGAACGCGCCAACCGAATGCCCGCCGTGTGCCGCAAGCCGGCGCGCGGCGGGCTTTTCGTCGTCCTGGCGAGGTAAGTTCATCGCAGACGATCGTGGAGGAGGCAGCAATGGCCACTCATGACAGCGGCGGCCAGTCGCAGTCCGGCAAGTCCCGCCAGGGCGAGGAAATCGAGGACGTCACCACCGAGGCCAACCCCGAGGTGGCCGAGCGGCACGCCGAGATCACCGAGGACGTCGACGACCTGCTCGACGAGATCGACTCCGTCCTGGAGGAAAACGCAGAAGAATTTGTGAGGGGCTATGTACAGAAAGGGGGCGAATAGGGCATAGCCGGGCAAAACGGACATGCCTCTGAATGACCAAGATGGCCACCGCCGCTGCCGCGACTGCGGTGAGTGGCTCCCCCTTGATCAATTCTGCGCGAACAGCAAGCGGCCGGAGGGTCGGGGTAGCTACTGCAAGCCCTGCTTCAACGCTCGATCCAAGGCGAGCTATGCCAAGCGCGTGAAGGAGCAGCAGGGCAGGGATGTGCGGCAGTTGCCCGCGGTGCCGGAAGGGCATCGAAGGTGCCCTGACTGCGATGTCACAAAGCCCCTGGATGACTTTCCGCGTAACCGCTCCGCCCGCAGCGGCTACGGCCGATACTGCAAGCCCTGCCACAACGAGAAGGGCAAGGAGAGCAGGCTCCGACTGCATGGCGGCAGTCGCGAGTACCACCTCCAGCGGCGCTACGGCATCGGGGAGAAGGAGTTTCAGGAGCTCCTGGCCGAGCAGGACGGGGTCTGCGCGATCTGTGGCGGCGCGGACCCGCAACATCTGGACCACGATCATCGCACCGGATGGGTGCGCGGGATACTCTGCTTCAACTGCAACGGTGGTCTTGGCCAGTTCCGTGACAGTCCTACGAGGCTGGCCAGGGCGATCACGTACCTGAGAGGAACCACGTGGCAGCGGGCTTTGATCCATCCGGGCGTCTACCAGATGTGTTCACCAACGCGGGGACGTCCTCCTTCACCACGTTTCTGAGCCGGGTGGCCCCCGAGATGCTGCCCGGTCGTCGGCCGCTCCCACCGGGCATGGCCGCCGACCTGGCGCCGCACGCGACCACCATCGTGGCCATCTCGGCCGCCGGTGGCGTGGTGATGGCCGGCGACCGACGGGCCACCATGGGCAACCTGATCGCCCAGCGCGACATCGAGAAGGTGCACCCCGCCGACGCGTACTCGCTGGTCGGGATCGCGGGCACGGCGGGCATCGGCATCGAGCTGATGCGACTGTTCCAGGTGGAACTGGAGCACTACGAGAAGATCGAGGGCGCGATGCTCTCGCTCGACGGCAAGGCCAACCGGTTGGCGTCGATGATCCGGGGCAACCTGGGCGCGGCCATGCAGGGCCTCGCCGTGGTCCCGCTGTTCGCGGGCTTCGACCTGGCCGCCAGTGACCCGGCGCGCGCCGGGCGGATCTTCAGCTTCGACGTGACCGGTGGCCCGTACGAGGAGACCGGGTACGACGCCATCGGCTCCGGCTCGCTCTTCGCCAAGTCGGCGCTCAAGAAGCGTTTCCGGACCGGCGTGTCTCTCGAGGACGCGACCCGGCTCGCGGTCGAGGCGCTCTACGACGCGGCCGACGACGACACCGCGACCGGCGGTCCGGACCTGACCCGCCGGATCTATCCGGTGGTGATGACCGCTACCGCCGAGGGCACCCGCCGGTTGACCGACACCGAGACGGCGGCGATCGCCGAGGGTGTGGTCGCCGGTCGGATGGAGAATCCGGGCGGCTGAGCGCCGTCCACCCCCACCAGTCAGCAGTCGTCAGCAAGCGCCGTAAGGAGAACCGCCGCCGTGGCCATGCAGTTCTACGCCTCGCCCGAACAGATCATGCGCGACCGCTCCGAGCTGGCCCGCAAGGGCATCGCCCGGGGTCGCAGCGCGGTGGTCCTGAGCTACTCCGGCGGGGTGCTCTTCGTCGCGGAGAACCTCTCCAGCGCCCTGCACAAGGTCAGTGAGATCTATGACCGGATCGGCTTCGCCGCGGTCGGCCGGTACAACGAGTTCGAGAACCTGCGCCGCGCGGGTGTGCGGATGGCCGACCTGAACGGCCTCAGCTACGACCGGCGTGACGTGACCGGACGCGCCCTCGCCAACGCGTTCGCGCAGACGCTCGGCGCGATCTTCACCGAGCAGTCGAAGCCCTTCGAGGTGGAGATCTGTGTGGCGGAGGTCGGGGCGACCCCGGACGACGACGAGCTGTACCGGCTCACGTACGACGGGTCGGTCAACGACGAGCCGGGCCGGATGGCGATGGGCGGCCAGGCCGAGGCGATCACCGGTGTGTTGAAGTCGCAGCACCGGGCGGACATGTCCCTCGGTGAGGCCGTCCGGGTTGCGGTGCAGGCGTTGAGCACCGTCGGCGGTGAGGGTGGCGCGGCCCGTACGATCGCCGCGAACCAGCTTGAGGTGGCGGTGCTGGACCGTCAGCGGGTGGGGCGTACGTTCCGGCGGATCACGGGGGCGGCGCTGACGGCGCTGCTCGACGGTGATGTCGCGGCGGCGGAGGAGCCGGCCGAGGCGGGTGGGCCGGACACGCCGGCGCAGCCGACCACGGAGGCGCACAAGCCGACGACGTCGGCGGGCTCGGCCGACCTGGAGGACAAGCCGGCGGACGGCAAGTAGTTCCGTACGCGCACACGGCGGGCGGCCCGGTTTCCGGGCCGCCCGTCGTACGCGTTCCCCGCCCCGCTCCAGCCCGCCGATCTTGCACTTTCGGTTGACGAAAAGTCAGTTTGATGACGATTGGTCGCGACAGAAACTGCAAGATCGCCGGGCCGGAGTGGGCCGGGCTGGGCTGGGCCGGGCTGGGCTGGGCCGGGCTGGGCTGGGCCGGGCTGGGGTGGGGTGGGGTGGTGGGTCAGGGGGCGGTGGTTACTCCGGGTGCGACGGCTTCGTGGGTGGGGGTGGGGGCCGGCGCGGGGGATCGGGTGCCGCGCAGCAGGGCGGCCATGGTGGCGGCGACCACGACGGAGCCGATGGCGTAGCCGAGTTCGACCCGCAGCGCGGTGGCCACCGGCGCGAGGGTGGCGGCGACGAGCGCGGCCACGCCCACGGCCCAGGCGACGGCCTGGGCCCGGTGCCGGTCGAGGGCGAGCAGCGCCTGACCGAGGACCATCGCCCAGAGGTAGGCGAGGGTGGCCACGGCGAGCCAGGCGAAGTCACCGTGGCCGAGGACGTCGGGCGTGTCGAAGAGGGTCCGCACCAGCCACGGGCCGAGCAGGACGGCGAGCACAGCCCCGGTGAGGCCGAGCGCGGTGACGATGCCCAGGGCCCGCCGCAGGAGGCTGTTGAAGGCCGTACGGTCGCCGGTCGCGGCGGAGGTGGCGAGGCCGGGTAGCAGGGACGCCTGGAGCGAGGCGAAGACGAACAGTGGGATCCGGACGAGCACCAGCGCGGAGAGCAGCGCGCCGGCGGTGGCCACGTCGGAGGGGTCCAGCACCTTCACGTTGATCACGCCGATGTTGACGACGACCTGGGAGAGCAGGCTGGACGTGATGAGCAGGCCGAGGCCGCGCAGGAACGCGGCCCAGGCGACGGGGACGCCGCCGCCGACGGCCCGGAGCACGGGTGGGGCGGTGATCGCCACGCCGATCAGCGGGGCGGCGATCAGCACCGCGCCGAACCAGACGGGGGAGGTGACGCCGGTCAGGCCGAGCAGGGCGACGAGGGCGATGCGCAGGCCGCCGTCAACGCCGAGTTGGGTGCCGTACCAGGGGAACAGTTGCAGGCCGGAGAGCACGCCGCGAGTGGTGTGCGCGACGGCGAGCGCGGCGAGGGACCCGATCAGGACGGCGACCATGGTGCCGTCGCCGGCGAAGAACCGGTCGGTGAGCGGCCCGCGGGCGGCGATGATCAGCGCGACCACGGCGGCGAGCAGACCGGCGGCCAGGGCCGCCCCTCGGGCCAGTACCGGTCCGGGGGGTAGGCCCTGGCTGCGCCGGCCGGCGACGAGCCGGGCGACCTCCTGTTCGACGGGCATGAACAGGCCGATGCCGAAGGTGAAGACGATCGTCCAGAGCGCCGCGAGCGACGAGTAGTCGGCCGCGGTGAGGCTGTGCCCGGCGACGGCCAGGTGGACGTAGGAGGCGAGCCCCAGCAGGGCCAGGCCGGCGCCGACGGCGACGGTGCCCGGTGGGACCAGACTCAGCAGTCGCCGGATCACCGGCGAATGAGCGCCAACGTGAGGACGGCGAAGGCCCGACCGAGGTAGATCATGGCCTTGGCCGGGGAGTGGCTGGGGGTGCCGGCCATCCGCTTGCGCATCGCCACCGGCACCTGGCGGATGGTGTAGCCCCGCCGGGCGGTGTGCACGAGCGTCTCGACCGTGTCACCCAGGTATTCCACGGGATACCAGGTGGCGAACATGTCGATCACCCGGCGGTTGGCGGCCCGGAACCCGGAGGTGGTGTCGGTGAGCTTGGTGCGGGCGACGCGGGACAGCACGCCGGAGAGCATGACCATGGCCCAGCGGCGGGGGCCGCGGACGTTGTAGTCGCCCTCGCCGGCGAACCGGGCGCCGATCACCAGGTCGGTCTCGTCGAGCAGGTCGACGAGCTTGGGCACGTACCGCGGGTCGTGCTGGCCGTCCGCGTCGATCTGGATGGCCACGTCGTAGTCGTGATCGCGGGCGTACCGGTACCCCACCCGCATGGCGCCGCCGACACCGAGGTTGTACGGGAGTTTCGCGACCCGGGCGCCGGCGGCGGAGGCGACGGCGGCGGTGCGGTCGGTGGAGCCGTCGTCGACCACGAGCACGTCGACGCCGGGCAGTTCGCCGCGGACCTCGCCGACGACGTCGGCGATGGAGCCGGACTCGTTGAGCGCGGGGATGATGATCAGGACCCGCTTGCCGTTAACCATCGTGCGACACCAGTTCGTCTCGGGCCGCCCGGTCCGCGTCGATCTCGGCGCGGAGCAGGGCGAAGTCTTCTGCCAGGGTCCGGGTCTCTTCCTCCAGGGCGCTGACCTCCCAGCTGAGGTGCACGCAGACCAGCAGCAGGAAGACGATGCCGAGGAAGAGCACGAGGCTCACGCCGGACTGGACGCCGAGCAGCTCGGCGACGTTGTCCAGCAGGCGGGGGAAGAGCGACAGGGGAATGACGATCACCAGGACGCAGAGCCAGAGCATGCCGTACTTCTCGCGGAGCTGCCGGCGACGCAGCAGCTCGACGATCGTGGCCAGCAGTATCAGGCCGGTCAGGCCGGTGACGAGGGTGAGCTTCATGCGACCTTCCACGGGGCGGGTGGAGCGGGGGAGTGGAACGCGTCAACCAGGGTGGAATGCCAATCCGGAAGCGGCGGCAGACCCGCGGCCGCCCAGCGGCTGTGCCCTAGCACACTGTACGCCGGACGGGGGGCGGGACGAGGATACCTGTCGCTCGTGGTGGGTCGGATCCGGTCCGGGTCCAGACCGGCCAGGGTGAACGCGGCACGGGCCAGCCCGTACCAGGTGGTCTGGCCGGCGCAGGTGCCGTGGTAGACGCCGGGAGCGGCGCGACCGTCCAGGGCGGCGTCGGCGAGCGCGACCAGTCGCTCGGCGAGACGGTACGACCAGGTGGGCTGCCCGTGCTGGTCGTCGACCACGTCGAGGTGCTCGCGTTGGCCGGCCAGCCGCAGCATGGTCGCCACGAAGTTCGGCCCGTGCGCGCCGTACAGCCACGCGGTGCGGACGACGTACCCGGTGTCCGGCAGCAGGCGGGCGACGGCCTGCTCGCCGACCAGCTTGCCGCGCCCGTACGCGTTGACGGGCGCGGTCGGCGCGTCCTCCGGGTAGGGGGAGTCGGCGTCGCCGGCGAGGACGTAGTCGGTGGAGACCTGAACTAACCGGGTGCCGCTGGTGGCGCACGCCGCCGCGAGGTTCGCCACGCCGTGGCCGTTGACGGCGGTGGCCGCCGTCTCGTCGGCTTCCGCGCCGTCGACGTTGGTCCACGCGGCGGCGTTGATCACGACGTCGTGTCCGGCGACGGCGGTGCGGACCGCAGCGGGGTCGGTGATGTCCAGGTCGGTACGGGCGGCGGCGGTGACCTTCAGGTCGGGCCGGGTCTCCAGGACGGTGACCAGGTCCCGGCCGAGCATCCCTCCGGCGCCGGTGACGAGTAGTCGGGTCATGCGGTGGGGGCCGACTTCAGCGGCTCCCACCAGGCCCGGTTCTCCTGGTACCAGCGCACGGTTTCGGCGAGGCCGTCGTCGAGGGTGACGCTGGGCTGGTAGCCCAGCTCTTCGCTGATCTTGCTGATGTCGAGGGAGTACCGGCGGTCGTGGCCCTTGCGGTCGGCGACGGGCACGACGCGGTCCCAGTCAGCGCCGCAGGCGTCCAGCAGCCGGCCGGTCAGCTCCTTGTTGGTCAGCTCGGTGCCGCCGCCGATGTTGTAGACCTCGCCGGCGCGACCCTTCTGCTGGACCAGCGCGATGCCCCGGCAGTGGTCGTGCACGTGCAGCCAGTCGCGGATGTTGCCGCCGTCGCCGTACAGCGGAACCGTCCCGCCGTCGAGCAGGTTGGTCACGAACAGCGGGATGACCTTCTCCGGGAACTGGTACGGACCGTAGTTGTTGGAGCAGCGGGTGACGACCACGTCCATGCCGTGGGTGCGGTGGTAGGCCAGGGCGAGCAGGTCGGAGCCGGCCTTGGACGCCGAGTACGGGGAGTTCGGGGCGAGGGGCCAGGTCTCGGTCCAGGAACCCTCGTCGATGGAGCCGTACACCTCGTCGGTGGAGACGTGCACGAACCGGCCGGTGCCGTGGCGTAGCGCCGCGTCGAGCAGCGTCTGGGTGCCCAGCACGTTGGTGGTGACGAACGGCGCGGCGCCGGCGATCGAGCGGTCGACGTGCGACTCGGCGGCGAAGTGCACGATCACGTCGTGGTCGGCGACGACCTCGTCGACCACGACCGGGTCGCAGATGTCACCCTGCACGAACCGCAGGCGAGGGTCGTCGCGGACCGGGTCGAGGTTGGCCCGGTTGCCCGAGTAGGTCAACTTGTCGAGCACGGTCACGACCGCCGGTTCGAGCGGGGGTACGCCCTCAGCGTTGCCCAGGGGCTTGCCCAGCAACAGTCGAACGTACTCCGACCCGATGAATCCGGCTCCGCCGGTGACGAGGATCCTCACGGGTTCGGAAGTGTACGCGACGTTCGTCGGCGGACGTGGGACGCGACCCCCACGCACGTTCCGTAGCCGTGCCGGTAGGCTTCGCCGGTGCGTGGAATCCTCCTTGCCGGCGGTACCGGATCCCGACTGTGGCCGATCACCCGCGCGGTGTCCAAGCAACTGATGCCGGTCTTCGACAAACCGATGATCTACTATCCGCTCTCTACTCTGGTGATGTCCGGGGTCCGGGAGATCCTGGTGATCACGACACCGGAGGACCAGGACCAGTTCCGCCGGCTGCTCGGCGACGGCAGCCAGTTCGGGCTGCGGCTGGAGTACGCCGCCCAGGCGCGCCCGGAGGGCATCGCGCAGGCGTTCATCCTCGGCGCGGACTTCATCGGCGACGAGTCGGTGGCGCTGATCCTCGGCGACAACATCTTCCACGGCGTGGGGCTGGGACGGCAGCTCGCCGACCACGGTGACCCTGTCGGCGGCCGGGTCTTCGCCTACCAGGTCGCCAACCCCCAGGAGTACGGCGTGGTCGACTTCGACGCCGACGGCCGGGTGCTCTCGATCGAGGAGAAGCCGGCCCGGCCGAAGTCCCGCTACGCGGTACCCGGCCTGTACTTCTACGACAATCGGGTGGTCGACATCGCCCGCAAGCTCACCCCGAGCGCTCGCGGCGAGCTGGAGATCACCGCCGTCAACGAGGTGTACCGGGAGACCGGCGAGCTGTCGGTGACGGTGCTCGATCGCGGCACCGCGTGGCTGGACACCGGCACGTTCACCTCAATGATGCAGGCCGCCGAGTTCGTCCGGGTGGTCGAGGAGCGGCAGGGCCTCAAGATCGGTTGTGTCGAGGAGGTGGCCTGGCGGGCCGGCCTGATCGACGACAACCAGCTGCGTGCGCTGGCCGCACCGCTGACCAAGAGCGGGTACGGCGACTACCTGCTCGGCCTGCTGGACGGCAACGGGGTGTCCTGGTGAAGATCCGCGAGCTGAGCATCGAGGGCGCCTGGGAGATCAGCCCCCAGCAGCACGGCGACCCGCGCGGCATGTTCATGGAGTGGTACCGCTTCGACAAGCTCGCCGAGGCGGTGGGGCACCCGCTGCGCCTCGCCCAGGCCAACCTGTCGGTCTCCGCGCGCGGCGTGGTGCGCGGCATCCACTTCGCCGACGTACCTCCTGGGCAGGCGAAGTACGTGACCTGCGTGCGCGGAGCGGTCCTCGACGTGATCGTCGACCTGCGGGTCGGCTCACCGACCTTCGGCCGTTGGGAGGGCGTCCGGTTGGACGACACCGACCGGCGGGCCGTCTACCTCAGCGAGGGCCTGGGGCACGGGTTCTGCGCGCTGACCGACGACGCGACACTGAGCTACCTCTGCTCGGCCACGTACAACCCGACCGGCGAGCACGCGGTGCACCCGCTCGACGAGGAACTGGGCATCGAGTGGCCCGCCGACACGGCGCTGCTGTCCGCGCGCGACGACGCCGCGCCGACCCTCGCGCAGGCCCGCGAGAGCGGCCTGCTTCCGGAGTACGAGGCCTGCCGGCGGTTCGTGGCCAGCCTCGGACCCGACGGAATGTCGCACTCAGCCGGTATGTGACCATCCCTCGGGCACGACCTGTGGTGTGACAGTGACGAACCGGGCCTCTGGGCGGCTAATGTCTCATCATGGAGCGGCGAATCTTCGGCCTCGAGACCGAGTACGGCGTCACCTGCACCTATCGCGGGCAGCGGAGGCTGTCCCCGGACGAGGTCGCGCGGTATCTGTTCCGGCGCGTCGTGTCCTGGGGTCGGTCGAGCAACGTGTTCCTGCGCAATGGGGCCCGTCTCTACCTGGACGTCGGGTCGCACCCGGAGTACGCGACACCGGAGTGCGACTCGGTGACCGACCTGGTGGCCCACGACCGGGCCGGCGAGCGGATCCTGGAAGGGCTGCTCGTCGACGCGGAGAAGCGGCTGCACGACGAGGGCATCGCAGGTGAGATCTACCTGTTCAAGAACAACACCGACTCGGCCGGCAACTCGTACGGCTGCCACGAGAACTACCTGGTCTCCCGGCACGGGGAGTTCGGCCGGCTCGCCGACGTGCTCATCCCGTTCCTGGTGACCCGGCAGTTGATCTGTGGGGCCGGCAAGGTGCTGCAGACCCCGCGCGGCGCGGTCTACTGCCTCTCGCAGCGGGCCGAGCACATCTGGGAGGGCGTCTCGTCGGCGACCACCCGCAGTCGCCCGATCATCAACACGCGCGACGAGCCGCACGCCGACGCCGAGCGCTACCGGCGCCTGCACGTCATCGTCGGTGACTCGAACATGAACGAGGTCACCACGCTGCTCAAGGTCGGCACGGCCGACATCGTGCTGCGGATGATCGAGGCCGGCGTGGTCATGCGGGACCTGTCGCTGGAGAACCCGATCCGGGCGATCCGCGAGGTGTCGCACGACATCACCGGCCGCCGCAAGGTGCGCCTGGCCTCCGGCAAGGAGGTGAGCGCGCTGGACATCCAGCAGGAGTACCTGGCCAAGGCCACCGAGTTCGTCGAGCGGCGCGGCGGCGACCAGGCCGCCAAGCGGGTGGTCGAGTTGTGGGGCCGGGTGCTCAACGCGGTGGAGAGCGGTGACCTGGAGCCGGTCTCGCGGGAGATCGACTGGGTCAGCAAGCTGCGGCTGATCGAGCGGTACCAGCGCAAGCACGACCTGCCGTTGTCGCACCCCCGGGTGGCGCAGATGGACCTGGCGTACCACGACGTGCGCCGTGGCCGGGGCCTCTACGGGCTGTTGGAGCGCCGCGGCGAGGTGGACCGGGTGGCCACCGACCCGGAGATCTTCGAGGCCAAGGAGACTCCGCCGCAGACCACCCGGGCGCGGCTGCGCGGCGAGTTCATCCGGCACGCCCAGGAGAAGCGGCGCGACTTCACCGTCGACTGGGTGCACCTGAAGCTCAACGACCAGGCGCAACGCACCGTGCTCTGCAAGGACCCGTTCCGGGCGTACGACGAGCGGGTGGAGCGGCTGATCGCCAGCATGTGACGGGTCCGCCGGCCCCGACGGTGGTGTACGCCGACGGGGCCGGCACGACCGGTAGGCTGGGCGCGCCATGACGACTTCTGGACCATCCGACCCCTCCGAGCGCGGCGACGCGCGGCAGAACTGGGTCGAGCGCCGGCGGGAGAAGATCCGCGCCGAGATCGACCGCAACCGGCGCGGCGAGTACACCGTGCCGACCTGGGTGCTGGCCGTGGCGCTGGCGCTCATCGTGGGCGGCTGGCTCGCCCTGATCTTCCTCTCCTGATCCCGCCCCGCGCGGTCGCGCGTGGTGTGCCGGTGATCCCCGCCCCGCGCGGTCGCGCACGGTGTCCGGTGATCGCTGCCCCGCGCGGTGTCGGACGTGCTGACCCGTCGGGGCCAGGGGTTGGCCCGGCCGGGTCGCCCCACCGGGTATCCGCTGGCCGTCGCCGTCGCGGGCCGTCCTGCCGCCCAGTGGGCCGGCGGCGCGAGGACGCGACGACGCGGGAGGCGATCATGAACGACCCGACGGTGCCCCAGCCCGAACGCGACGGTGAGGGCTGGGTGGACCCCGGGCCACGCGACGTGGTCCGCGACCGGCAGAACCCCGATCTGTTGACTCCACCGAGCACGGACGCGGGCACGCTGCCGAACCTGCGGTTCTCCTTCTCGGACGCGCACACCCGGGTGCAGCGCGGCGGATGGACCCGGGAGGTGACCGTACGGGAGTTGCCCATCGCCACCGAGCTCAGTGGCGTGGACATGGCGCTGGAACCGGGCGGGTACCGGGAGCTGCACTGGCACAAGCAGTCCGAGTGGGCGTACGTGTCGCGTGGCAGCGCCCGGATCAGCGCCGTCGACCAGGAGGGCCGCAACTTCCTCGACGACGTACGCGCCGGCGACCTGTGGTTCTTCCCGCAGGGGGTGCCGCACCACATCCAGGCGCTCGACGAGGGTGTGGAGTTCCTGCTGGTCTTCGACGACGGCGCGTTCACCGAGAACGGCACGTTCCTGATCAGCGACTTCTTCGCGCACACCCCGAAGGAGGTGCTGGCCAAGAACTTCGGGTGGCGGCTCGATCAGCTCGACTCGATCCCCGAGCGGGAAAAGTACATCTTCGCCGGGCAGGTGCCGCCGCCGCTGGACCAGGACCGCGTCGTCAGCCCGACCGGGGACGTGCCCCGCAGCCTCAGTCACCGGCTGCTCGCCCAGCAGCCGCAGCGGTTCCCGGGCGGGCAGGTCCGCATCGCCGACGTCACCCAGTTCGCCGCGGCCACCACGATCTGCGCCGCGCTGGTCGAGGTGGATCCGGGCGGGATGCGGGAACTGCACTGGCACCCCACCGACGACGAGTGGCAGTACTACCTGTCTGGCCACGGTCGGATGGGCGTGTTCGCCAGTCAGGGCGTGGCCGGCACCTTCGACATGCGCGCCGGTGACGTCGGGTACGTGCCGTTCGCCTACGGCCACTACATCGAGAACCTCGGCACCGAGCCGCTGGTGTTCCTGGAGATGTTCCGCAAGCCCCGGTTCGAGTCCGTCTCGCTGACCCAGTGGATGGCGAACACCCCGCCCGAGGTCAGCGCCGACACCCTCAACCTGCCCCGAGAACTCATCGAGGCCCTACCCCGAGACCAACGCCCCGTGATCCGCTAACCCCACCGATTGCCCCCGGTGATCAAGAGGTTCGCGTCAATATCGCGCCGGATTCTGACGCAAACCTCTTGATCACCG
>NZ_JBFAOC010000059.1:0-36584 GCF_040675055.1 Micromonospora sp. NPDC049662
GGATACCGGTGTTGTATCCGGACGAAACCGCAACGCCGCCGGTCGTCGTCCGGGCCCGCCGCAGGCCGGCCAGTTCTTATGAAACAGGCCCTAGTCCGCCAGCACGGCGGCTGCTCTGGCTCGTAGCGACCGGCGCTCCAGGGCGGGGGCGGCCAGACCAGCCAGTGTCGTCGCCCAACTCGGCGAATCGCTGCGAGGGCTCATCCTCGTGTGCGCCCACGATCCCTGAACCGCTCCTGGCACTCCCCGTTGCGCTGACGCGCAGACGACCAGGCGGAACGGTGCGTCAGTCGCAACCTCACGACCGATTTGCCTACAGGTATTAGGTAGAAGCATAATAGCTGTAGGCAGACAGGGGAGCGTGATGGATAGACCAGGACTGACGCCGGAGCGTCTGACCCGAGCGGGGGCGGAACTGGCCGACGAGGTCGGCTTCGACCAGGTCACCGTCTCGGCGCTCGCTCGACGGTTCGACGTCAAGGTCCCGAGCCTGTACTCGCACCTGAAGAACTCACAGGACCTCAGGATCCGCATCGCGCTGTTCGCGCTCAAGGAACTCGCTGACCGCGTCGCCGATGCCGTCGCCGGTCGAGCCGGCAGGGACGCGCTAGCCGCGTTCGCTGACGCCTACCGCGACTACGCCAGGGAACACCCGGGCCGCTATGCCGCCACCCGGCTCCGGCTCGATCGGGAAACGGCGGCCGCCAGTGCCGGTGTCCAGCACGCGCAGATGGCTCGGGCGATCTTGCGGGGTTACGGGTTGGACGAGCCGGACGCGACCCACGCGGTCCGCATGTTGGGCAGCGTGTTCCACGGCTACGTCAGCTTGGAGCTGGCCGGCGGTTTCGAACACAGCGCTCCCGACGCGCTGGAATCCTGGGAATGGATCGTGGATTCGCTCGACGCGGTGTTACGCACCCGCAGCACTCGCTGACCCGACGACGGCCGCACCACCGCCAGCGCTTCGCAGCGCGGCGCGCCGATGAACATCGAGATCTCGATCGAGAGGCTTGAGGCAATGCCCACCGAACACCAGTGGATCACCACCCCGGTCACCGCGGGCCTGGTGCGCGGGTTTGTCGATCTGGAGGCGACCGCGCGCGGTCTACTGCCGCACCGACTGACCGCCCGGGCCCGCCAGCAGATCCCCGACGACCAACTGGCCATGGCCGAGGCCCAGCCGTCCGGCGTACGGCTGGCCTTCCGTACCCGGGCCACCACCATCGAACTGGACACCCTGCCCACCAAGCGGGTCTACCAAGGCTTCCCGGCCCCACCGGACGGCGTCTACGACCTGCTGATCAACGGGCGCCTGGCCGCGCAGGCGTCGGTGCCCGAAGGCAACGTCCGGACGGTTACCAACATGTTCACCCAGACTTCCGTGCTGACCGAAGGGCCGTCCGGCACCGCCCGCTTCGCGGGTCTGCCGGAGGGTGAGAAAGACATCGAGATCTGGCTTCCACACACGGAGATCACCGAGTTGATCGCGCTGCGCACCGACGCGCCCGTTGAGCGGACCCCGCCCACCGGAAGCAGGACGTGGCTGCACCACGGCAGTTCCATCAGCCACGGCTCGAACGCCACTCATCCCACCGCCATCTGGCCAGCCCTGGCCGCGGCCGAGGGCGGCGTGGAGTTGGTCAACCTGGGATTCGGCGGGAGCGCGCTGCTCGACCCGTTCACCGCCCGCGCCATGCGGGACATCCCCGCTGACCTGATCAGTGTCAAGATCGGCATCAACATCGTCAACAGCGACGTGATGCGTCTGCGCGCCTTCACCCCTGCGGTCCACGGCTTCCTCGACACGGTCCGCGAGGGGCACCCGACCACACCACTGCTGGTCGTGTCCGCCATCCTGTGCCCGGTGCAGGAGGACACGCCCGGTCCCCTCGTGCCGGACTTCGAGGGCGGGACGCTGCGCTTCAAGGCCACCGGCGATCCGGCCGAACGCAGCGCTGGGCGGCTGACCCTCAACGTCATCCGTGACGAACTCGCCCGGATCGTCGAACAGCGCTCGGCCGAAGACCCGAACCTGCACTACCTCGACGGACGTGACCTCTACGGCGAGGCGGACTACGCCGAACTCCCACTCCCCGACGAGGTGCACCCCGATTCCGCCGGACACCGCCGTATCGCCGAGAACTTCGCGCGGCTCGCGTTCGGCGACGGCGGCCCCTTCGCCACCAAGACCGGCTGACCGCCTGGCGCGCGCCGAGCAGCGGCGGACGAGGTGGCGGCGTACCCGCGGGCGCTCCCCCACGAGGCCAACTCGGGCGACGTCTGTGCCCGTGCCCAGCCCGCCGGACCCTGACCCCGCCAGAACCTCGTCCGCCCCGGTCACCCACTACCAGGCGCGCAAGACCCACTGCTGGGCAGTGGTGCTGTTACAGGGCCACTGCCACACGGCGTTGCCTGCGACGGGGTCGCCCCAGGGAACATCGACGCACTGCCCGGTCTGGAGGTTCCGTAGCGCGTACCCATTCGCTCCCGGTACCTGCGTAACGGACCAGAGCTGCCGCGCGACGCCCAGGCAGTCCCACAGTTGTAGCGTCTGGCCCGCTGCCGGGTTGCCCCAGGGCACGTCGAGACACTTGGGGCCCTCTGCCGACCAGAGCGAGCTGACAAGCTGGTAGTAGACGACGCCGTTCCACCTTCCCTCGTAGACCATCGTCCACTTCTGGGCCGGGCCGTCGTAGCAGGGCCACTGCTTGATCGCCGTGCCGTTGGCAGTACTGGAGTACGACACGTCGATGCACAGGCTGCCGAAGGGGTACTCGCTGGTAGCCGAGCTCTGGGATCTGAATGAGTATTCGGCGGCGGCGCTCGCAGGTGAGACGGCCACCAGGTTGGCGGCTACGAGTCCGACGCACACCGCGAGCACCGTGGACGTCCGGTTGAGGATGTTCATGAGCATTCCTCTCGGCTGGAGGGGGACGACATCGATGAAGGGGCGGCCGGTCGGCATCAGATACGTCCGCTACAGCGCGGGCGAGGACCGGCCTCAGGTGGGGAAGAAGTGCCGATCGGCAGGGTTACAGGCGCCCACTCGTGTAGAGGTAGTCCAGCAACCGTCCGTCGACCCGGTCCTGGAAGGTGTCGGCCACCGCCGCTTCCGGTTGTTCGTACTCGTAACCGCAGCGCACCCAGCGTTCCGGGACGCTGGCCACGTCCAGGTACCCCTCGTCGATGCTGCCCACCTCGAAGCCGGGCTTCCCGGCCGACTGCCAGCAGCTGAAGAGTTGACCGTCGGCGTTGACCACGGCGCCGTGCCGGCCTCCGGGCACCGAGCAGATGTGGCAGGTGGTTCTCATGCTGGGTCGGACCACCCGGAAACCCGCCTCCAACGCGGCGATACTCCAACCCGCGAACGCGTCGCTCACGGTGTCGATGTGCCGCATGGTGTTGTGGTATCCGAAGCCCGCGTCGCCCACCCAGGCGAACGTCACCGTGCACCGGTCGGGGCTCAGGCCGGCGGCCAGTTCCCCGACGAGGTCGGCGATCCGGTCGAAATTGTGGTGCGACACGTTCACCCGCAGGTTCCAGTTCAGCCCGGTGACCTCTGTCGCACGAGCGACGTTGCGAACGATGGTGTCGAAGGTGGGCGCGCCGGACCGCTTGACCCGGATCTGGTCATGATCCGCCCGGCTGCCGTCGAACGTCACCTGCACGCCGTTGAGACCCGCCGCGTACAGCTCACGGGCCAACCTCGGGGTCAGCAGAACGCCGTTCGTGGTCATCGCGCACTGGTCGAGCCCGATCGCGCGCGCTCGGTCCAGCAGGGTGAGGCAGCCCCGGGGATTGAGCAGCGGCTCACCCCCGAACAGCAGCAGGTACAGGCGATCCAGCTCGCACTGACGCATCCGGTCCCGGGCGAAGGTGATGATGCGATCGACGGTGTCAGTGTCCAGCCAGGTCCGCCGGATCCGCGGCGGCCGTGCGCCGCCCGTGTCGTCCACCCCGGTGTTCTGGAAGCAGTAGGCGCAGCCGAGGTTGCAGGTGGTCGTGGTGAGCACGGTCAGCGAGAACGAGACCGGCAGGCGCGGCTCGAACGCCCCCGTGCGGCGGAGGAAGCCCGTGGTGGCAGCGTCCACCGTGCCGTCCGACCCCACACACTCGGGGCGCAGCAGGGTCCAGGTCTGGTTGCCGATGAACCACCAGCCGTGTTCGCTGCGGATCAGCCGCGGTGCGTCGATGTCATCCAGGCGGGTACCGATCATGGCTCTTCCTTCCAGCGTTGGTCCTGATCGTCGGGTCAGCGGGGCCTGTCGGTCGTTCACAGTCGCCGACAGGCCCCGCGGTGCTGCCCCCGGCTAGGCGTTCGGGCCGGCGTCGCGCTGCAACGTGACGTTCTCCGGCGCGCCGATCTGGATCCCGCAGGAGGCGTCCGCGATCTGCGCCGCGCTGCGGTTGGCGAGAACCCGGCTCACCTCCGGCGCCCCGATCTGGACGCCGCAGGCGGCGGCCTCCTCAACGGAGACGTCCGGCCCCCGGTTGACGAGAATGCCCTCCAGCTCCTCGGCACCGATCTGAATACCGCACATCTGGCCTGCTCCCTTCTCCGGCCGGAACGGCTTCCCGCCGGTCTTGGTGAATACGTGGCGGCAGGGCCGGTAGCAGATACCGATCCGTCGGACTCTCTCCCGACCGAGTGCCGCCGGTCAGCGAGGGTGTCCGCGATGGAGGTCTGCGGATCTGCGGCGCAGGCGTCCCCGCCGGCCCCCGTGGGACCGCGCACGGGGCCGCCTCAGTTGTCCGGGCACAATCCGGTAGCCCGGACCGGCTGAGCGCTGTCCAGATAGGCCGCAGCTATCCAGCCGGTGTCGCCGAGGACGGTCGTCCGGGCCCACGCGTTGTCGCCCTTGACGGCTTCCCCGGTGCGGTAGCAGGTCACCCGGCCCAGCGTGCCGTCGGGCACCTTGCGCAGCACCCGGTCACCCGTGGACGGGCCGGCGCGCAACGACGCGTCGGGGCGGGCCTTCACCGCGACGAGCCGCCCCTCGCCGGGAACCAGGCCGTCCTGGAGCCCCCGGCAGGTGAGCGCCGACGAGCCGATCCACATGATGGTGTAGTCCTCGCCGGCACGTCGCTGGTGGCTGGTGTCGAAGCAGTACGCGGGGCTGTCCTGATCCGGTCCGATGCCCTGGGTGGCCAGATTCAGGAGCGGAATCTGTTTGATCAGGAAGCAGGCGGCCGTGTCGGCGACCGCGCCGAGGCGGCCACGGACGACCGCCACCACGCCGACCGCCCAGGAGTCGCGCCGGCTCTGGTAGATCCGCACCGCCAGCCGGTCGGTCTGGTAGGCGCATTGGACGGCGTCGTTGACCTGCCCGAGCCGGTCGGCGAAGCGGCCGAGGTTGTCGAGGAACTGGTCGACCCGGGGCCGCTGCCCCGGCACGATCCGTTGGGTCACCTCACTGACCAGGTCGACGTACGGCAGGCAGGGGTTTTCGACCGAGGCGTAGCTTGCCTCGTCCAGCTGCGGAAGCAATCCGCCGCTGCGGGTGCCGGCCGGCGGGCAGCCGCCGCCTCCGGCGATCTTCGCGAGGCCGTCGGCCGTACCCGGGCGGTTCTCGGCACCGCTGCTCGCCGCGCCGCCGTTCGTGCGGCATGCCGTCAGGAGACCGGCCGCCAGGGCGAGCACGGCGAGGCCGGCGGCGAGACCCGCCCGGCGATGGCGCTTCTTCACAGTGTGGTCAGTCATGCCTGGATGGGGGGCCGGGGCGGCATCCTGGATACCTGCCGTCGGTGCGACTCTGGCGCGGTTGGCTCAGCCGGCACCGAAACAGACGAAGCTCGAGGGCTGATTGCCGCGTACGGCCTCAGCCAGTGCTGCCGCCGGCAATCGGCCCGCGACGACCGCCCGATGATAGGCCGCCATGATCTCCATGGCCGCCTCGTCGGCGACCCGGCTGACGCTCGCGACGACCGTGGCGGTGCCTGCGGCGAGCAGGGCGGTCGGCATGCCGAGCGCCTCGTCGCCGTGCCGCACGTCGGTCAGGCCCAGGTCGCAGCAGGACAAAACCACGGTACGCGGCGCGTTCCGCAGTTCCTGCACGTCGTATCCCAGCAACGGGCCGCCGGCCAGCTCCAGCGTGGAGAACAGCGGGTTCTCGGTCTGGTGCTGCCCATGCGCCGCCACATGGGCGAGGCCGGCGCCGGCCATCGCCGCGAGGGTCGCCGCCGGGGTCGCCTCCGCCCCGGCGAGCAGAACGGCGCCCGGGTGCAGCGACGCCACGACCCGGGCCTCCGCCTGCCCCCGGGGGATTCCCGGTCCCGCCACCACCGTCACCGCCGCCGACCCGGCCGTGGGCCCGCCGGCCTTCAGGCGACGCCGGGCGGCCAGCCAGACCCCGACCGACGGCGTCACCGTGACCGGCCGGGTCACGCACGCTGGCAGGGCATGCCACGGCGTGGTCAGCAACAGCCCGGTCGGGACCAGCACCAGGTCCCGGTCGCCGACCAGCGCAAGCACCGGGTCGAGCAGCATCGACTCCACGTGGTCGGCGTCCTGCCGCGTAGCGGCGCGGACCACCGCCGCCAGCCGGGCGGGCATGGACCGGCCCGCCTGCGCGTCCAGGTCGGCGCGTAGTCGTCGTACCGCCTCCTCGGCCAGGCCGCGGTCGCCAAGTACCACCACCGAGGTCGCCCGGTCAGTGACCACCAGCGCGCGCAGGATGTCCCCGGCGGCCACGTACACCACGAGCGCCGCGCCAGCCAGCTCCGCCGTCACGGCGCTCAGCGGCGCCGGCGTCGTCGGCGCCGCGTCCCGGGGGCCCGGCGTCGCCCAGGCGCGCTCCCGGATCATCCGCTGGAGCGCCTCCAACCGACTGTGGAAGGCCAAGGTCGGGCGCCCCGCGAGTTCTGCCTGCCGGACGCGGTGCTGTAGCTGGCGCAGCTCTTCCAGCGCCTCGGCGGCGACCGGGTCGTCGGGCGGCCGCACCGGCGGCAGCAGCAGCGCCTGGGCCCGCGCCCGCTCGGACCACCGGTAGACGGCGATGGCGGAGCCCTCTGCCAACGCTGCGGCGAGCCCCGCCCGGGCCAGGTCGCGGCCGTGCACCGCGGCCCCGGTCTGCAGGTCGGCGCAGCCGAACCGGGCGCGGTGCCGGTGCAGAGCAGCCATTCCGGCCAACAGACTCCGCCGCGCCTCGGCCGACCGGCCGGCCGAGGCCGCCACCTCCGCACGGGCCATGTGCCAGAGCAGGCGCGTGTCGAGCCGATCGGTCCGTCGCGGTCCGGACTGTCGCCCGATCAGCTCCGCCGCCCGGCGGGGTCGGCCCGCGGCCACCAGCGCCCGGGCCTTGACCAGACCGGCGACCCGAGCATCCTCAGGCAGCCCGAGCCGGGCCAACCGGCCGGCCAGCACCCCGGCGCGCCGGGCCACCGTCGCCTGGTCGACCTCGCCGACCGCCTGGTCGGCGCGGAGCTCGAACAGGGCAGCCAGGGCCGCACGGCGGACGTTCGTACGGCCGAGGAAAGCGACCCGGGCACGTCGGGCCCACCGCGCGGCAGCGACCGGTTCGCCGGCAAGCAGGGCCGCCTCCGCACGAACCTGAAGGGCATCGGCGTACGTGTGTCCGAGCTGCTGCTGCGCCGCCCGCTCCACCGCGCTGGCGAGTTGCCGTTCGGCCTCGCGGTACAGCCCGGCCGCGACCAGCGCGCGAGCCCGTTCCACGGCCAGGTTGGCGAGCCGGCCCGGCGCGAGCACCTGGTAGTCGGCGTCGGACTGGGCGAAGGCACGCAGCGCGGCGGGCAGGTCACCGGCGATCACGTCCAGACAACCCAGGTTCGTCCGCGCCATGGCCACGTGCAGACCGAGCCCGTACCGGGCGGCGACCTCCGCGCAACGCCGCAGGTCGGCGCGGGCGAGCCGGACGTTGCCCGCCTCCACGTGCACGAGGCCGCGATTGTTGAGCGCCTTGACCAGATCAAGTGGGTGGGTGAGGTCGCTCAACAGGTCGATGGACTCGTCGTACTGGCGCAGCGCCTCCGCGTTACGGCCGCTGCGCTTGAGGAGCAGGGCCCGCTGGCCGAGCAGGATCGGCCGCTGCGGCGCAGCCGCGAGTGCCTCGGCCTCGTCCAGCAGCCGAAAGCCCAGCTCCACCCGGCCTCGCTCGGACTCCGCCCAGGCGAGGCTGATCAGCAGGCGGACGTGGATGTCACGCAGGGCCGGGTGGCGCTTGGCCAGCCTCAGGCCCGCCCGCAGTTCGCGGGCAGCCCGCCCCGGCTGACCGGCGTCGCTCGACGCCAGGCCCGCCGCGTGCCAGCGGATGGCCCGCCGGGCGAGGGTGGCCGGGCGCATGTCACAGGGTGAGGGCCGGCGTGACCACCTGCGGCGCGTGCTCACCCCGCGCCGGGTGCACCACCACCTGCGCCAGACCGTGCGGCACGCCGTCCAGCACAAACCGGCCCGACGCGTCGGACTCCACCGTCCGGGGCGGGTCGGGCGCGGGGTACCGCAGCTCGACCCGTACGGCGGCGCCCGGCGCGAGCCAGCCGTCGATCCGGACCATGCCGTCGGACCGGTCCACGATCGTGATCATCACGGTCCGGCTCTGCGCGTCGAACGTCAGGGTGCGGGTCCGTTCCGTGCCCCGCACCGCGCCGACCAGTTGCTCTTCGCGCAGCCGAGCAACCTCCCGGTCGACGTCGTCGAGGGCCAGCACAAGGCGTACCCGGTCGTCGAGGTCGGACGGCGGCGGGTCGAGCCGGGTGAGCACCGCGGCGAGCTGGTCCAGAATCGCCTGGTCCAGGTCGTCGAACGGCTGGTCGGCGGGGTCCGGGGCGGTCATGTCGGGCTCCACGTCGAGTCGGCGGTCAGCATCTCCCGCAGCTTCGCCAGGCACCGGCCGCGGGTCGGCCCGATGCTGCCGCGCGGCATGCCCAACGCCTCGGCCACCACTGTGTAGTCCGGGCGCTCGACGTGCGCGACGATCCGCAGCAGCGCCCGGCACCGCTGTGGCAGCCGCGCGACGTGCCGCCACAGCGCCCGGTCACGTTCGTCGGACAGCAGCAGGTCGGCCGGGCCGGGATCCGGGTCGGGCGAGGACTCCAGCCTCGCCGCATCGTGCGGCGTCTGCCGCTGGGCGAGCCCACGCACCCGCCAGGACTCCCGGCGGGTGGTGGTCACCAGCCACGCGGTGAGCGCGTTCGAAGACCGTATGGTGTGCAGTCCGCGTACCAACTCCAGCCAGGTCGTCTGGACGACGTCGGCGGCCTCGTCGGCGTCGAGGCCCTGTGCCCTGGCGACGTGCCACAGCAGCGGGTTGAGGTCCCGAACCACCTCGTCGAGGGCGTTCCGGTCGCCCGCCCTGGCTCGGTCGAGGCGCTCGCCGAGGCGTGCCGCGCGGTCGGTCGACGCGCCCGCGCGCTCCACCGGGGTCTTTGGCAGATTGGACATGGCGTCAGTCCGGCAGCCGCATGGGAGCCGGCGCCAGCCTCTGGGCGAGCTGACCCGCGTACCGGGCCGCCGCGAACGACGTACCGCTCCAGTAGGCGTACGCGCCCAGCGCGGTGACCGGCGCCGTGGACAAGGGCATGAGGCTCACCGTGTTGGTGCCCTCGCGCCACTGGCGCACCCACACCCCGTGGTTGCTGTATGGCGCCCGGGTGGTCGGCGAGGCCTGGGCCCCGACGCTGATCACCGTAAGAGTCGGGTCGGCCGCGAAGGCAGCCGGATAGACCGGGCTGTCCGTACCGTCGTTACCGGCCGAGGCGACCACCGGAACGCCCCGGTCCGCCAACCGTTTGAGCGCCTGGCGGACGGGCTCCAACTCTTCGTCCTCACCGGCACCCGGACGGCCGAACGCGGTCAGCACGACGTCGACCCGCTGACCGTCGTCGACCCGGTCCGCCAGCCAGTTCATCGCGTGCGCCGCGTTCAGGTCGCTGACCCGACCGGCGTCGCTCATCACCCGCAACGAGAGGATCCGCGCGTCGGGCGCCTCAAGGCGGACCAGTCCGGCGAGGAAGGTCCCGTGCCCCCAATGACTACCGAAGTCCGGCTGCTCTGTCTCCTCGCCGCGGCTCTCCTGCCCGGCAACCGCCGGAATGGCGCGCGGCGGCGTCCATCCCTGCGCCTCCTCCCAGTACGGCTCGCCGCCGGCCTCGGCCAGCCAGTCGTGCTCGCGTACCCCGGTGTCGAGCAGCGCCACCACGGGTCGCCCGGCCGGAAACTGGCTGGCCGGGCGCCGGGCGGGCTTCGGCGGCATCACGTGCTCGGGCGCCGCGAGCCAGGCGATGGTCCCGTGCCCGCTCTTGCAGCCGCTGGCCCCGAAGTACGGGTAGAGATTCGCCTCCACCCGGGCGTCGTCCTCCACGGTGGCGGCCGTGCACTCGTAGTCGGGCAGACACTCCGGCACGTCGGCGTCGGCGTCGGATCGGCCGGCCAGTCGGCGGCTGGCCCGGGCCACGGCCACCGGGTCACCCTGAACGGGCAGTTCGACCAGGTCGACAGCGGGCGGTGTGGGGGCGGCCGGCGGGGACAACGGCCGGCCCAAACCGGCCTCGGCCAGCAGCCCGTTGAGTCGCTCGACCGTCTCCGGGCGCTCCACCACCCACGCCGGCACGAGCACGACGTCAGGACGGTAAGGGGGGCGCGACACCTGTCCTCCCGGTACTACAGCCGACTCACTCAGGGCCGCCCCGCGCGCGGCGCGGGTCGGTGGTCACAAGCCCAGTTGAGCACGTTCCGCTGCCGCAGCCAATGGCCCGGCCGGCGCATCGACGATAGCCATCCGACGTGTATCTCGGGGATCAACCCGCTCCCTTATCACGGATGGGCCTGCGCCAAGCCCTACCGATCCGAGACCGCCCGACGAGCGGCCCTACCCGCGTGGCTCCACGCCTACAATCACCACCGCCACCACACCGCACTCGGCGGCCCACCCGCCAGCCGCGTCCCCAACCTTTCTGGACAGAACACCTAGGCGACGCCAAGGGTGGGGACCCCGGTCCGAACCGCCTCGATGAAGGCATCAGGTGGCAGGTAGCGATGCTCTTCGACGTAGTGGCCGATCAGGGCCGGTGCGGCGAAGTTCGTCCCGTCCACGGCGGTGAGCCAGATCTCACCGTTTCCGCGCGCGACATCGGGAGCTTCGTGAAGGCGGATGTCGGCCCGAATCAGGCGCAGAGGCTCGGCCGCTCCCGGGCAGAACTGGCAGTAGTGGTACCCCCGCATGAGCCGCACTGGTTCAGCGCCGAGCCGCGCCAGGCGATCTCGAACGTCTCGCGGGCACGCTCCTTCGGTGAAGGGCATGCTCGAATCCAGCCAACCGACGGCAATGGCGTCCGGGGCGCCCGGGTAGTAGTCATAGGGCGCCAGGTCCGGAATGTACGTCACGCGTCGATCATCGCAGTCGGGCACCGGCCGTGCGAACAACCGAACGACGGTGCGAGCCGCCTGAAGGCGGCCCGCACCATTGACCGAACGCTGGGCGCGTCACGCCCGTGCCGGGATGCTGGTGGGTGGAAGTCCCCGGCCTAGAGGCGGGCCTTCGTCACGCGGGAGGATTCGTACGTCGTGGAGGCCCGGGGTAGGCCCGGCACGGTGGATACGTCCTTGACCAGCATGCCGGTCGTGGCGTCAACGGTCAGCACCTCGCTGCCCTCGCCGCCGAACACCTCGGGGCCGGCGGTGATCGTCAACGTGGCCCTGCCCTGGGTGGTGGAGTTCTCGACGCTGACCGCGGGGATGGTGGACAGCAGACGTAGCACACCGGCCCGGACCTGGGTGTTGCCGTCGCCAGCGGACAGCGCTTGGGTGCTGTACGTCCACAGGGCGTTGTCGAAGTGCCGCTGAACGGCCTGCGGGCTGTACGGCTTCGGCTTGGCGTGGCCGCCCTTCTGCTTGATGATCACCTGGGCGTCCGCCTGCTGCTTGTCCCACGCCGCCTGCTGCGCTGCGGGGTCGAGGCCCACCAGCGGATCCTTGGCTGCCTTGAGCATCCGGGTCCGGCCGTCGGCCGGGCTGCTGTCCGCCGCGGCGACGGCTGCCTTGAGCAGCGGTGCGTAGCCGCCGTCCGTCATCTGGTCCTGGTGACGGGCGATCGCACGCTTGATGTCCTTCACGCTGCTGCCGGTATAGATCTCGTGACGGTCGGTGTACAGCGTGTAGACGACCTGCGTGGTCTTGGTGCCGTTGACCTGTGTCGCCTTCACCAGCCACGCGTCGCCAGCCGGCGGGGTGACCGTCTTGATGGAACCGGCCAGGGTCATCAGTGGCGCGCGCTCAGCGGACCCGTCGGCGGTGGTCGAGCCCGAGGTGGCGGCCGACGAAGCCTGGCTGGCCTCGGTGCCTCCGGTCGCCGAGGAGTTGAGCACCACAGCGACGACCGCCGCCGCGGCGGCAACCCCCACCCCGGCGCCGATCCCCCATCGGCCCGCGATACCGATCCGGCGGCGGCGCTGAAGCGCCGGGCTGGATGCGTCGTCCCGCGTGGTTGTCGTCGTTCGCATGGTTGAAGGTGCCTCCACAGTCGTGTCCTCCGCTGATATCGCGCCCAGCCGCACGGTTGCGGGGTCGGCCATGGCCGCCCGCAGCACCGCCCGCGCCCGCTGATACGCCTCCGGGCGTAGTGGTTCCGCGCTGCCCAACGCACCGACCAGATCGAGCTCGTCGGTCATCGGTGTCTCTCCTTCGCGCTGTTGCGGTCCTTCAGAAGCGCGGACACCCCGGGCGCGTCGCGCAATGCCGTCCTGGCCTGGCTCAGCAGCCGCCGCGCGGTGCCGGCCGGTATGCCGAGTGCCCGCGCGGCGTCGGCTGCCGTCAGGTCCTCCCAGGCGACGAGCCTCAGGACCTCCCGCTCTTCTGGTTTGAGCCGCGTCAGGGCGGACCGGAGCACCGCCCGGGCGTCCACCCCGAGGTCCACCGCCGACCACGGATCCCACCCGGTAGCCGTCTCCGGCACGTCCGCTACCAGGTCCTCGGCGGGCCGGGACCGCCAGTAGCGCCGCAAGCGGTTCAACGCCACCCCGTACAGCCACGGCCGCGCATCGTTGTACGACCGGTCGTACGATCGCCGCGACTCGAACGCCGCAACCCACACCTCGCCCAGAAGGTCCTCAGCCGCATCCCGCCCCGCCCGGCGAACGAGGTACGAACCGACGGCGGCCTCATGACGCTCGACCACCTCGACGAAGGCGTCGACATCGCCATCCAGCGACCGGCCTATCAAATCCGCATCCGAAGCCATGGCCCTCCTCGGCACAGTCCGCGCTTCACACTGATATTGCCGATCCGGCGAAAAAGTGTTCAGGCGCCGAGATCCGGGGGCGAGCGGAGGCCCGGTCCACTCGGCCCGGCTGTCGTCCGCGACGCGAACCCTCCGGGCCGGGCTGTTGATCGCTAGTCGCGGGTGGCTTGCATGGCGAGGCGGTCCTGCAGGCGTGCGTGCCGGAACTGGTATCGCGGGCCGACGGTGCGCAGGACATGCCTGGCGCGGGCATCTTCGAGGAAGTGCATCATCCGCAGCGGACCGTCGCCCGCAACGCGCAGCCAGACGAAGACGAGGAGCGCCCGCCACACCCGAGACACCGTGACACCAAATCCCAGGCCGAACGCCAGATTGAAGGCGATTCGGCGTGCCGAGGGCACGCCGGCGGAGAGGGCGAGGATGCCGCCCAGCCCGAGCACCGCACCGATCAGCAGGCCGCAGCCGAGATCACGCTTCCAACAGGTCCACGGATCCGCGGTGCTTCGGTCGGTGCCGGTGGGTCGGGCTCCGGCGTAAACAATCATCAGTGCCAGCGTGAAGGCTGCGCTGACCACCAGCGTGTGGATGGGACTGGGCGCGTCCTCGCCGGGCTCGGGAAAGTAGGTGAGCCGCAGCCGGATGAGCGCGAACTCCGCACCGGCCAGCATCAACCACCCCAGGACGACACTCGGGGCGGCCAGCGAGCGCAGCCGGTTGACGGCCCACGCGCGGGGCTCGCCGGAGGTGCTACCGAACATCAGGTCGCCGCCCTGATGTAGGAGTAGCCCGGCAGGCATGCCAATGAGGAGTCCGGAGGCGATGCCCGATGCGATGGGGGTGGTGGCTCCATCGCCGATCACGAAGAGCATCCCCCAGACGATGGTGCCGATCAGTGCTGAGACGTAGATCGTCAGGAAGAGTTGAGTGATCAAGGGTAGCCAACCGCGAACGCGCCACCAGGCGACGTCGCGATCGCCGGTCTCGTCGAGCCGCATGGCGAGCCGGCCGAGCCAACGGCGTGCCTGGTCGACCGTGTAAGGCGGCAGCGGGCCGTCGGTGTCAGGATCCCGGCCGTAGGCGTTGAGCAGGATGGTATCGAGCAGGTACTCCTCGGCCGCCTTGCGGCTACGTCGATTGAGCAGCTCGCCGAGCCGGTCCTCGCGTCCGTGCAGGTCGGCAACCAGGCTGAGCATCAGGGGGTTCTGCAGTGCCTTGATGAGGCCGCCGCGAGATCCACCCTGCAGGAGCCTCAGCAGGCGTTGCCAGGTGGTTGTGGGCGTGCCGGGGAAGCTCGCCAGATAATCGGCGGCCTGTGCCGCCGTGGGAGGCGTGAGCTCAAGGGTTGCCGCTCCGATCAACAGGCCCCGGCGGGCAGCCGCGTCGCCCATCTCGTCGCCGCGGCTGAGTAGCACCACGCGCTGCGCTGTCAGCGCGTTCAGCTTCTGCAGGACGGCTGGGCGCAACCGCGGCGGTACCGCGTCGAGGCTGTCGAGGACGAAGGAGACGCGGCCATTGGCCAGCATCTCGCGGACGACGCCCGGCCCGTAATCCGCTGATCGCAGGAAGGGATAGGCATGCAGCACCTGGGACGTGGCCCAGGAGAGAAAGTCGAGCTGGCCGGGATCCCAGTCGTGCAGCCCCAGCATCACCGGCACGGGCGTGCGGGCCTGGTCGTCCGGATCGAGCGAACGGCGGTGGTTCAGCGCGCTGAGCACAAGCTGCAGCGCGGCGCTGGTCTTGCCCGCCCCGGCGTCGCCGAGCAGCACCATCCGCCCGGATGCCACGCCACCGTAGACCTGGAACAAGTCCGCCAGACTTCCGCTGTCCAGCTCGCCCTGGCCAGTAGCACTCATTCCCGGCAGCGGAGCCGCCCGATGTTCAGTCCACGTCGGATCGACGGCTGCGTCCCGTGATACGCCGAGGTCGCGCTTCGACCACTTCCAGCCAAGCGGTATGGGCGCCGGGACGCGCAATCCCCGCTGTTCCAGATCAGACTCGACCCCCACCCGGATCTGATCTGCCAACCGGTCGACGGCACGATCGATCAACTCGGGCGCGGGGTCCCTCCTGGGCACGATTCGACGCCACAGCACGGGAATGACCGGCACGGCAATCGGCAGCACCAGCGCCGCGAGAGTCTGAAGGGGTACGACATGCTCAGGATGCTCAACCAACACGACATACGCGGCGACGATGACGCCTGCTATCCCGAGCAGCACGATCAACAGCACACCACGGCGGGCATTGATCACAACGAGTAGGCTACCCCGACCCCCGGCCTGACCGGGTCCTGGATCTGCCCTCGGATCGCGGCCGGGGCCTCCGTACGCAGCGGATAGTGGCTCCGGCGACGAGGGCGCCGGTCCTCCCGGGGTTGTCGGTGCGGATCAGGTGGCGGACGGCGAGCCACCGCCACGACCATGACGCAGCCCGAGGGTCGCAGAGCGTTACGGCCTCGGCATGGATCGGAAACAGTGCCGGGCAAGCATCGGACGGGTGAGCGCATCGTCCATGATCGATACGCACTGCCCCTACTGCGCCATGCAGTGCGGGGTATCGCTGACGATCGGCGACGGTCCGCCTCAGCTGGCGCCCACCGAATTCCCGGTCAACAGGGGCGGGCTGTGCGCCAAGGGATGGACGGCCGCCGAGCTTCTCGACCACGGCGACCGGCTGCTGAGCCCGCTCGTCCGCAAGGATCCCGGCGATCGCACCAGCCCGTTGCGACCGGCAGACTGGGACGAGGCCCTCGACCGTATCGTCGACGCCATCCGCGCCGGCCAGCACCGGTACGGCCCGGACAGCGTCGGGGCCTTCGGTGGCGGCGGGCTGACCAACGAGAAGGCGTACGCGCTGGGCAAGTTCGTCCGGGTGGCGCTGCGGTCGGCGTCGATCGACTACAACGGCCGGTTCTGCATGTCGTCCGCGGCGACCGCTTCGAACCGATCCCTCGGGATCGACCGTGGCCTGCCGTTCCCGCTGGCCGACATCGCCCAGGCGCAGGCTGTGCTGTTGGTCGGCGCCAATCCGGCCGACGCGCTGCCGCCGTCGATGCAGTACTTCGACGCCGGACGGGCCGCCGGCGCCCGGCACATCGTCGTCGACCCCCGCCGTACGACCACCGCGGGCGGCGCTCATCTCCACCTGCAGCCACTGCCGGGCACGGACCTCGCACTGGCGAATGGGCTGCTGCACGTCGCGATTCGCGAGGGCCTGGTCGACGAGACGTACGTGCGCGACCGCACGAGCGGCTTCGACGCGGTCCGGGCCACCGTCGCGGCGTACTGGCCGGACCGGGTGGAGCGGATGACCGGGGTACCGGAACGGGACCTGCGGGAGACGGTACGGCTGCTGGCGGCCGCCACGTCGGCGATGGTGCTCACCGCCCGTGGCGCCGAGCAGCACAGCAACGGCACTGACACGGCGCAGGCGTACCTCAATCTGGCCCTCGCCCTGGGACTGCCCGGACGGCCTTTTTCCGGCTACGGCACGATCACCGGGCAGGGCAACGGGCAGGGTGGGCGTGAGCATGGGCAGAAGGCCGACCAACTGCCCGGCTACCGGCGCCTGGACGACCCTGCGGCGCGCGCACACGTCGCGGCCGTCTGGGGCATCGACCCGGACGAACTGCCCCGGCCGGGCCGGTCGGCCTGGGAGATGCTCGACCGGCTCGGGACCGACGACGGAGTACGTGTGCTGCTCGTGTTCGCCAGCAACATCGCCGTGTCGGCGCCACACGCCAACCGGGTGATGGACCGGCTGCGGGCGCTGGACCTGCTCGTCGTCTCCGACATCTTCCTCTCCGAGACCGCAGCCATGGCCGACGTGGTGCTGCCCACGACACAGTGGGCGGAGGAGGACGGCACGATGACGAATCTCGAGGGGCGCGTCATCCGCCGTAAGCGGGTCATGTCACCGCCGCCGCAGGTCCGCACTGATCTGCGGGTGCTCGCCGACCTCGCTGGCCGGCTCGGCCGCGGCCGCTACTTCGACGACGATCCGCGCCGCGTCTTCGACGAGTTGCGCCGAGCCAGCGCCGGCGGGACAGCCGACTACGCCGGAATCACCTACGAACGCATCGAGGCTGAGCAGGGGGTCTTCTGGCCATGCCCGAGCGAGGACCACCCGGGTACGCCGCGGCTGTTCACCGACCGGTTCCCAACCGCCGATGGGCGGGCGAAGTTCTTCCGGGTGGAGCACCGCGATCCGGCGGAACTGCCCGACGCCGACTACCCGTATGTGCTGACCACCGGCCGCAACATGCAGCAGTACCAGAGCGGCAACCAGACCCGCCGGGTCGGTGCGCTGACCATGGCGCTGCCCGACGCCCGGGCGGAGCTGCACCCGGACCTCGCCCGCCGGCACGGCATCGCCGACAACGACGTGGTGGAACTGCGCAGCCGGCGCGGGCGGGCCTTCTTCCGGGCGCGCCTCACCAACGGCATCCGCCGCGACACCATTTTCGCACCGTTCCACTGGGGCGGCAGCTCCGCCGTGAACGCGCTGACCGACCCGGCGCTGGACCGCCATTCGCGGATGCCGGCCTTCAAGGCCTGCGCGGTGTCGATCGTGCGCGCGGGCGGCCCGGACGACACCGACCTGCTGACCACCCGACCGCCCAACCCAGCGTCTCAATGATCAAGGGAGCATTGCTGTGCACACCACTCCCCGTTTCCTGCAAGGCGTCTACAGCTTTGAGGGCAAGGGTCTCGACCGGCCCGGCCTCGTCGACGGCACGCTCAGCTACGTGGTGCCGGGCGGCGTCGTGGCCCAGCCGGTCTACTTCCGCGGCGGCAATGCCAGTGCTGAGCTGATCTGTGTCCTGCTCATGCGCGACGGCCAGCCGATGCGGTACTTCCCGATCGGCGCCAAGTCCGACGTCCACGTGCCCCTGCGGGTGGTCGAGGACCTCGACTCCGGCACCAGTATCGAGGTACACGTGGCGGCGCCCGCCGGGGTGTCCGGCACCGTGATCGTCGACCTGGGTCTGGTCGAGGTCTGATGGACGTCGTCGACCAGCGCCGACGCCTCGTCGTGGTGGGCAACGGGATGGCCGGCGCCCGCACGGTCGAGGAGATCCTCGAACGCGGCGGGGGCGATCAGTTCGCCATCACGATGTTCGGCGAGGAGCCGTACGGCAACTACAACCGCATCATGCTCTCCAACGTGCTCGCCGGGGCCGACGACGAGGCGGGCATCTTCCTCAACGACTTCTCCTGGTACGCCGAGAACGGCATCACCCTGCACGCCGGCACCCGGGTCACCCGCATCGACCGCTTCGCCCGACGGATCTACGCGGACGACGGCACCGAGACGCCGTACGACAAGCTGATCATCGCCACCGGCAGCCGGGCGTTCGTCCCGCCGATTCCCGGCATCCACCGCCCTGGACGCGGCTACCACCAGGGCGTGTTCGCGTTCCGCACCATCGACGACACCCGCAACATGATCCGGTACGCCCGCGAGCACGAGCGCGCGGTGCTGATCGGCGGCGGTCTGCTCGGTCTGGAGGCCGCGCGCGGCCTGCAGAACCACCTGCCCCACGTGACCCTGGTGCACGCCGGCGACCATCTGATGAACGCCCAGTTGGACGCCCAGGCGGGCGCGATCCTGCGGCGCAGCATCGAGCGACTCGGCATCGAGGTCGTCCTCGGCGCGCACACCACCGAGGTGCTCGGCAAGCACGCCGTGACCGGGGTCAAACTCAAGGATGGCCGGACCATCGCCTGCGACGTCGTCGTCGTGGCCGCCGGCATCCGGGCGAACGCCGAGGTGGCCGCGACCAGCGGGCTGCCGGTGGAGCGGGGCATCGTGGTGGACGACCAGATGCGCGTCCAGGACGAGGTCGACATCTACTCGGTCGGCGAGTGCGCCCAGCACCGCGGCGAGACGTACGGCCTGGTGGCTCCGCTGTGGGAGCAGGCTCGGGTGCTCGCCGACCACATCACCGGAGCGAACCCGCACGCGGCGTACCACGGCTCTCGACTGGCCACGAAGCTCAAGGTGGCGGGGGTGGACGTCGCGTCGATGGGCCTGAAGGAGGCGGAACGGGACGACGACGAGACGGTCGTCTTCGCCGAGCCGCGCAAGGGCGTCTACAAGAGCATCATCATCCGCGACGACCGGCTTGTCGGCGCGACTCTCCTCGGCGACGTGCGGAAGGTCGCGTTCCTCGTGCAGGCCTTCGACCGTGGGCTCGCCCTGCCGAAGGAGCGGGTCGAGATGTTGTTCGACCTCGGCGCACCATCGGCCGACGTGAGTGCCGCGGAGCTCGGCGACGACGTGCAGGTGTGCAACTGCAACGGCGTCACCAAGCGGGCGCTGGTCGACACCGTGCAGGGCGGCGTGAAGACGCTCACCGGTGTCATGGACGCCACCCGTGCCGGCAAGGGCTGCGGGTCGTGCAAGGGCCTGGTCGCCCAGATCGTCGAGTGGGCCGCTGACGGCAAGGTCGAGGACGACCCGGCCGCGAGCTGGTATGTCCCCGGTGTGCCGATGCCCAAGGCGGAGCTGATGGCGGTGATCCGCGAACACGGCCTGAAATCCGTCTCCGCGGTGTTCGCCACCCTCGTGCCCGGCGGCGCGGAGGACGCGAAGAGCAAGATGGGCCTGGCCTCGCTGTTGAAGATGATGTGGGGCGACGAGTACGTCGACGAACGCGACGCCCGCTTCATCAACGACCGGGTGCACGCCAACATCCAGCGAGACGGGACCTTCTCGGTCGTCCCCCAGATCAAGGGCGGCGTGACCACCCCGGCGCAGCTCAAGCGGATCGCCGAGGTGGCCGAGAAGTACTCCGTACCCCTGGTCAAGATCACCGGCGGCCAGCGCCTCGACCTGCTCGGCATCCGCAAGGAGGACCTGCCGGGGGTGTGGGCGGACCTCGACATGCCGTCCGGGTACGCCTACGGCAAGAGCTTCCGGACGGTGAAGACCTGCGTCGGCTCGGACTTCTGCCGCTTCGGCGTCGGCGACTCCACCGCTCTCGGCATCGCGATCGAGGACCGGTTCAAGGGCATCGAGGGCCCCGGCAAGATGAAGCTCGCCGTCACCGGCTGCCCCCGTAACTGCGCCGAGGCGTACGTCAAAGATCTTGGTGTTGTCGCCATCGACGGCGGCCGGTGGGAGATCTACGTCGGCGGGGCCGCCGGCGCCCACGTACGCAAGGGTGACCTGCTCGCCGTCGTCGACTCGCCCGCCGAGGTCATCACGCTGACCGGCCGGTTCCTGCAGTACTACCGGGAGAGCGCGAACTGGTTGGAACGCACGTACGCGTGGGTTCCCCGGCTCGGCATCGACCACATCCGGGCCGTGGTCGTCGACGACAGCGACGGCATCGCGGCGCGGCTCGACGCGACCATGGACGTCGCCGTGGCCGCCTACCGCGACCCGTGGCTGGAGCGGCGCGACCCGGTCACTCCCGGGCAGTTCCGTACCTCCCTGCCATTGACGGTCCTGCCCGAGGTGCCGGTCAATGGCGCCGGTCCGGCATCCGCGAGGCGGGCGTGATGGCCAAGCTCGTCGCCGTGGAACACCGGCTCGGGCCGGTGGACGAGATCCCCCACGGGGAGGGGCGCGCCTACGCCGTGGGGGCCGACATGATCGCCGTCTTCCGGCTGCGTGACGGCAGCCTCCGAGCGGTGTCGGCGGTCTGCCCGCACGCCGGCGGACCGCTCGCGGACGGCCTGGTGGATACGAAGGTCGTCGTCTGCCCTCTGCACCAGAACACCTTCGACCTGGCGACCGGCTGTTCGACCACCGGGCAGTCCCCACTCACCGTGTACCCGGTCCGTGCCGACCCCGACGGACGCCTGGTGGTGGGCCTGCCGCCCACCTGAGCGACCGATCGACCAGGGTGTCGAGCCGACCGACGACCTTCACCGGGAGGAACCATGACCACGACCGTTCCCGGCAGCATCGAGCAGGACCGGCGCAGCCTGACCCTTCGCGGACACTGGATCGACGACTGGCGGCCCGAGGATCCCGTCTTCTGGGAGCGCCGGGGATCCCGCATCGCCCGACGCAACCTGATCTTCTCCATCTACTCGGAACACATCGGCTTCTCCATCTGGACCATGTGGTCGGTGCTGGTGCTCTTCCTTGGGCCGCAGTACGGCATCGACCCGGCCGGGAAATTCCTGCTCACCGCCGTGCCCGCGCTGGTCGGGTCGGTGCTGCGGATCCCGTACACCCTTGCCGTGGCCCGGTTCGGCGGCCGCAACTGGACGATCATCAGCGCGTCGCTGCTGCTGATCCCGAGCCTGCTCGGCGCTCTCCTGATCCAGCCCGGCGTCTCGTACTCGACGCTGCTGCTCATCGCCGCGCTGGCCGGCGTCGGCGGCGGGAACTTCGCCAGCTCGATGGCGAACATCAACGCGTTCTACCCGGACCGGCTCAAGGGCTGGGCGCTCGGCATCAACGCCGGCGGCGGCAACCTCGGCGTCGCCGCGGTCCAACTCGTCGGCCTGTTCGTGCTGGCGGTTCTGGGGGCGGGCAGTCCCGGCATCGTCGCCGGCATCTACCTTCCGGCGATCGTGCTGGCCGCACTCGGATCCGCGATGTTCATGGACAACCTCAGCCATGCCCGCAACGAGAAACGGGCCATGCGCGACGTCACCCGCGAACCGCACACCTGGATCATGTCCCTGCTCTACATCGGCACGTTCGGGTCGTTCATCGGCTTCGGGTTCGCCTTCGGCCAGGTGCTTCAGGTGCAGTTCGCCGACACCTTCGACACCCCGGTGAAGGCCGCGTACCTGACGTTCCTCGGACCGCTGCTCGGCTCGCTCATCCGTCCCGTGGGCGGTGTCCTGGCCGACCGGCTCGGCGGGGCCCGGGTCACCTTCGTGAACTTCGTGGCGATGGCGGTCGGCGCGTCGATCGTCCTGCTCGCCTCCCAGCGACACTCGCTGCCGTTGTACCTGGTCGGTTTCATCGCACTCTTCGTGTTCAGCGGCGTCGGCAACGGCTCGACGTACAAGATGATCCCGGCGATCTTCCGGGCCAGGTGCGGTGTGCAGTTGACCGCCGCCGGCGCGGCCGACCCGCACGACCGGGTGGCGGAGCACGAGGCGCGGCGCCTCTCCGGCGCGCTCATCGGCGTCGCCGGTGCCATCGGCGCGTTCGGCGGAGTCCTCGTCAATCTTGCCTTCCGGCAGTCGTTCCTGACCTACCAGACCGCGGATGCGGCCTACATCGCCTTCATCGCCTTCTACGCGATCTGCTTCGTCATCACCTGGTTCGTGTACCTGCGCCCGTCGTCCGCTCGGCTCCAGGGCGTCTGACGGCGACGACCCGGGCGGTCGTCGCCCTGACCGGAGCTGTCGGTCGGTTCACCGACCCGCTCGGGTGCGTACCGCCCGGACGGCCAGCACCAGCGTCGCCACGATCGGCGCGTAGACCAGCAGGGCCGTCACCAGACCCCACCACAGCCTCGCGCTGCCCACCCCGGCGGCGAACCCGTCGGCCGCCCAGGTGGCGACGTAGCGCAGCAGCGGCAGGTAGAACAGCACGAAGTAGCCGGCGGCGAGCAGGCACCCGGCGAGCCAGACCCAGCGGAACCAGGTGCCCACCCGCACGTCGTGCGGGTCGGCCCGGTCCAGCTCGGCGCGCTGCCGCTCGTCGAGCCGGCCGAAGGCCCGCCGCAGCAGCAGGGACTTGACCCGCCACAGGTCACGGCAGCCGATCGCGGTGACCAGGACGGCGTACAGGTCGGTGCGCAGGAAGATCATGCACTGCCAGAGCGTGCTGGCCACCAGGACGAAGACCAGCGCCGGGAGCGGGCGTACCGGCCCGAGGACGAGCTGCCCGACCAGTAGCGCCGCGAGCAGGACCATGTCGACGGCCAGCCCGGCGAGCTGCGGGCCGTAGCGTTGGCGGCGCGGCACGCTCCACAGTTGCGACAGGTCGGTCTCGAAGACCAGGAAGAACAACCGCCGGTCGATGCCGAAGCGGGTCCGCAGGTCCAGGGCGCGCGCGGCCAGCCAGTGCCACGCCTCGTGCACGGCGACCAGGGCGTACGTGACCGGCAGCATGATCAGCAGGCTGGTGCCGACGTCACCGGTGAGCAGGAGATCGGCCGGTCGGGGCCAGAGGTCCGGGCGTACCAGGAGGCACGCCACCACCCCGATCGCGGCGGCGGCGTAGACCACCCACGCCACCCGGGAGAACAGCGGCCGAACCAGTGCCGCCGGAGGGCCGCCGGTCCAGGAGCGTTGCTGCACGGCGGCGGTCGGCACCGGCACGGGCGCCTGGTCGCTGTCCACGAACCCCAGCTCGGTCAGGACGGCGACGAAGTCGTCCACGTCCACCGGCTCGCCCGCGAACGCCTCGCCCCGTTCGGCGGCCTCGGCGAGCGTGGCCCCCTCCAGCAGCGCCCGGATGACGACGCCACCCACCGCGGGCATCGCGACGTAGGTGCCCCGCTCCGGGTCGCCGACGAGGACGTCAGTGCCCTCCTCGACGACCGTCAGCGGGCGCAGCCGTACCGTGCTCGTGGTGTCGGTCATGACGCGGTGGCGGCGGTGCGGGCGCCGGCCGTCGCGCACATCGCGCAGTCCGCGTCGCGTGGCCACGGCTCGCGGCTGGGTCGGCAGCCCGCCGAGAGGTCCACCAGCACCTCGGCGCCCGCCGCGTACGGCGGTTCGTAGCCGGTCAGGTAGCGCAGCGCCTCGAACGCCACGAGGGACCCGACCAGCGCGGCCGACGGCCCGTTGGCCCGGTTGAGGCGGGAGATGCGGGCGCTGAGCCGTTGCGCGGTCATGGCGGCCGGCTCCAGCACCGACGCCGGGACGTCCCGGCCATCGCCGTAGGCGCGGACCCGGCATTCGTAGCAGGCACTGCGGCCCGGATCGACGGAGAAGTAGATGAGCTGGGAGCCGACCATGCCGCCCCGGATCCAGGGCACCCCGGCGCGCAGGCACGCCTCGTTGACCCAGTTGTCGATCCGTTCGCCCTGGTCGACGCCGGACACCACCAGGTCGACGCCGGGCAGCAGGTCCGCGATGTCGTCGGGGCCGCCGATCCAGCGGCGTACCGCCTCGACGGTGATGCCGGAGTGGAAGGCGCGCACCCAGTCGGCGGCGCGGTCGACCTTGGTGGCGCCGAGGTCCGCCTCCCGGTACAGGAACTGCCGGGCGAGGTTGCGCGGCTCCACCTCGTCGGCGTCGACCAGGGTGAGCCGGCCGACGCCGAGGCCGGCCAGGTTCTGCAGCACGTTGGAGCCGAGCCCGCCGGTGCCCAGTTGCAGGACGTGGGCGTCGCGCACCCGCCGCTGCAGGTCGGCTTCGCTGGTCTCCAGGGTCGCGTACAGCTCGAAGAAGGCGAGGTTGCTGAAGTCCCGGCCGACCCGGGCGCGGTCGACGTGCCGGTCGAGGTCCCGCAGCAACCGAAGGCCGTCGAGCGCCGCCAGGGCGCCACTGAGGTCGTCGGTGCTCACCTCGACCCCGTCGGCGGCGAGGGCGGCACGTAGCTCGGCGACCGTTCCGGGCTGATTGGACAGTACGGTGAGCAGCCGTTCCACCTGGCCGTCCGGGTCGTCGAGCTGCACCGAGCGGCTCGGGTCGCAGACGACGACCAGACCGTCGCCGACACGCTCCCACTCGCAGGGCTTGAGGCCGACGCGCATGACAAACCTCCGGGTCCGAGGATGGTTTCACCGGGGTGGGCGGCCGCCGGCGAGCGACGGCCGACCACCCGGCTTGATCAGGAATCGGGGTACTGCGTGGTCTTCACCGACTCCACGGCGCGAACGACGATCTTCATGGCTGCCTCCCTCCCCTCTCGGCTCGACCGACCACCTCCGGACCCCCGGGGGTGCCGTTGCGGTCGGGCACGAAGAGAATGGCAACCGACGATGGGCCGGTACGTTGTGGAATCGTTGCGATGCCGAAGGTGGCTGATGCTGTGCGGGTCTCGTGGTGAACGTGCGCGCCAAACCGGTCGGATACCGTCTGCTCGGCCCGGTGCAGGTCCTCGCCGGGGCACGACCGGTCGACCCGGGGCCACCGCGACAGCGGGCGGTGTTGGCGGCGTTGCTGGTCGACGCGGGCCGGGTCGTCGAACAGGCCGCGCTGGTCGACCGGGTGTGGGGCGAGCACGCCCCCGCCGACGCACGGGGCAGCCTGCGGGCGCACGTCACCCGGATCCGGCAGGTGTTGCGCGAGGCGGCCGGTGACGCCGACCCGCCGCCGCTCGTACACCGCTCCGGCGGGTACCTGCTGGAGATCGACGAGGAACTGGTCGACCTGCACCGGTTCCGTCGGTTGCTGCTGCGCGCCGGGGACATCGCTGACGACCGGGAACGGCTGGCCACCCTGCGCGCGGCGATCGGGCTGCGGCAGGGCGTACCGCTGGCCGGCATCGCCGGGGACTGGGCCGCCCGGATGCGGGAGAGCTGGACCCGGGAGCACCTGGACGCCGTGGTGGCGTGGGCGGACGCCGAGCTGGGTGCGCACAACCCGGCCGTCACCATCGGGCCGCTGGCCGAGCTGACGGCGGAACACCCGCTCGTGGAGTCGCTCACCGCCGCGCTGATGCGGGCCCAGCACGCGCTCGGGCGCACCGCCGACGCGTTGCGGGAGTACGCCGCACTGCGGACCCGGCTGGCCGAAGCGCTCGGAGTCGACCCGGAACCGAACCTCCAGATGCTCCACCAGGCGCTGTTGCAGGGCGCACCCCCGCAACCCCGGGCCGCGCCGGCCGCCGGTACGCCGGCCCCGGTGCCGGCGGAGCTGCCCACCGACGTCCGCGGCTTCGTGGGGCGCACCGACGCCCTGGCCGGCCTCGACAAGCTGCTGGCCGAGCCCACCGGGGTGGCGACCGGCGGCGTGATCGCGGTGGTCTCCGGCACCGCCGGGGTCGGCAAGACCACCCTGGCCGTGCACTGGGCGCACCAGGTGGCCCACCGGTTTCCCGACGGCCAGCTCTACGCCGACCTGCGCGGCTTCGACCCCGGCGGGGTGCCGGTCCGGCCGGCCACCGCGCTGCGCGGCCTGCTCGAATCCCTCGGCCTACCGCCCGAGCGGATTCCCGCCGACCCGGACGTGCAGGCGGCGCGCTACCGCAGCCTGCTGGCCGGCAAGCGGATCCTCGTCGTGCTCGACAACGCCCGCGACGCCGACCAGGTCCGGCTCCTGCTGCCCGGCGCACCCACGTCGGCCACCGTGGTCACCAGCCGCGACCGGCTCGCTCCCCTGGTGACCGCGCACGGCGCCCACCCGCTCGCCGTCGGCGTCCTCGATCCCGACGAGGCCCGGCTCCTGCTGGCCCGCCGCCTGGGCGTCGACCGGGTGGTCGCCGAGCCAACCGCCGTGCAACAGATCATCGCCGCCTGCGCGCGGCTGCCGCTCGCCCTCGCCATCGTCTGCGCCCGCGCACAGCAGACCGCGTTCCCGCTGACCGCGATCGCCGCCGAGCTCGCCGACGTGCACGGCCGCCTCGACGCCCTCGACGCCGGCGATCCGACCACCCGGGTACGCGCCGTCTTCTCCTGGTCCGAGGCCGCGCTGAGCGCCGACGCGCGGCGGCTGTTCCACCTGATCAGCCTGCACCCGGGCCCGGACGTCGGCGCGCACGCCGTGGCGAGCCTCGCCGGGCAACCGCTGTCCCCCACCCGCGGTCTGCTGGCCGAACTGGTCCGCGCCAACCTGGTCGCCGAACCGGCGCCCGGCCGGTACGCCCTGCACGACCTCCTGCGCGCGTACGCCGCCGAGGAGGTCGCCCCCGACGACCGGCGGGCCGCGCGGTCGCGCCTGGTCGGCCACTACACGCACGCCGCGCACGCCGCGAACCGGCTCGTACACGCCCAGCGGGACCCCATTGCGCTCCCGCTCGACCCGCCGCCGGCCGCCGACACGCCGGAGCACCTGGCGGATTCGCGCCAGGCGACGGCGTGGTTCCACGCCGAGCGCGCCGCCCTGCTCGCCACGCTGCGCCTCGCCGCCGAGTCCGGCCTCGACCGGGAGGCCTGGCAGCTCGCCTGGGCCCTCGACACGTACCTGGAACGCCGTGGGTACTGGTACGACCGCGCCGTCGCCTGGCGGACCGCGCTCGAGTGCACGGACCGGCTCGGCGTCCCGGCCGCGCGTGCCGGCGCCCACCTCAGCCTCGCCCACACCGACCTGCGGTTGCAGCGGCTCGACGACGCGCAGGAGCACCTGCACCGCGCCCTCGACCTCTATGTGGGCAGCGACGACACGGCCGGGCAGGCGTTCATCCACCGCCTCTTCGCCTACCTGCACGAGCACCGGAAGGACTTGCCCAGCGCCCTGGAGCACGCCCGCCGCGCCGTCCTGCTCTACCGCACGGCCGGGCACGAACGCGGGGAGGCGTTCGCGCTCAACGCTGTCGGCTGGTGCCACACGCTGCTCGGCGACCACGCCACGGCCGTCGAATACTGCGAACACGCGCTCAGCCTCCTGCGGCGGGTGGGCGACCGCGGCGGTACGGCCGCCACCTGGGACAGCCTCGGCCACGCCCGACACCACCTCGGCCAGCACGGTCGGGCCGTCGACTGTTACCGGCAGGCCCTCGGACTGTTCCGAGAACTCGGCTACCGCGCCCACGAGGCGGACACTCTCACCCACCTCGGCGACACCCACCTCGCCGCGGGCGACACAGGCGCCGCGCGGGCGGTGTGGCAGCAGGCCTTGAGCATCCTCACCGACCTCGACCATCCATGGAGCGAGTCGGTCCGCGCCCGCCTCGACGCCCTGCCTTTCTCGGCGTAGTCCGTGCGCCGGCGGGCCGGTCACCACCACCGGCGACCACGGGTTGAGCGGTCAGATCGCGCCCGACAACGACTCCGCCGTGTGGCGGGCGCTCCCCCACAACCCCACGACGCGCGGCCCGCACGATCGGCGGAATGAGCGCGTGTAAGGGCCGCGCTGTCGTCAGCGAGCATATTTCTCGATGGCGGCCGGGGTTACCGGGGTGAAGAAGTTGACCAGGTTGCCGTCGGGGTCGCGGAACAGCAACGCCCGGTTGCCCCAGGGCATCGTGGTTGGCTCGTTGACGAAGTCCTCGACGAAGCCGGCCAGGTTCTGATGCACGCCGTCCACGTCGTCCACGAGGAATTCGATGATGACGCTACGGTTGTCGGCCGGACGGGCGGCGCCAGGCGCGAACAGCGGGACGGTGCGGGTGCTGCCGATCGCGAGGGTCGCGGAGGTGGTCCTCACCTCGGCGAAGTCCTCGTTGGCCCAGCTCGCCCGCACCCCCGTGACTCGCTCGTAGAAGTCGACGAGGCGGGCGACGTCATCCGTGATGATGCGGGTCGAGACGAAGTTCATGGTGATCTCCCTGTTCCGGTGGAGCCGTTCCACCTCGCATGCTAGGACCAATACCGGACAGAAACGGTCCATATTTACGCTAGGTTCCACGCATGGCTCGACCCACCGCTCGCGTGCTCGCTCTGCTGGAGCTCCTACAGTCGGGCGGCAGCCGGACGGTGGCCGAACTCGCCGACCGGCTCGGCGTCAACGGGCGCACCGTGCGGCGGTACGTGGACCACCTGATCGAGCTCGACGTGCCCGTCGAGTCGGTGCGCGGCCGCTACGGCGGATACCGGCTCGCCTCCGGATACCGCATGCCTCCGCTCATGCTGGGCGACGACGAAGCGCTCGCCGTGCTGCTCGGCCTGGTCGCCGGTCGCCGAGCCGGGTTGATGACGGCGACGGGCACGGCGAGTGAGACGGCGGCGGCGAAGATCCGGCGGGTACTGCCCGAGCGGCTCGCCCACCGGCTCGACACGGTGCTCGAATCCCTCACCTTCACGGCGCCGCCCGGCGAGTTCGCCGTCCCGGAGGCCGGGCTCCTGCTCACTCTCGCCGATGCCGTGCACCACCGCCGGCCGGTCTCGATCAGGTACACCGCCGCCGACGGGCGGCACAGCGAACGCACGCTGCACCCATACGGGCTCGTCGCCCATTCGGGCCGGTGGTACGTCACGGGCGTGGATCCCGAGATCGGCGAAGACCGGACGTTCCGGTTGGATCGCATCGCAGACGCGAGGACCCTGCCCGGCGCGTTCGAGCCGCCCGCCGGACTCGATCCGGCGCAGCGCGTCCTCTCCGGGCTCGCCAAGGCTCCGTACCAGCATCAGGTGACACTGTGGATCCAGGGGACGGTCGAGCAGATCCGCGCCCGACTTCCCGCCAGCGTCGCCAGCGTGCAGGAGCCGCCGGCCGGGCAAGACGCAGATCCGGAGACCGAGCGCTGGCTCCGCGTCGAGCTGTGGGCGGAGCGCCTCGACTGGTTGCCTCCGGTGCTCGCGTCACTCGACAGGCCATTTGTCATCGAGCAACCGGATCACCTCCGCGGTCTCGTCATCGCGCTCGCCGACCGGCTTGCGACCTCCGCCCGTGCGGGTCGCCGCGGGGGTGACCGCCAGGTCCGGCGTCGCGGCGCGGCCGACGAGGCGCCCGAGCCCGCCGAACCGTCGGCGTCGAAGGCGGCGCGCCGCAACCCGACAACTTAGCCCAGCGGCGCTGCGCGGTCGCCCGCCGGCACCTCTCGGACCACGGCCGGGAGGTGCCGGCATTGTTGGTCACCTGGATCGGGGCCGGTCAGCTGTTACCGATCGGGACGATTTGGTGCTGCTCCCTCCGGTGTTGACGGATCGAGTACGTCACGGCGGCCGCCCAGATCGCGCAGACGACCGCGTAGCAGCCATAACGCAGGGTGGCCGAGGCATCGAACCAGTCACTGCGGAGCAGGGTTCGGCTGTTGGTCAGCACGATCATGCCGCCGACCGCCGAGCCGAGCACCCGGGGCGGGACCAGGCGTACGAGCCAGGCCGCCACCGGCGCGGCGACCACCCCGCCGACGAGCAGCGCGATGACCCAGCCGACGTTGATGTTCTCCGCACCGATACCGACGAGGAAGCCGAGGCTCGCCGCGACGGCGACCAGGAACTCACTGGTGTCGATCGACCCAATGACCTTGCGTGGTTCGAGCCTGCCGCTGGCCAGGATCGCCGGGGTGCCGATGGGTCCCCAGCCGCCGCCACCGGTGGCGTCGACGAAGCCGGCGAGCAGGCCCAGTGGACCGAGGAATCGCTTGCGCAGCGGCTTGCCCATGTTGCCCTTCGCCAACCCGAAGGTGGTGAAGCGGACCAGGAGGTAGCTACCGAGGGTGAGCAGGATCAGCGACATGATCGGTGCCGCCGCATCGGTGGAGAGGCTGGACAGGAAGGTCGCGCCGGCGAAGGCGCCGACCGCCCCCGGAATGCCGATCCGCGCGACGACCTTCGCGTCGACGTTGCCGAATCGCCAGTGGGCGGCACCCGAGGCGAGGGTCGTGCCGATCTCGGCGAGGTGCACGGTGGCGGAGGCGGCGGCGGCATGGACGCCGACGGCGAGCAGCAGGGTCGTCGAGGTCACGCCGTAGGCCATGCCGAGACTGCCGTCGACCAGTTGGGCGCCGAGACCGACCAGGGCCAGCAGGAGAATCTTGCGCATGAGGGACCACCAGTTCGTTGGGGGCAGGTGGAAGGGGAAGCGGACCGCTCGGGTTGGACGGGCGGGTGGGCGGCCCGTGGGCGAGGTCCTGCCGGTCCGGGTTGGCCGGCGGGCATCCGGCGGTGCCGCCGGGCACGCGGGCGTGGCGACCCGTCGACCCCGCGGGTGTCGAGGAACGGACGTACGGAGGGGTGGCGTGGAGCCACCGCCGTGGAGGGCTCGCGAAGCACGCCGCGCCCGGCTCGAACCGGCGCGACCCGGTGCGGCTGACCGGGGCCTCCCCGGCGGTGGTCGGTTGAGCGACGAGCGGGTTGCCCCGCTCGATGACATGGCATTTTGCCGGTTGATTCTCCCCCTCTCCGATAGGCATTACGAACATTAAGCGAGGGCCGACCGGGACCAATTCCATACTCAGGAGATAGGAATGGTTCCGGCCCCACCAAACCGACCAGATAAGAGTGCTTTTATAAGCCGGATCTGCAAGACGATAGTGATAGACATCACTTTCTCTGCCGGGCTAGTAACACTTCTGAATTCAAAGTACGTCGATAGTTAACACCGCGCCTCGCAGCCGGAGCGAAGCCGCCGGCCGCCCAACCGAGGTCAGGCCGTCACGGCTTGGCGGACGGAAGATGTCCCGCGTCTCATCGATGCGATCGGAAGAACCGCAGGCCAGCGGGCTATTTTGGGAAAGTTAACTGAGCCGTAACTAAGCTGGCCTAACTTAATCGGAGCCCGAGATCGATAGGCGACAATAAGCTGCGGGCGGCAACCTCGGTTGATCATCTGATTCATTCGGTCGCGCTCGAGACCCGGGCGCCCAATGAAGTGGGAGTCCGATGAGTCCTGCACCGAACACGCGCGATCTCGTAATCGTGATCAGCGTCGGTAGCCCCCTCGAACCCAGTCCCGGGATCGTGACCGCCGCCCGCCACGGCGGCGGTCACGGCGTCCTGGACCTCGCCTCCGGCGACAGCTGGACACTCACCGCCCTGGCCCAGGCCGCCGCCGGGTCGAGCGGACCGATCGGCGTACGCGTACCGGCCGGCTGCACCGCCACGCCGGCCGACGTGGAGCGGGCGGGCCACGGCCGGGTCGATCTCCTGGTCCTACCGCCGGATACGCCCTGGCCACTGGCCGACGTGGTCGACAGGTACCGAGTGCTCGTCGAGGTGACCAGCCTCGACGACGCCCGGTACGCCGCCGCCGCCGGAGCGCACGGGCTCATCGCGCGCGGCATGGAGGGTGGCGGCACAGTCAGCGAGCTCAGCTCGTTCGTCCTGCTCCAGCAACTGGCCGCTGCCGACGACATCGACCTGCCGATCTGGGTCGCCGGCGGCATCGGCCCCCGCACCGCCGTCGCCTGTGTCATCGGCGGCGCGGCCGGCGTCGTCCTGGACAGCCAGCTCACCCTCATGCCGGAATCGGAGCTCCCGGCGGACGCGCGGGGCGCGATCCGTCGGCTGGACGGATCCGAGACGGTCCTGGTCGACGGAGTACGCGGGATCCGCCGGGGCGGTCCGCACGACAGCGCCTCACAACTGCTGCCGATCGGCCAGGACGGTTGGCTCGCCGCCGTCTTCGCCCGGCGCTGGCCCGACACCGCCGCCGCCGTACGCGGAATCCGGGCCAACCTTCTCGAAGCGCTCGCCGAATCGTCTGCCGGGGACGCCCTGGCGCCGGGCGCCGCTCTCGCCGACGCCCTCAACGTCCGGATACCGGTGGTACAGGGCCCGATGACCAGGGTCAGCGACGAGGCCCCGTTCGCGGCCGCGGTCGCCGCCGACGGCGCGCTGCCCTTCGTCGCGCTCGCGTTGGCCGGCGCGGAACAGTCCCGCCGGGTGCTCCGGGAGACCGCCGATCGACTGGGCGAGCGGCCCTGGGGCGTCGGGGTGCTCGGCTTCGCGCCCGACGAGCTGCGTGCGGCACAACTTGAGGCGATCCGGGAGATCAGACCCGCGTGCGCGATCATCGCGGGCGGCCGTCCGTCCCAGGCCACGGCGTTGGAGCAGGACGGGATCAACACCTTCCTGCACGTACCGTCACCGGGGTTGCTGCGGCAGTTCCTGCGGGCGGGCGCGCGCAAGTTCGTCTTCGAGGGCGCGGAGTGCGGCGGGCATGTGGGGCCACGGGCCAGCTTTCCCCTGTGGGAGGCGCAGCTGCTGGTGCTCGAGGAGTTCCTGGCGGAGACGCCGGACGAAGCCGGGCGGCTGCAACTGCTGTTCGCGGGCGGCATCCACGACGCCCGGTCGGCGGCGATGGTCGCCGCGATGGCGGCCCCGCTGACCGGCCGGGGGGCGCAGATCGGGCTGCTGATGGGGACCGCCTACCTCTTCACCAGCGAAGCGGTGCAGGAGGGCGCCATCCAGCCCCTGTTCCACCGTACGGCCATCGCCGCCACCAGCACGTCGCTGCTGGAGACCGCCCCCGGGCACGCGACCCGCTGCCTGCCCAGCCCGTTCGTGGATGACTTCCACAGCGTACGGGAGGAGCTGGAGTCGGCCGGGGTGGAGAACCGCCAGGTCTGGGAGCACCTGGAGCTGTTGAACGTCGGTCGGCTGCGGATCGCCAGCAAGGGCGTACGCCGGGAGAGCGACGGCCTGGTGGAGGTCGACGAGGCGGTGCAGGCCGTCGAGGGGATGTTCATGGCCGGCCAGGTCGCGGTGCTGCGCCACGCACCGACCACGGTCGCGGAGCTGCACGCGCAGGTCACCACCGAGGCACAGGAGTTCCTCGCGGTACGGACCGCCGCGCTGCGCGCCGAACTCGTCCCGCCGACCGCGCCGGTGGACGAGCCGGTCGCGCCGCTGGACATCGCCATCGTCGGCATGTCCTGCGTGCTGCCCGGCTCCCCCGACCTGCACAGTTTCTGGCAGACCGTACTCAGCGGCACCGACGCGGTCACCGAGGTGCCTGCCGACCGGTGGGACGTCGACACGTACTACGCGCCCGAGGTGGAGCCGGGTCAGGCCGGTCGGATCAGCGTCTCCCGGTGGGGTGGGTTCATCGAGCCGGTCCCGTTCGACGCGATCCGGTACGGGATACCCCCGGCGGCGCTGAGCAGCATCGACCCGACCCAGTTGCTCGCGCTCGAGGTGGCGCATCGGGCGCTCGTCGACGCCGGATATCCGTACGACGCGGCCGGCGCGGACCACCGTTCGACCGGGGTGGTGTTCGGGGCCGAGGCCGGCAGCGACATGGGTCACGCCCAGACGCTGCGGACCATGCTCCCGGCCTACCTCGGGGACGTGCCGCCCGAGTTGGAGGACCAACTCCCCACGGTCACCGAGGACAGCTTCCCCGGCGTGTTGGCCAACGTCATCGCCGGCCGGATCGCCAACCGTCTCGACCTCGGCGGTCCCAACTACACCATCGACGCCGCCTGCGCCTCGTCGCTCGCCGCGATGGACGCCGCCTGCAAGGAGCTCAGCGCCGGCAGCAGCGACCTGATGATCTGCGGCGGCGCCGACCTGCACAACGGCATCAACGACTACCTGATGTTCACCTCCGCGCACGCCCTCTCCCCCACCGGACGGTGCCGCACGTTCGACAGCACCGGCGACGGTATCGCCCTCGGCGAGGGGGTGGCGTGCGTCGTACTGAAGCGGTTGGCCGACGCCGAGCGCGACGGCGACCGGATCTACGCCGTGATCAAGGGCATCGGAAGCTCCAGCGACGGACGTGCGCTCGGGCTCACCGCCCCGAGGGCGAGCGGGCAGCGACGCGCCCTCGACCGGGCCTACCACCGCACCGGGGTCTCGCCCCGACAGGTCGGTCTGGTCGAGGCGCACGGCACCGGCACGGTGGTGGGCGACCGTACCGAATTGGAGACCCTGACCCGGTTCTTCGACGAGGCCGGTGCGGAGCCCGGTAGTTGCACGCTGGGCTCGGTGAAGTCGCAGATCGGGCACACCAAGTGCGCGGCCGGCCTGGCCGGCGTGATCAAGGCGAGCCTCGCGCTCTACACCGGAGTCAAGCCACCCACGATCCACCTGACCCGCCCCAACCCCGCGTGGAATCCGGCCCGCAGCCCCTTCGCGTTCTACACCGGCGTTCGCCCGTGGATCGCGCCGGCGGCCGAGCGGCTGGCCGGGGTGAGCGCGTTCGGGTTCGGCGGGACGAATTTCCACACCGTGCTCGGCGCGTATGCGAACAGCCCCGAGCCACGGCACACCCGGCAGTCCTGGCCGGCGGAGCTGTTCTGCTTCCGCGGCGCCGATCGGCCCGCGGCACAGCTGCGGGTACGCCGGCTGCTGGAGATGCTGTCGAACCGCGACGAGCTGGGCCGACCGTGGTCGTTGCGGGACCTGGCCGCGTCGCTGTCCGACGAGGCCGACCACCGGGCCGGCGCGGTCCAGATTGCCATCGTCGCCCGTAACCGGAACGAACTCGCCGAGCTGTTGGGCCGGGCCGTCGCCGGCGAGCACGACCCGGCACGCGGGCTGGTCCAACCGCCGAACGACCCGGAGCCGGGCAAGGTGGCCTTCCTCTTCCCCGGTCAGGGCAGCCAGCGGCCGGGTGCGCTCGCCGAACTGTTCGTCGCGTTCCCCGAGCTGCGGCACTACCTGCGCCTCGGCGCCGAGTGGGCGGACCTCCTCTTCCCGCCGTCGGCGTTCGACCCGGAGACGGCCCGCGAGCAGGAGGACCGGGTACGCGACACTCGGGTCGCCCAACCCGTCCTGGGCATCGGCGGCCTCGCGGTCGACCACCTGCTACGTCGGCTGGGCGTCCGGCCGGACCTGACCGGCGGACACAGCTACGGGGAGCTCGTCGCGCTCTGCGTAGCCGACGCGTTCGACCCCGAGACCCTGCTCGCGCTGAGCCGGCAACGGGCCGAGGCGATCCTGACCGCCACCGGCGACGACCCGGGCACCATGGCGGCGGTCACCGGCACCGCCGAGCAGGTGAGCCAGGTGCTCACCGCATCGGGGCTGGCTGGCGACATCGTGCTGGCCAACCGGAACACCCCGACGCAGGTCGTGATCTCCGGGCCGACTCCCGCGGTCGGGTCGGCGGTGGCGGCGCTGCGCGAGGGCGGGCTGTCGGCCCGTCAGCTCTCCGTCGCGTGCGCGTTCCACAGCCCGGTGGTGGCCGGCGGCACCACACGTTTCGCCGAGGCGCTGGCGTCCAGCACGGTACGGGAGCCGGCCATCCAGGTCTGGTCGAACCACACGGCAGCCCCGTACGACGGGGACGCCGACCGGGTACGTGAACGGCTCGCCGCGCAGATCGGCGCGCCCGTGCGTTTCGTCGAACAGATCGAGGCGATGTACGCCAGCGGCGCTCGGACCTTCGTGGAGGCCGGCCCCGGTCAGGTCCTCACCAAGCTGGTCCGGGCCATCCTCGGCGACCGGCCGCACCTCGCGGTCGCCACCGAGCCCCGTCCCGACGAGGGGCTGCGTGGCTTCCTCGTCACTGTCGCGCAACTGGCCTGTGCCGGCGTCCCGGTTCGGACCGGCTGGTTGTTCCAGGGCCGCGACACGGCGGACGTCGGGGCGGTCAAGACGGGCCAGCGTCCGTTCTGGACCGTGGACGGCCAGCTCGTACGAGATCAGTCCGGGAACAGCCTGCCCGGCGGAATGACGCCCCCACGACGGATCAAGGAGTTGTCGATGACCGCTTCGAACGGGACCGCCTTCAGTGGTCGGGACGGCCGCGACGAGTTGCTGAGCGAGTTCCTCCGCACCAGCCGGGACATGATCGCCTCGCAGCGGGACGTGATGCTCGCGTACTTCGGCGACGGCGCGGGTGGGCGACTCGTGTGGCAGCCCTCGCAGGCGTACCCGCCGGTGGTGCTGCCGGGTCACGGGACCGAGGTCGACGCGGTCGCGACGACGACGGCGGTGGTGGTGGCCGCTCCCCCGGCCGCACCGACGGGCGTGGACGAAGCGGGCCAGCATCGCCGACTGGTTCATGCCGGCGCCGATCGCGCCGA
>NZ_JBFAOC010000060.1:0-15552 GCF_040675055.1 Micromonospora sp. NPDC049662
CCCACCCCACCCCCCACCCGCCCCCGTCCGGACGGAACGCGGTTGATCAAGAGGTTTGCGTCACCGAATGCCACTCTGCTGACGCAAACCTCTTGATCACGCTTCTCAGGCGCGGTTGGTTGGCTCGGGGAGGGGTTCGTTTTGGGCGCGGTGGCGGCGGACGGTGTGGGTGAGGAAGAGCACCCAGGCGACGGCGGCCACCACTCCGGCGAGGGTTAGCGCGGTGACCAGCAGCCAGGTGGAACCCCCGGCGGCGGCGAAGACGCCCTTGCGCGCGCCCGTGTCCAGTGCGGGGGCCGTCTCGCCCGTCGACAGGGTGTCCGGGGCGTCGTAGAGGATCACGTCCGCCCGCTTGGCACCGTCGTCGGCCACGAAGTCGCCGTGCCAGGTGCAGCTTCGACGGGAACACTCCTCCGAGACGGCCGTGAAGGTGCCCGCGGTGCCGCCACCGCCCTTGGCCTGCCAGGCCGGTCCGAGATCACCAACGCCCAGCAGCAGACCGATGCCGGCGATGACAGGCAGGCCGACCCAGACGAAAATCTTGGCCCGCCAGTCGCTGATCTTGTTGAAGATTTCCACGGCGGGAGACACTAACGGCAGGCAGCCGCTCCCGCCGCCCCGTTTCGACGGTCCCCGCGCGGCACGCGTCCGCAGGCCCTACGGCTGCCGCCGCTCACCCTCGTCGGACTGCTCGTCCTCGCCGGCCAGGGCGGAGCGGAGGCGCTCCTTCTCTGCCTTGCGACGAGCCGTGGCCTCGGCCATCTCGTGGGCCATCTCGTCGCGCCAGCCGCGCAGCAGGAAGAAGGAGAGCGCGGCGGAGAACGCCAGCGCCAGGATCAGCTTCAGGAAGATGTCCACGTCGACCAGCCAGAGGGCCGCCAGTACGGCGACGAACAGCCCGATCCGGCCCAGCGTGTACTTGAGCGCCGCGCTCACCTCATGTACTCCTTCTCCGCGCCCGATGGGCGGGTCACTCAGCCCGTCCGGCGGGCCAGCCAACGGACGCCGGGGAACCAGATCGTCGCGTACGCCACGGTGAACGCCGCCGCCGCCAACGCGCCGGACAGCAGCGGCGGCAACCCCGCGCCCAGCCCGGCGACCAGCAGCCCCACGAACACCGCGACCGCCGCCGCGACGAGCGCCGCCACCACCCGGGCAGCCCCGAACCCCCAGGCGCGGAAGTCGTCCCAGAACAGCCAGGCCGGCAGGATCACCGCGAGCCAACCGTTGGTGTGCCCGAAGTCGGCAGCGCCGAACGAGGCGAACGCCCACTCGAACAGCACGAGCGCCAGCACACCGATGACCAGGCCGGCGAGGCACACCCCGAGCAGGTCACCAAGCGTACGGACGCGCCCCTCGGCGTCTCGTCGGGGGAAGCCGCCCTGCTGCTCGGCGCTGCGCTGCTCGGTCATCGACTGCGAGGGTACGTGGTGTCTCAGGCCCAGACCTGCTGCGGCTCGGCGCGGCGCTCGGCCAGCGACGGCGCCCGGTCGTACTCCCGGACGACGTTGTAGCGGGTGTCCCGCTCGACCGGCTGGAAGCCGGCGTCCCAGATCAGGTTCAGCAGGTCGTCGCGGTGCATGGTGTTCGGGGTGCCGTACGAGTCGGCGTCGTGGGTGATCTTGTATTCGACCACTGAGCCATCCAGGTCGTCCACGCCGAAGTTCAACGAGAGCTGGGCCACCGACAGGCCGTGCATCACCCAGAAGTTCTTCACGTGCGGCACGTTGTCGAACAGCAGCCGGGACACGGCGAACGTCTTCAGCGACTCGGCCGGCGAGGCCATCGTCGTGCGTGCCTGGATCCGGTTACGGATCTTGCCGTCCGCCGAGTCGACGAAGTCGTGCTGGTAGCGCAGCGGGATGAAGACCGCGAAACCGCCGGTCTCGTCCTGCAACTCCCGCAGGCGCAGCACGTGGTCGACGCGGTGCCGGGGCTCCTCGATGTGGCCGTACAGCATGGTCGCCGGGGTCTTCATGCCCTTGCTGTGGGCCAGGGCGTGGATGCGCGACCAGTCCTCCCAGTGGCACTCGTGGTCGACGATGTGCTGGCGGACCTCCCAGTCGAAGATCTCCGCGCCGCCACCGGTCAGCGACTCCAGGCCGGCGTCCATCAGCTCGTCGAGAATCTCGTCGGCGCTCAGGCCGCTGATCTTCTCAAACCACTGCACCTCGGTCGCGGTGAAGCACTTGAGCTTGACGTTCGGCAGCGCCGCCTTCAGCTCGCGCAGCACCTTCGGGTAGTAGCGCCACGGCAGCGTCGGGTGCAGGCCGTTGACGATGTGCAGCTCGGTGAGCTGCTCATCCTCCATCTCCTTGGCCTTGCGGACCGCCTCGTCGATGCGCATCGTGTACGCGTCCTTCTCGCCCGGCTTACGCTGGAACGAGCAGTACGCGCAGGACGCCGAGCAGACGTTCGTCAGGTTGAGGTGCCGGTTGACGTTGAACATCACCCGCTCACCGTTCAGCTCGGTGCGCTTGTGGTGCGCCAGCCGCCCCAACCAGGTCAGGTCGTCGCTGTCGTAGAGGGCGACGCCGTCCTCCCGGGTCAGCCGCTCACCGGCGTACACCTTCGCTTCGAGCTCACGCTTGAGTCCGGCGTCCATGGCACGTCCCTTCCACCTGCGGTCTTTCCCGAGGGTACGTCGACCCCCCGGTGGGCCGGGCGGCACGGTCCGCGACAGCGACCCACTTCACCGGACTCTCAGCCTCCCGTAACCCGCCGATGCATCGACATCACTGCCGCCGTGCGGTAAGACAAGGTGGGGCGGAACTCACACACTGGTACCGTCCCGACGGTCGCGCCCACCGAGCGCGACGACGAGCACCGGACGGGGAGCGGAATGGTCGACAGCGGGCGCGGGCGACGGCAGCGACGACGGAGCCCGGTGATCTCGCCGGTGCTGCGGCCGAAGCTCTGGGCCGCCCTGCTCGGCGCGATCGCCGCCGCCGTGCTGGCCACCCCCGCGTACGCCGAGCCAACCGTGCCCTCGACCGTGCCGGACACCGGCGCGCGTCCACCGGCCATCGGTGCCCCGCAGGTGCCCGGCAGCCCGCCCCTCGCCGGCGTCCCGGCCCCCCCGGTCAACCTCGGCAACGGCCCGCTGGCCGCCCAGATCGCCGCCGCCGAGAGTCAGGTCGGCCTGCTCGGCGACCAACTACTGCTGACCCGACAGAAACGTACCGACGCGCAGGCGCAGCTCGTCGCGGCCGGCAAGGTGCTGGCGACCACGCAGGACGCTCTCCTCCGCGCCCAGCAGGCAGCCGACTCCGCAGCCTCGGACGCGGTCAAGGCGGCCGCCGCCCTGCCGCCGGGTGACTTCGTCGACGACATCCAGGGCCTGAGCCGGCTCCAGCGCATCAACCGTGGCGAGAAGGTCGAGGGTGCCACCACCGCCGTGACCGGCGAGTTGGCGCGGGCCCGGGCCAGCGAACAGACCGCCTACCAGGCACACACCGCGGCCAAGGCGGCCGTCGACGCCGTCGAGGCGGAGTTCGCCACCGGCGAGAATGCCCTACGCACCGCCGAGGCCAGCCTGCTCAAGCTCCGCAAGGACAACGCCGCCCAGCTGATCCTGCTCGAACGGCAGCAGGAGGCCGCCGAGCAGCAGTTCGGATCGGGCTACGTCGCCGGCCAGAGCACCAGCGGCATGTCCGCGCACCCGCGGGCGCTGGCCGCCGTCCGGTACGCGCTCGCCCAGCTCGGTGACCCGTACAAGTGGTCCGAGGAGGGGCCGGACCAGTTCGACTGTTCGGGTCTGATGTGGGCCGCGTACCGGTCCCCGGGCGCCGACTACTTCGATCTGCCCCGGGTCTCCCGCGACCAGTACGCCGCCACCCGGTCCCGCACCGTACGACCCAGCGAGGCGCTCCCCGGCGACCTGATGTTCTTCGCCTCCGGCAGCAGCTACACCACGATCCACCACGTCACCATGTACATCGGTAACGGCAAGATGGTGCAGGCGCCCACGACCGGCGACGTGGTCAAGGTCTCGGTGGTCAACTGGTCCCGGCTCTACGCCGTTACCCGGGTGATCGGGGCGGTGCCGACCCCGAACGTGCCCCTTCCGCCGGTGCCGCCGCCGGCCACCAGCAAGCCGACGCCGCCCGCGAAGCCGACGCCCACCCCCAAGCCGACCCCCACCGGCAAGCCGACCACGAAGCCGCCGACCCCGCCGACCGGCACGGGTACGCCGAAGCCCACCGGTACGCCGACCGGTACGCCGGAGCCGACCGGCGGCACCTCGCCGACCCCGACGGACAGCCCGACCAACACGCCGACGACGCTGCCGCCGCCCCCCACCACGGCACCGGCCAGCTCATCGGCCTCCGCCGCCAGCACGCCGTCCACCAGCCGGAGCGGGACGACCAGCGACAGCCCGAGCGCGGGACGCTGATCCGCCACCGGGGCTCCGGCTGTCCGCCTGGGACGATCTGTGGCACGGTGACAACCAGGCACACCCGGTCCGACGTCACGGGCCGGGTGCGAGCGTGGCGCGGAGGGCGGAGATGGCCGAGCAGAGAGATCCGGCGGAGAGTGTCAACGTCGGCCGGGCCGCGGGGCTGACGACCGCGGATCCGACGACCGCTGATCCGACGACCGACGCCGGCTCGCCGGCCGGTGCTCCCAGCGCCACGCTGACCAGCGCCGACCGGGACACCGCGCTCACCGACGCCGCGGTGCGGGACGGGAACGCCGCGCTCGACGGCGACACCGGCGACGGGGTCGCGGAGTCCGATGGAAAGGCCGCCGGCACGTACGACGCGACAGCCGGAGACGACGCCGCGGGCGACCCCGTCGACGACGCGCACGGCCACGGGGCGGACGTCGAGCCGTCGGAGGACGCCGCCGCTGATCCGACCGCCGCCCCGGTGCGGGCGCGGGCCAGCGTCGCGACAGCCCACCCACGCCCCGGTGATCTGCCGGTGAGCGCTCCAGCCACCGCGACCACCTACCGGGCGGCCGGCTCGGCCAGCACACTGCCCGCACAGCGGGACAGCTCGCCCGCACCGGCATCGGCCGACACCTCGACCGCCCCGGCGCGCGCCAGCGCAACGGCGTCGGTGACCGCCAGCGCCACCGCGCCGGCCAGCGCCACCGCCACCGGCCCGACGCCGACGCAGGCCACGGGCCCAACGCCAGCGCCCGCCACCGCCACCGGCGCGACGCCGACGCCGGGCACCGCCACGGGCACCGCCACCGGCCCGACGTCGGCGCGGGCCAGCGCCACGGTCCCCGGCAGCAGCCGGGTCGCGGCCGGCGGCGGGGCCGCGCCGGAGCCCCGGGCGAGCACGTCCGCCGTCTACCGGTCGGGACCGGTGAATCCCGAACCGCCCGAGCCGGCGCAACCCCCGGAGCCGGCGCAGCCGCCCGCGCGTCCGGCCCCGGAACCGACACCGCCGGGGCCGGGCGAGCCGGAGCCCGCACCGAGCCCGGGGCCGTACCCGCCCGGTCCGACGCCGACGCCGGGCCCCTTCCCCACGCCCCGACCGGACCCGGTGCCGCCGGTTCCGGGACCGCCCGTGCCACCACCCTCGCCGATGCCGCCTGTCCCGGGGCCGCCGACGCCACCCGTCCCCGGGCCGCCGATGCCACCGCCGGGCCCGCCGGTGCCCGCGCCACCGCCGCAGCCCGGCCCGATGCCGGCGCCACCGTTCCCGCCGCCACCAGCCACGACCGGCACGCCGGGCGCACCCGCCACGGGGTCGGTCTCCGCGCCGCCGGCCACCTTCTCCGGATGGACCGCCGCGCCGCCCGCCCCGGGCAGCGCCTGGGCCGGGACACCCGGGTCCGCCCCGCCGGTGGTTCCCGCGCCCGCGCTGCCGACGTGGCCGCCGTCCACCACCACCCCCCTGACCGGCGGTTCGGACCACCGGACGACCACCCCGCACGGCGGGCCCGAGCGGCGGAGCACGACGGCCGGTGGTCGTACCGGAGCCCGTGCCGGCGGCGCTGACCAGGCGGGCACCGTCTACGCCAGCGGCGACGGGCCGGGTTTCACCACGATCGCCCTACCGGCGAACGCGGCGGTGGAGAATTCCGGCTCGCTGACCGGGCACATCCTCGCCCAGGGCTGGTCGGACACCCCGGCGGAGCGCTCCCGGAACACCCGCGTGGTGATCGTCCTGATCGCCGCGTTGGGGCTCCTGATCGGGATCAGCGTGCTGGTCGTCCTGCTCGCGAACAACGCCCTGGACGGCCTGATGGGCGGCATGCTCGACGGCTGATCGACACCACGGCTGCGAGGGTGAGTCCGCCCACTACGGTCGGTCAACCGGCTGGCGACTCCGCCGAATCGCCGTACACTGGTCGGGATCACTGACCTGGCGCGCCCGATGTGCGCCCATGGGCGATCTTGCGGGCGATCCGGCGGCACAGCCGCGGCAGGCCATCGCGAAGATGCGCCCCGCTTGAAAGGCATTTGTTGACCACCTCTGCTGACCCCAGCACCGTTCCGTCCGTTTTCGATTCCGCCACGACGGCGGTCGACGCCCCCGTGACGTCCGACGCCCCCGTGACGATCGACGCCCCCGAGACGTCTGACGCCGTTCCCGCCGAAACCGCCGAGTCGATCGACTTCGCCGGTCTGGGCCTGCCCGAGCCGCTGGTTCGCGCTCTGGCCCGACAGGGCATCACCGCACCCTTCCCGATCCAGCAGGCCACCGTCCCCGACGCCCTCGCCGGGCGGGACGTGCTCGGTCGTGGGCAGACCGGGTCGGGCAAGACCCTCGCCTTCGGCCTCCCGCTGCTGGCCCGCGTCGCCGCCGGGCGTCCGGCGCGTCCGATGCGGCCGCGCGCCCTGGTCCTGGTGCCGACCCGCGAGCTGGCCATGCAGGTCAACGACGCGCTCCTGCCGTTGGGCAAGGCGCTCAACGTGTTCCTGAAGACCGCCGTCGGCGGTGTTCCGTACGACCGCCAGATCGACGCGCTCCGGCGGGGCGTGGAGATCATCGTGGCGACCCCGGGCCGGCTCGGCGACCTGATCGAACGGGGCATCTGCCAGCTCGACGACGTCGAGGTGACGGTGCTCGACGAGGCCGACCAGATGGCCGACATGGGCTTCCTCCCCGAGGTGACCGAACTGCTGGCGAAGACGCCGGCCGGCGGTCAGCGCCTGCTCTTCTCCGCCACTCTGGACGGCGACGTCGACGCGCTGGTCAAGCGATTCATGAACGACCCGGTGACGCACTCCACCGCGCCGTCCACCGCCTCGGTGTCCACCATGGACCACCACGTGCTGCTGATCCCGCCGCACGACAAGTTCCCGGTGACCGCCTCGATCGCGGCGCGGGACGGACGGACCATGGTGTTCGCGCGTACGCAGATGGGCGTCGACCGGCTGGTCAACCAGTTGGCCGCGGTCGGCGTGCGGGCCGGTGGGCTGCACGGCGGCAAGACCCAGCGGATGCGGACCAAGACCCTCGCCGAGTTCCGTGAGGGCCGGATGAACGTCCTGGTCGCCACCGACGTGGCGGCCCGTGGTATCCACGTCGACGGGGTCACGCTGGTGCTGCACGTCGACCCGCCGAAGGACCCGAAGGACTACCTGCACCGTGCCGGTCGTACCGCCCGCGCGGGCGAGTCCGGCGCGGTCGCCACGCTGGTGCTGCCCAAGCAGCGCCGTACCACCCTCGCGATGATGGAGAAGGCCGGCGTCGCGCCGGCCGAGACCCGCGTCCGGGTCGGCGACCCGGTGTTGGCGGAGCTGATCGGCGCCCGCGAGCCCAGCGGCGTTCCGGTTCGTGTCGAGGCGGAGCCGCGCGGCTTCGGTGACCGCTCCGGCGGTGGACGACGGTTCGACGACCGCTCCGGCGGCCCGCGCCGGTTCGGCGACCGGCCGCAGGGCGAGCGCCGGTACGGCGACCGTCCCCAGGGCGAGCGCCGCTACGGCGACCGGCCCACCGGCGACCGGCAGTACGGCGACCGCCCGCAGGGCGAGCGCCGCTACGGCGACCGGCCCACCGGCGAGCGCCGCTTCGGCGACCGGCCGCAGGGCGACCGACAGTACGGCGACCGTCCCCAGGGCGAGCGCCGCTACGGCGATCGGCCCACCGGCGAGCGCCGGTACGCCGATCGCGACAGTCGCGGCTACGGCGACCGCCCGCAGACCGACCGGAGTGACCGACCGGCCGGTGAGCGCCGCTTCGGCGACCGCCCGCAGGGCGACCGACAGTACGGCGACCGCCCGCAGGGCGAGCGCCGCTACGCCGACCGCCCGCAGGGCGACCGCCCGCAGGGCGACCGACAGTACGGCGACCGGCCGACGGGCGAGCGCCGCTACGCCGACCGGCCGACGGGCGAGCGCCGCTTCGGCGACCGCCCGCAGGGTGACCGCCCGCAGGGTGACCGGCAGTACGGTGACCGGCCGACCGGCGAGCGCCGCTACGGCGACCGGCCGCAGGCCGACCGGGGTGACCGGGGTGAGCGGCGCTTCCCGGACCGCGACAGCCGGGGCGGCTACCGCTCCGAGGGCCGTGGTCGGGACGACCGTCCGCGTGATGATCGGCGGGGTTTCGGCGGGCGGCCGCCGGCGCGTACCCACTGATCTTCTGATCCACGCCGAACGCCGTCGCGGAGCTTGTGCTCCGCGGCGGCGTTCGCGCATGCGCTGCCGACCGCGTCCGGGTCGCGTAACGTCCGGCTCATGGCGACCATGACCAAGTCGATCTTCTGGTCCCGGACGGACACCGCCGGCAGCGAACATGCCCTGCTCGACGACGGCGACGCGTTGTCGGCGCGCGGCACCGTGCTCGCCGTCGATCCGATTCCGTTCACCGCCCGCTACCGGCTGACGACCGCGCCCGACGGGAGCACCGCCCGGGTCGAGGTCGAGGCCGAGGGGTCGGGTTGGCTTCGGCGCGTGACCCTCGAGCGGGCCACGTCCCGGTGGCGGGTCACCACCGCCGAGCAGGGCGACCTGGATGCCGCACTGGTCGGGGCCGGACACCCGCGCGCCGGCCTGCCCGGCACCGACGACCCGGATCGCCTCGCCGACGCGCTCGACGTCGATCTGAGTGGCTCGCCGCTGTTCAACGCCCTTCCGGTACGCCGGCTCGGGTTGACCCGCGGACCGGCCGACATGCCGCGCCGGATCACGGTCGCGTGGGTGCTGCTGCCGGGCCTGGAGGTGGTGCCGGCCGAGCAGATCTACACCGGGCTCGGTCCGGGCCGGGTACGGTTCGCCAGCGGCACCTTCACGGCCGATATCGACCTGGACGCCGACGGGTACGTGGTGCGCTATCCCGGTCTTGCCGAACGGATCGACCCCCGCTGACGGCAGCGCGGGCCCGTCGTCGGACCGGACAGGCAGCTCAGGCGGGCCAGTCGCCGCTGCTCAGGAAGCGCTCGACGGTCGCAGCGTGCGGCGTCAGGTCGAGGCCCTGGGCGGCGACCCAGTCGTCGGAGTAGTACGTGTCGGCGTACCGGTCACCGGCGTCGCAGATCAGGCTGACCACCGAGCCGGTCCGCCCCTCGGCCAGCATGCCGGCGATGAGGCTGAACGCGCCCCACAGGTTGGTGCCGGTGGAGCCGCCCACCCGACGACCGAGCACCGTCGAGCCGGCGCGCATGGCGGCCAGCGAGGCCGCGTCCGGCACCTGGACCATCCGGTCCACGACCGAGGGCAGGAAGGACGCCTCGACCGTGGGCCGGCCGATCCCCTCGATGCGGGAGCCCTTGCCGGTGCGTACGGACCAGTCGGCGGCCACCCAGGCGGGGTAGAAGGCGGAGTTCTCCGGGTCCACGACGCAGAGCTTGGTGGCCAGGCGGCGGTAGCGGGCGTACCGGCCGATGGTGGCGCTGGTGCCACCGGTGCCGGCGCCGACCACGATCCAGGCCGGGATGGGGTGTCGTTCCAGCTCCAACTGCGCGTAGATCGACTCGGCGATGTTGTTGTTACCTCGCCAGTCGGTGGCCCGCTCGGCGTACGTGAACTGGTCCATGAAGTGGCCGCCGGAGTCCTCGGCCAGCCAGCGGGCCTCGACCACCACGCCCGCCGGGTCGTCCACCAGGTGGCACCGGCCGCCCTGGAACTCGATCTGCGCGATCTTCTCGGGCGAGGTGGAGGCGGGCATCACCGCGATGAACGGCAGGCCGAGCATGCGGGCGAAGTACGCCTCGGAGACCGCCGTGGAGCCCGAGGACGCCTCGACGATCGTGGTCTGCGGCCCGATCCAGCCGTTGCACAGGCCGTAGAGGAACAGTGAGCGGGCCAGCCGGTGCTTCAGCGAGCCGGTCGGGTGGGACGACTCGTCCTTGAGGTAGAGGTCGATCCCCCACGCCCGGGGCAGCGGGAAGGGCAGCAGGTGGGTGTCGGCCGAGCGGTTGGCGTCGGCCTCGACGGCGGCGATCGCCTCGGTCACCCAGCTACGGCTGGCCTCGTCGCACCGGTCGAGATGAGTCACGCCCGGAAACCTAGCAACCAGCTCAGGTGGGCTGCGGACCGACCGCCTGGGGGCGGTTCTCCCACTTGGTGGAGAGGGCGATGGCGGTGCGCGTGGAGGCGACCCCGGGGGTCCGGTTGAGCCGCACGATGAGTTGCTCCAGCTCGGCGATCGTGCCGACCCGGGCCTTCAGCAGGAACGACTCGACGCCCGCCATGAAGTAGCAGGACTCGATCTCGGGCAGCACCCGCAGCGACTCCAGCATGTCGTCGGAGTCCGCGCCGGAGTCCTCGACGATGCCGATCAGCGCGGTGACGCCCAGCCCGATCGCCTCGGGCGCCACGTCCGCCCGGTAGCCCAGCACCACGCCGCTGCTCTCCAGCTTGCCGACGCGTTCGTGCACGGCCGGGGCGGAGAGGCCCACCTGCCGGGCCAGCTCGGCGTACGACAGGCGGGCGTTGCCGCGCAGCAGGTCGACGAGGCTCAGGTCGATGGCGTCCACGGAGAGTGACCTTAACGCGTTGGGCGTAACGCGAGGCCTTCGGCATCCGTTGGTCAGAACAGTGAGTAACTGTTCATAAACTGACGGTCTAGGTAGGGGTTGCACCAGTACCATTTACTAACTTCCCAGTCAGTGCATTTTTCGCGTTTGGCGGACAGGCCAGGTCCCTGGTGCTGTAATTGCCATACGTCCCTCATGACGGCTCTGGGCTCGCACCAGCCGGGGGCAGTGTGTTCAGCCAGGGGCTTCGTCGACGCGAGGAGGGGGCTGTGGACACTGGAGATCGCCTGCTGACACCGGGTGAGGTCGCCGCGCTGTTTCGGGTAGACCCGAAGACTGTGACGAGATGGGCGGCGGCCGGCCGGATAGGAAGCATCCGGACTCCAGGCGGGCATCGCCGGTTTCGGGAATCCGAGGTGCGAGCCCTGCTTGAGGGGGAGGGCATGCTGGACGAGGTGGACGAGGTCGGAAAGCCACGCAACGTGGGTCCGGCCGCCTCCACCGGGCCGGGTCCGGCCAACGCCGGCATGTACTGAACTGGTGCGGACAACGTCAGGCGGACCGGACACCCGTCCGGTCCGCGCACCACTGGAACCCAGGTGACGGCTCAGCTCCGGGCCGCGCCGAGTTGGCCGGACCACCGGCGGAACAGGGTGTGTGGCACGCCGAGCGCGTCCAGCACCTTGCCGGCCACGAAGTCGACCAGTTGCTGCGCGCTGGCCGCCGCGCCCGCGCCGTAGAAGCCGGGGCTGGCCGGCAGCACGACCGCGCCGGCGTCGTGCAACGCGATCAGGTGCTCCAGGTGGCTGCGGGTCACCGGGGTCTCCCGGGGCACCACCACGACCGGTCGGCGCTCCTTCAGGTTGACCTCCGCGGCACGTTGCAGCAGATCCTTGGAGAGCCCGATCGCGATGCCGGCGCAGGCCGCGGTGCTGGCGGGTACGACGGCCATTCCGCGTACCCGGTAGGAACCGCTGCTGGGTCCGGCGGCCAGGTCGCCGGCCGGCCAGTGGCGTACGTCCGCTCCGGTCAGGTCCCGGCCCAGCCAGGCCGCGAGGTCTTCGGCCCAGTGCGCGTCGCGGAACGAGCGCCCGGTCTCGTCCAGCAGGGTAAGCCGGGCCGCCCGGGACACGATGAGGTCCACCGGCTCGCCCGCGTCGAGCAGCCCGCCGACGACGGCCGCCGCGTACGGCGTACCGGAGGCCCCGGAGACACCGACCACCCATGGTTCCCGCATGCCCCCAGCCTGCCTGGTCGACGCCGCGCGCCGCTGGGCACCCCACGATCCGCCGCGCCGCAGCCGCCCGACTTGTCCGGCCGGGTAGGTGGTTATCCCGCCGACCTGCGATGCTGCCGATGGCGATTCGCACCGGGAGCAGTTCGCACGGGAGGCATCGGTGACGACCGGCGAGGTCCTCTGGGCGCTGCGCGCCGAGTGCCCGATCCCACCCCGGCTCTCGCCGCACGCCGACCAGGTCCAGCAGTGGCTCGTCGACATCCTGCCCGAGCTGGGCATGCCGCTGGACGACGCCGCGCTGCACCGGCTGGCCCGGGGCGGCTTCGCCCGGTACGCGGGACGGCTCTACCCGGACGCCAGCGAGGCCGACCTGCGGGTGCTGACGGCCCTCTTCACCTGGTTCTTCCTCGTCGACGACGCCTGCGACGGCCCGCACCGAATCAGCCCGGCGCAGATCCGGGCGCTGCGCGACGGGACGTTGGCACTGCTGCACGACGGTCCCCGCCTCCGGCACGGTGGGTTGACCGGGCCGCTGCGGCGACTGCTGGTGCTGGCCTGGCGGGAACCGCGCAGACGGATGCCGTCCCGGTGGCGGCTACGTTTCGCCGACGCGGTGGGCCGGCACCTCGACGGCACCTGGCGGGAGGCGGCCAACAAGGAGGCCGCCGTCCGACCCGGCGTGGACGAGTACGTCGAGCTGCGACGGGCCACCTCGGCGGCCGAGGTGTCGTATCCGCTGGCGGAGTTCGTCGGCGGCCGGCCCCTGCCCGATCCGGTCTACCACCATCCGCTGCTGCGCCAGATCGCCCGCACCGGCAACGACCTGCTCTCCTGGTACAACGACCTGGCCTCGCTGGAGAAGGACCGGGCCACCTCGGGCGGGCACAACCTGGTCCTGGCGACACAGGCCGAGTGGGGCGTGTCCTCGGACGAGGCGGTACGGCGGGTGGCCGAGCGCTGGCGCGAGTCGATGCGGCGGTTCGTGGCGCTCCGCGCCGCCGTGCCGTCGTTCGGGCCGGCGTTGGACGAGGCCGTCACCGACCATCTCGACGGGGTCGCGTACGCCGTGCGCGGCACCATCGACTGGACCCTGGAGAGCGGCCGCTACCCGACGGCCGCGGCCGGCTAGCTAGGGCCGCAGGCCGAGGCGGATCACCAGGTCGAGCAGGGCGAAGACGAACAGCGCGATGCCGACGAACCCGTTGGCGGTGAAGAACGCCCGGTTGACCTTGCTGAGGTCGGTCGGGCTGACCACCAGGTGCTGGTAGGCGAACGCGACGGCGGTCAGCGCCAGGCCGACCCACCACAGCCAGCCGAACCCGATCAGCGCCCCGAACCACACGAACAGCCCGAAGGTCACCACGTGCGCGAGCGTCGAGGCGTGCAGCGCGAAGCGGCGACCGTACCGGGCGGGCACGCTGTGCACGCCGATCTGCTGGTCGATCTCGGAGTCCTGGCAGGCGTAGATCAGGTCGAAGCCGCCGATCCAGAGCCCGACCGCCGCGCCGAGCAGCCAGGCCGGCCCGGAGCCGGCCAGGGTGCCGGTGACCGCGAGCCAGGCGCCGACCGGGCCGACCGCCTGGGCGATGGCGAGGATGGCGTGCGGCCAGTTGGTGAACCGCTTGCCGTACGGGTAGACGACCAGCGGCACCACGGCGAGCGGCGCGAGCACCAGGCAGAGCGGGTTGAGCAGCGCGGCGGCGGCGAGGAACACCACGAGCGCGACGGCCGCGCCGGTCCAGGCCGTCCGCACGCTCACCGCCCCGGTGACCAGTTCCCGTCCGGCGGTACGCGGATTCCGGGCGTCGATGCGCCGGTCGAGGATCCGGTTGGCGGCCATCGCGAACGTCCGCGCGCCGACCATCGCCACGGTGATCAGCAGCAGGTCGAGCCACCGCACGTGCCCGCCGTTCACCTGCATGGCGGTCAGCGCCGACAGGTACGCGAACGGCAGCGCGAACACCGAGTGCTCGATCGCGACGAGTTTGAGGAAGGACTTGACCCGGCCCGGCTTCTCCACCGGTGCGTCGAGGACGGCCATCAGATCCCGTACTCCTTCCAGCGCTTGTCGACCAGGGCCGCGACTTCCGGGGCCATGGTCATCTCCTCCGGCCAGCCTCGGGTGTAGCCCTCGGTGGGCAGCTTGCGGGTCGCGTCGACGCCTGCCTTGCCGCCCCAGAACTGCTGGTACGACGAGTGGTCGAGGTGGTCCACCGGACCCTCGGTGAGCAGCAGGTCACGGGCGTAGTCGACGTTGCCGAACGCGCGGAAGGCGACCTCGTTGTAGTCGTGCACGTCGCAGTCCTCGTCGACGATCACGATCAGCTTGGTGAGCGACATGAGGTGCGCGCCCCAGATCGCGTTCATGACCTTCTGCGCGTGCTTCGGGTAGCGCTTGCGGATGGAGACGATCGCGCAGTTGTGGAACACCCCGGCGGCCGGCAGGTCGTAGTCGACGATGTCCGGGATCATCAGCTTGAGCAGCGGCTGGAAGATCCGCTCGGTGGCCTTGCCGAGGCCGTGGTCCTCCTGCGGCGGCTTCGACGTGACGATCGAGTGGTAGACCGGGTCGCGCTGCATGGTCATCGCCTCGATGTGCAGCACCGGGAACGGCTCGACCGGCGTGTAGAAGCCGGTGTGGTCGCCGAACGGCCCCTCGGGCAGCCGCTCGCCGGGCTCCAGGTAGCCCTCCAGGACGATCTGGGCGTGCGCCGGCACCTGCAACGGCACGGTGAGGCAGTCGACCATCTCCACCCGCTCGCCGCGCAGGAACCCGGCGAACAGGTATTCGTCGATGTCGCCGGGCAGCGGTGCGCTTGCCGCGTACGAGACGACGGGGTCGCAGCCGATCGCGATCGCGACCGGCAGGCGCTGCCCGAGTCGTTCGGCGACCGCGTGGTGCGCGGTGGAGTCCTTGTGGATCTGCCAGTGCATGCCGAGGGTGTTGCGGCCGTGCTGCTGAAGCCGGTAGAGGCCCAGGTTGCGCTTGCCGGTCTCCGGGTGCTTGGTGTGCGTCAGCCCGTAGTTGTGGAAGATCCCGCCGTCGCCGGGCCACACCTGCAACCCCGGCAGCCGGCCCAGGTCGACGTCGTCGCCCCGGTAGACGACCTCCTGGCAGGGCGCGGTCTTGACCTTGCGCGGGGGCACCGACTTGAGCTGCATGACCTTGCCCAGGCCCTCGCGGATGCCGGACCAGCCGACCGGCAGCTCCGGCTTGATCAACGCGCCGATCCGCGCGCCGACCTCGTCCAGCGAGTCGACGCCGAGGGCCATCGCCATCCGCTTCTCGGTGCCGAACAGGTTGATCGCCACCGGCATCTCACCCCGGGTGGGGTGCTCGAACAGCAGCGCTGGCCCGCCGGCGCGCACCGTGCGGGTGACCACCTCGCTGATCTCCAGGGTCGGGTCGACGGGGACGTCGACCCGACCCA
>NZ_JBFAOC010000060.1:15562-36393 GCF_040675055.1 Micromonospora sp. NPDC049662
TCCGCCTTCCTGTTCCTGTGTCCCCAGCACCCCCCGGCCCGCGCGGCGCGCCCCCCGGCGGCCCCCCCCCATCGACCCGGGGGGGGGGGGGGGGGCCGCCCCCCCCCCCCCCCCCCGCAACTCCCCCGCGCGCTCCAGCGCCGCGAGGAAGTCCTTGAGATCGGTGTACGGGAAGCCACGAGCCATGTCGCCCAGTCTCCCGCACCGGGTGCGGCGCGGCCCACGCCGGGTGCTGTGAGACCCGCGACGACCCCGGCGAGCCCCGGCCTGTCCGGTCGGGTTTCCGGAAATCGGGGTGTCCGGCGGCCTGGGACGGCCCGACTTCCGGAAACCCGAGTCGATCAACGTTCGAGCGCCGTGTCGCAGGCATGCGCGCCGTGCGCAGGCATGGCCGCCGGTCGAGCGGGTAGCCGGGCAGCCGGCAGACGGGGGCGGCGGATGGGTGGCGATCGGGTTCCGGCGGGGTTCACCGAGCAACGGGCACGGGTCGGTCGGATGACCATGAACTATGTCCGTGGTGGCAGCGGCCCACCGCTGGTGCTGCTGCACGGGTACCCGCAGTGCTGGTACATGTGGCGGCACCTGCTGCCCGAGTTGGGGCGGTCCTTCGAGGTGGTCGCGCCCGACCTGCGCGGCTTCGGGGACAGCGACGCCCCGGTCGACGGGTACGACAAGAAGAGCGTCGCCGCCGACCTGCACGGCCTGCTCGACCAACTCGGCCTGGTCAACGACCTGCGAGTGGTCGGGCACGACCTGGGGACGATGGTGGCGTACGCGTACGCCGCCGCCCATCCCGACCGGGTGAGCCGGCTGGCGCTCACCGAGGCGCCGATCCCCGACGAGAGCATCTACACGTTTCCCGCGCTCACCGCGGCCGGGCCGGCGGTGTGGAACTTCGGCTTCTTCACGCTCGACAACGGGCTGCCGGAGGAGCTGGTCCGTGGGCGGGAGTCGCTCTGGGTGGACCGGTTCACCGACGCCCTGATGGTGCACAAGGGCAGCATCAGGGCGTCGGACATCGAGGAGTTCGCCGGCCACCTGCGCGACCCGGCGCACCTGCGGGCGAGCTTCGCCCACTTCCGGGCGTTCGACCGGGACATCGCCGACAACGCGACGTACCGGGCCACGAAGCTCACCATGCCGGTGCTGGCCGTCGGCGCGGCGGCCAGCCTCGGCGGCCAGGTCGCCGAGCAGGTACGCCGGTACGCCGACACCGTTCGCGGCGAGGTGATCGACGACTGCGGGCACTGGCTGTACGAGGAGCGCCCGGACGTGATGCTCGCCCTGCTGCGCGACTTCCTCGCGGCCTGAGCCCGAGCCCGGGTTAGGTCAGTGGGTGCGGGCCACGCGGCCTAAGCAGGAGCCCTGGGGTCAGGGGGTGCGGGTCAGCTCGACGAAGGAGCGCCACGCGGCCGGGCTGAAGGTCAGCACGCCGCCGTCGCGGTCCTTCGAATCGCGGACGTGCACCCGGCCGGGCAGGTTGTCGGCGACCTCGACGCAGGCGCCGCTGTTGTTGCCGCTGCGGGTGGACTTGCGCCACTGAGCTCCGGTCAGATCCATGGCTTCACGATCTCCTCGAGCAGGTCGATGGACTGCTGCCGGGGCAGCGCGTCGCTGCGCAGACTCTCCCACCTTCCGAGCAGGGTCGCCACCTCGTTGTTCTCGTCGACGGCGGTGCCGCCGGTCTGGTTGTCGAGAAAACCGAGCCAACTGCCGTCGGCGGTGCGGCCCAGGATGAACGGCCCGAACATGCCGGCGTGCAGCCCGACCGCCTGGGGCAGCACGTGCACCCGGATGTGCGGGCGGCGGGCGCACGCCACCAGGTGCCGGAGCTGGCCGGCCAGCACCCCGGCGTTGCCCTCGGCGAAGCGTCGCAGGGCGGCCTCGTCGATCACGGCGGTGAGCTGCGGCGGGTGCTCCCGGTCGAGGATCGTCTGCCGTTCCAGCCGGGCGGCCACCAACTCCTCCACCCGCTCGGCGGTGAGCCCCAGGTCGAGCCGGAACACCGCGCGGGCGTAGTCGGCGGTCTGCAACAGCCCGGGAACCATCGTCGCTTCGAAGCACCGCAACTGGGTGGCCACCCGCTCGACCTCCAACCAGGGGCGGAACCACACCGGCTCGGCGTGCCGGCGACCCAGCTCGCGTAGCGAGACCAGCAGGCCGCCGGTGTCGAGCACCTCGTCGGCCCGGGTCAGGTACGCCAGGTTGGGCACCGTCGAGCCCACCTCGACCGAGGACACCATGGACGGTGAGTAGTGCGCCCGTTTGCCGTACTCCTCCTGGCTGAGCCCGGCCGCGAGCCGGGACCGCCGGAGCTGGTCTCTGATCATTTCCGCTGTGGACAGTGTCGTGGTCACCGCGCCTCACCTTCCGCTGCCGAGGAGGCCCATCGGCCCTTCTGGCGCAAGGTAGCGGAACCGCGACCCTGAGTCAGCCTCTGCCGGCATGTCGCGGTAACGCGGCTCGCTCAGGACACGGGCGGCGTCCAGGCGTGAGCGGCCAGCGGCGGGTCGAGCGGCGCGCGGGTGAGCCGGTTGGCGAAGGTGGACATGGTGTACGCCCCGACCCCGAGCACCACGTCCAGCGCCTGCCGGGGCTGGTAGCCGACCGCCAGGAAGGCTTCCAGCTCCTCGTCGGGCACCGCGCCCCGGTGCTCGAGCACGGCCAGCGTGAACTGGCGCAGCGCTTCCAGTCGCGGCTCGGGCAGCTTCGTGCCGGCGCGCAGCGCGGTGATCAGCGCGGCGCTCGCGCCGATCTCAGTGATCTTGCCGGTGTGCAGGGCCACGCAGAAGTGGCATTCGTGGGAGGTGGAGAGGGCCATGATGACCACCTCCCGCTCGACGGGCGCGAGGCTGGTCTGTTCGAATCCCGCACTGGCGGCGAGGAAGCCGTTGAGTAGCTGTGGCGACTCGGCAATCAGGGCCACCGCGCTGGGCAGCCAGCCGAATCGGCCGCGTACTCCCTCGATGGCCCGGCGTGCGGCGGCGGGTGCGGTCTCGGCGGTGTGGGTGGTGAAGACGGACATGGTTGCCTGCCCTAAGATAGTCAACGTGGTTGACGAAATAGTAAACGTGGTTGTCGAACATGGCAACCCCTGAGCCGTCCCGGCCCGGCTTCCAGCTCCCGCTGCTGCTGCTGGCCGGCTTCCGCACGCTGATCGACGACCTGCACGCCGAGTTGGCCCGCGAGGGGCACCCCGAGCTGCGCCCGCTGCACGGGTTCGTGCTCCAGGCCGTGGGCGTCGACGGCACCGCCAGCGAGCTGGGGCAGCGACTGGGCATCTCCAAGCAGGCCGCCGGCAAGACCGTCGACCGGCTGGTCGCCGTCGGCTACCTGGAACGGGTCGACGACCCCGCCGACGCCCGCCGACGGCTGGTCCGGATGACACCGCGCGGCGTCGACGGGCTCCGTCGCTCGGCCGAGATCTTCGATCGGCTACGGCAACGGTGGGCCGCGACCCTGGGCGAGGAGCGCGTGGCCGCGATCGAGGACGACCTGCGCACGATGGCCGCCACCAACTGGTTCCGCCTCGACATGCCGGGCTGGTTCGGCGGCTGACCGCGACCGAGCCCGCCCGCGCGGGCCGGCCGGCCGGCCGTTGATCGTGATCGACGGCCCGCTCGCGTGGGTGGGCCGTCGATCGTGATCGACACCAGCTCGCCGATGTGGCGGCATCCGACGCCCGGCATTGCCCCCACGTCGGCGATCTGGAGTGGATCAAGGCCATCCGACGGTGTCCGCGCACCAATCGACTGATCGAAAACTGTCATAGGTGATCTCTAGGATCAGGGGTGCCGGTCGGGCTGAAGTGACGCCGACCGGTCCCCCTCACCAAGGAGATCGATGAGATCTGTGCGTGTATCACGGGGCAGGCTCCTGCGCGGCTTCACCGCGCTGGTCGTAGGCGCCGCGACGGTCGGTGTGGCCGCCACGCCGGCCCTGGCGCAGGACGATCCCGGCTGGGTCGAGGCCCTGCTCTACGACGCCACCGTCGGCGGCCCGGGCGCTCCCGCTCGGGCGGTTCCGCTGACCCTGACCAGCACCGGCGCGGCCCAACCCCGGGTGACCCTCGACCTGACCGGCCTGGCCGGCGTCGCAACGGCCACCTTCCCCACCGCGTGTGTCACCGAGGGCACCTCGGTCACCTGCCCGATGCCGGCCGACGCCACCGAGGAGTTCGGCACCGTCACCGGCACGGTGCCGGTGGTGTTCCGGGCCGTGCCCGGCGTGGTCGACGGCGCGACCGGCACCCTGACCTACACCGCGCTCGGCGAGCAGACCGAGCCGTCCACCCAGCAGGCGACGATCACCGTGCGGTCCGGGCCCGACCTGCTCGACATGGTCGACGAGTACGTCGACGGCGTCGAGGTGGGTGACACCCGCGCCGCCCCGGTGGCCGTGGTCAACGCCGGCGACCAACCGGCCGTCGACCTGCGGCTCACCATGCGCTTCCCGGTCGGCCTCGTCCCGGCCAGCTACCGCAACTGCCGCTACGGCACCGACCAGGTGCTCGCCACCGTGGTCGTCTGCACCGTGCGGGGCACGTTCGCGCCCGGCCAGCGGCACGAGCTGCGCGGCGGGCTCGCCACCACGGTCGGTCCGGCCACCCTCGGCGACAAGCGGATCACCCAGATCGTGGAGCCGCTGGCGACCGCCGGGCCCCTTCCGAGCGGTGTGCGACTCACGCACCGCGAGAGCGACCAGGCACTGCGGCTCCGGCCGGTCGGAAAGCCGCTCGGCGTGATCCCGGTCGAGGTCGACGGCGTCGGCGGGCAGACCTACCTGCGTGCGGTGCACGGCGCCTTCGACATCGTCGCCCAGGGCGCCGCCGTCACCGGTGCGGTCGGCGACACCGTCCAGGTCACCGTGGGCATCCGTAACGAAGGGCCGGGCGTGCCGGACGGCACGATCTCCGGCGACACGGTCGGCGCGTTCTACTTCACCCCGCCGGCCGGCATCACCGTGCTGGGCAGCCCGCGCTGCTCACAGACCGGCAGTGAGGAGGAGGAGAACGGCGACGACGCCCCGAAGACCTGGTACTGCGACGGGGGAAGGGCCGTGTTCACCGCCGGGACCAGCAACACGGTCACCTTCGACCTGCGCATCGACAGCCTCTCCGGGACGCCCGGCGAGGTCCAGCCGTACGGCCGCTACCCGCGGGTGGACGACAACCCGGGCAACGACGTCGCGCCGGTGACCGTCGGCTGACCGCACACGCCCTGACGACGCGGGCCGGTCACGGACGATTCCGTGGCCGGCCCGCGCTGTGTTGCCAGGTCAGTTCAGCCCGCCGTACGAGTGCAGGCCGGTGAAGAAGATGTTCACGCCGAACAGGTTCATCAGCATGGTGAGGAAGCCGAGCACGGCGATCCAGGTGGCCACGTTCCGCTTCACGCTGGGCGTGGCCCGCGCGTGCAGGTATCCGGCGTAGACCACCCAGGAGATGAACGCCCAGGTCTCCTTCGGGTCCCAGCCCCACGGCCGACCCCAGGCCGCCTCGGCCCAGATCGCGCCGGCGATCACCGCGAAAGTGAAGATCGGGAAGGCGAACGCGTGCAACGCGAACGTCAGCCGCTCCAGGCTGGCCGCGGCGGGCAGCCGCTTGGCGAGGGTGTACGGGAAGCTCCGCTTGCCCTGCTCGAACCCGTTGCGCATGAGGAAGCCGACGGCCGGCACCGCGCCGAGCAGGAAGATGCCGGACGCGAACACGATGGTCGAGACGTGGATGACGAACCAGTACGAGTTCAGCGCCGGCACCAGCGGCACGATCGGCACGTACAGGACCAGCTCGGCGGTGGCCACCAGGAGCACCATGACCAGGGTGAGGAACAGCCCGAGCTTGCGCAGCGACGGCCGCTTCCAGAGCACCACCAGCCAGGCCGCGACCCCGATGAACGTCACCGTGAGCACGAACTCGTACATGTTGCCCCACGGCATGCGGTCCGCCGCGAGACCGCGGGTGACCAGCGCCCCGAGGTGCAGTACGGCGGCGAGGGCGGTGGCACCCACCGCGACCAGCCCGGCGATCCGCGCCCGGTCGGCCGAGCCGTCGACGGACGGCGGCACCGGTCCGGACGGCTCGGCGGTCACGCCGCCGGCACCGCCGACCCCGGCACCCACCAGCTCGCGAGCGGGCGACGCCACGGCGGCCCGGGTACGCGCGTTGCCCAACGCATACTCGACGGCGTGGCTGATCATCGCGATCAGATACGTCAGGATCGCGAAGGTCACCAGATTGTCGGAGAGCGCGGACATCACTCGGTCCCTTCTCGCACATCGGCCGGGCCACCGGATTCGGTGTCGGCACCGGCCCGCTCGGCCGCCCGTTCGTCACCGTTCACGGCGGCGACCAACTGGGCGAACTCGTCGGCGAACCCTGGATAGTCGGTGCGCGGCAACCCACCGGCCTCCATCAAGCTACTACCGCCTGTCGGAGATCCATCAGCGGGGTCGGCCGGCAGCACCCGGAACCACACCCGGCGACGCCGCCCGAACAGCGAACCCATCAGCCCGACCAGCAGCACACCGCAGCTCACCAGCAACGGTGTCGAACCGGGATCGTGCCGGACGGAGAGCGTCACGTACCGCTCAGTGCCCAGGAACTCGACGGTTGTGCCGTCGTCAAGCGTCCACTTCTCGCCCTTGCGGAGCAGCTTGCTGCCGACTTCCTTGACCTTGCCGTTGCGCACCTGCCGCTGGTCGAGCTGGTAGACCGAGCCGGGGATGCCGGCGTCCATGCCGAGATTGCCCCGGTAGGCGACCAGGTTCAGCGCCGGGTTGCGCTCGGTGGGGTACTCGGAGCGGACGAACGGCGGCTGCTGCGGCGCGGTGGGCAGGTAGATGCCGGTGAAGGCCACCTGCTCACCCGGTACCCGCTTGCCGGTCGCCGGGTCGACGTTCGCGTCCGGGAAGGCGGCCAGCCCTTCGCTGGTCAGGCCCATGTCACCGGTGGTCAGGAACGGTTCGTCACTGACCTGGCTGTTGCCGTACCGGTCGGTGTAGCGGATCACCGGGGCGTACCCGTGGCCGAGCAGGTAGACGCTCGCGTCGGCGAGACGCAGCGGCGAGTTGACCGAGAAGTCCGCGCTGCGGGTCGGCTCGTCGGGGCCGTCCACGGTCACCCGGGCGTTGAAGAACTCCGGCTGGCCGGACGGCAGGAACCGAGCCTGGAAGTCGTCCAGCCGCAGGCAGAAGCGGGGCAGGTCGGCGCTGTCGACGCGAGGGCCGAGCTTGGCCTCGGCGTACTGCTGGCGGGTGTTGCAGAACGCGTTGTCCGCGCCCGCCACCAGCAGACGGTTGCCGCTCCACCCGTACCAGGAGCCGAGCGCGACGCCGATCAGCACCGCGATGAGCGAGGTGTGGAACAGCAGGTTGCCGGTCTCCTTGAGGTAGCCCTTCTCGGCGGAAACCTCGTTCCCGCGTACCTCGACCCGCCAACGGCGCTTGCGCAGCACCTCGGCGACGGCGTCCACGCCGCCGGCCGGGGCGGGCAGCGTGGTGTGCTGCGGCAGCCGGGCCAGCCGTTTGGGCGCGACCGGTGGCCGGGACCGCAGCGCCCGGAAGTGGTCGCGCAGGCGGGGCGTGATGCAGCCGATCAGCGACGTGAACAGCAGCAGGTAGATGGCGGAGAACCAGACCGACCCGAAAACCTCGAACGCGCCGATCCGGTCCAGCCGAGGCGCCCAGTCCGGGTGGTCGACGAAGTACTGGTTGACCTTCTCCGGGCTGATCCCGCGCTGCGGCAGCACCGATCCGGGGATCGCGGCGATCGCCAGCAGGAAGAGCAGGATCAGGGCCGTACGCATGCTGGTGAGCTGCCGCCACGAGTTGCGCAGCAGGGCCAGCAGCCGGCTGGGCCGGCGGCGCGGCGCCGGGGCCTCGGCCTCCGGGCGCTCGTCGACGACCGTCATATGCTCACCTCGCCCACCCCGACGGTGGTCTGCAACCAGATCACGAAGCTCTGCCATCCGCCGGTGACCAGCGCCAGGCCGATCAGGATGAGCAGGGCGCCGCCGACCCGGGTGACCCAGCGGCTGTTGCGCCGGATGGCGCGGAAGACCCCGAGCAGGCGCTGGAAGCCCAGCCCGAAGACGACGAACGGTATCCCCAACCCGAGGCAGTACGCCACGGCGAGCACCACGGCCCGGTCGCTCTGCCCACTGGTGGCCGCCATGCCCATCACCGCGCCGAGGGTCGGCCCGGTGCACGGCACCCAACTCAGCGCGAACACCGCCCCGAAGACCGGCGCGCCGAGCAGGCCGGCCGACGGCAGCCGGGAGATCCGGAACTCGCGTTGCAGCGCCGGGATCATCCCCAGGTAGCCCAGGCCGAGCACGATGATCAGCACACCGACGACGATCTCCAACTGCCGCTCGTAGTCGAAGAAGACCCGACCGATGCTGGCGAACAGGATCGCGGTGGCCACGAAGACCACGGTGAAGCCGGCGATGAAGAGCAGCGTCCCGGCGAGCACCCGGCCCTTGACGGCGACCGCCGCGGTCCGCTCCCGTACGGCAACAGCTCCACCCCCGCCCGCCGAAGTGAAAGGAAGGGCCCCTTCCTCTACCGCAGGCGGTAACAAGGTGCCCTTCCTTACACGGCCTTCGAGGTCGGTGCCGGCTAGGCCCGTCACGTATGAGAGGTAGCCGGGGACGAGTGGGAGCACGCACGGGGACAGGAAGCTGACCAGGCCGGCTAGCGCCGCCGCGCCGATGGCGAGCACCAGCGGCCCGCTCCGGGCCAGCTCCTCGAAGGTCTCGCCCATCAGTTCGACGCCGGCTTCTCGGCCGCGATCCGATCGACGACCGGTCGCAGGCCCTCCTGCGTGACGGCCGCCCGGATCACCACGGCGACCCGGCCCTCCCGGTCGAGCACGACGGTCGCCGGGACGGTGTTCGGCGGGATGTCCAGGGACAGCGCCAGCTTGCTCGGCGGGTCGAAGAGGCTCGGATAGGTGACCCGTCCCTGCTCGAACGCCTTGGCCTTGTCCCGCGAATCCTGCACGTTGACGCCGAGGAAGCTCACCCCGGAGCCCTTGGTGGCCTGGTAGACGGCTTCCAGGTCGTCCGCCTCGGCCCGGCAGGGCGGGCACCAGGAGCCCCAGAAGTTGACCACGACCACCTGGCCACGGGCCTCGCTGACGTCGTACGTGCCGCCGGTGAGCAGCTCACCGGCGAGCTTCGGCGGCGCGGAACGCTGGTCCGGCGCGCACTCGATGATGCCGTCGGAGGTGGTCGAGCAGGTCTTCTCCTGCCCCTTCGACGCCGTACAGCCGGCCAGCGCCACCGTGGCGACGGCGGCGAGCAGACCGGCGGTCCACCTCCGGGTGGTCATCAGGCCCCCTTGGCCGTCCGGGCTGTCGCGGAGAGAGCGACGAGGTGCGCGGCCGGCTCGCTGTAGCCGATGCCCACCACCTTCGCGTCGTCGAAGTGGAACGACGTGAGGCTGGCCAGCCCGCACTGGCGCTTGCGCGGGTCGTGCCAGAGCCGCTTGCGCTCGACGTGACGACGCAGCGTCCAGATCGGGAGCTGGTGCGACACCAGCACCGCCTCGCGTCCCTCGGCGGCGACCCGGGCGGCGTGCACGGCCGCGAACATCCGCTCGGCGATCGCCCGGTACGCCTCACCCCAGGACGGCGTCACCGGGTCGCGCAGCACCCACCAGTTGCGCGGGTCGCGGAACGACCCGTCGCCCGGGGAGACCTTCTTGCCCTCGAACCAGTTGGCGCTCTCGATCAGCCGCTCGTCCACCCCGACCGGCAGCCCGAACTGGGCGGCGATGGGCTCGGCGGTCTGCTGGGCGCGCTCCAACGGGCTGGCCACCACGTGCACGATCTCCCGCTCGGCGAGACCCTGCGCGGCGGCCTTGGCCATCTGCACGCCCAGCTCACTGAGGCGGAAACCGGGCAGCCGCCCGTACAGGATCTGGTCGGGGTTGTGCACCTCGCCGTGCCGGAGCACGTGGACCACCGTCTTCGCCACTGTCTACTACCCCCCGTGACCAGCGGCTGCCGCCGCATTCGCCGCCGTCGGCAGCGCGGCGGCGATGTGCTCCAGAGCGGCGTCGTCGATCGCCGCCGACACGAACCACGACTCGAACGCGCTCGGCGGCAGGTAGACGCCGGAGGCGAGCATCGAGTGGAAGAACGCCTTGAACGCCGGCACCTGCTGGGTGCGCGCGCTGTCGTAGTCGACCACGTCGGCGTCCGTGAAGAAGATGGAGAACATGCTGCCCGCGTACGACAAACGGTGCGGGACCCCGGCGGCGGCCAGCGCGTCGGACGCGAGCTTGCCCACGACGGCGGCCGTGTCGTCGAGCCTGCGGTAGAGCGCGTCGTCGGCGAGCCGCAGGGTCGCCAGACCGGCGGCGCAGGCCAGCGGGTTACCGGAGAGCGTGCCGGCCTGGTAGACCGGGCCGGCCGGCGCGAGACGCGCCATGATGTCCGCGCGCCCGCCGAACGCCGCGGCGGGCAGGCCACCACCCATGACCTTGCCGTACGTCCACAGGTCCGCCTCGGAGGCGTCGAGGCCGTGCCACCCGGCGCGGGAGACCCGGAACCCGGTCATCACCTCGTCGACGACGAGCAGGGCGCCGTGCGCGTGCGCGATCCGGGCCAACTGCTGGTTGAAGCCGTCGCGGGGCGCGACCACGCCCATGTTGCCGGCGGCGGCCTCGGTGATCACGGCGGCGATGTGCGGGCCCTCGGCGGCGAACGCCTCCTCGACGGCCCGGATGTCGTTGTACGGCAGCACGATCGTCTCGCTGGCCGCCGCGCCGGTGACGCCGGGCGAGTCGGGCAGGCCGAGGGTCGCCACACCGGAACCGGCGGAGGCGAGCAGCGCGTCGACGTGCCCGTGGTAGCAACCCGCGAACTTGACGATCTTGGAGCGGCCGGTGAAGCCACGGGCCAGCCGGATCGCCGACATGGTCGCCTCGGTGCCGGAGTTGACCAGGCGGACCTGCTCCACCGGCGTCCGGTCGACGATCTCGGCGGCCAGCTCCACCTCGCCCGGGGTGGGCGTGCCGAAGCTGGTGCCCCGGGCGGCGGCCGTCTGCACGGCGTCCACCACCTCCGGGTGGGCGTGCCCGAGGATCAGCGGACCCCACGAGCACACCAGGTCGACGTAGCGGCGACCGTCGGCGTCGTACAGCCACGGGCCCTCACCACGGACCATGAAGCGCGGGGTGCCGCCAACCGCCTGGAAGGCGCGCACGGGGGAGTTGACCCCGCCCGGCACGATGGCGCGGGCGCGGTCGAACAGGGCCTCGGAGGCCGGCGCGTCGGCCGGGTAACGGCCAGATCCGGCGGAAACGATGTCGGTCACGATGCCGCCATTGTGTCAGCGCCGGACGGTCAACCAGCAGCCACCCCGGGCGAGGGTTACCGGGCTCACCCAGCTCCGGTGCCCGATGGACCGGCTCGTCGCCTCGACAGGCCGGGTCGGCTGGATCGCGCTAGGCTGACCGAGTGGATCGTGCCGAACTGTCCATCACGCTACACCGGACGGGCGACGAAGCAGTGCTTCGCCTGGCCGGTGAGATCGACATGCTCACGGCCGCCCAGCTCAGCACCGTGGTCAACGAGGTGCTGACCGATCCGCCCCCGCGGATCGTGCTCGACCTCGGCGGCGTCACCTTCTGCGACTCGCAGGGCCTGGGCACACTCGTGGTGCTCAGCCGCAAGGCCAGCCACGCGCAGAGCCTGCTGATGCTCACCCACGTCGGCGACTTCCTGATCCGCGTCCTGGACATCACCGGCCTGCGCAGCGCCCTGATGATCAAAAACGACCAACCCACCGGCTAACCCCCACCCCACCCCCACCCCCAACCCCACCCCGCGCACGACCTCGACCACCCTGTTGATCAAGAGGTTTGCGTCAGAAATCGCGCTTCCGCTGACGCGAACCTCTTGATCAACGCGTGCTTCAGGGGGTGGGGATGTCTCGGGTATGGAAGGTCTTCAGGGCCAGGGTTAGGAGGGTGGCTGCTGCTGCGCTCAGGGCCAGCAGGGGTAGCGGGGTCCAGTTGTTGGTCAGGACCTGGGGGGTGTGGGTGAACGGGGAGATGTCCAGGACCCACTGGCTCAGCTCCAGGATCGCGCCGATCTGACCCAGCAGCAGGCAACCGGCGAGCACCGCCCAGGCCGCCCACGAGAACCGGGGCAGCCACCCCACCAGCAGCGCCGCCAGCCCCGCGAGGACCCACGCCGCCGGAACCTGGACCAGCCCCACGCCGAGCATCCGGGGCACCTCGCCGCCAACGTCACCGACGCTGAGGCCGTACGACAGTCCCGTCGCCGCCCCCGTCACGGCCAACACGACCACCGGGCCGAGCAGCGCGAAGACCAAGTGCGCCGCCAGCCAGCGGAACCTGCTCACCGCCGTGGCGAGCAGCGGTTCGGCCCGCCCGGCGGTCTCCTCCGCCCGCGCCCGCAGCGCGGCCTGGATGCCGTACCCGGCGGCGGCCAGCGCGGTCAGGCTCAACGTGCTGCCGAGGTACGCCTCGGCCAACGTCGTCGACCCACCCAGCCGGGCCAGCAGCTCGGCGACCTGCTCGTTGCCCTGCACCGCGTCGCCGGCCGCGTCCGCCGCGCCGCCCAGCACCAGACCGAGCAGCCCGAAGCCGACCGCCCAGCCGAGCAACTGGCCCCGGTGCAGCCGCCAGGCCAGGCCGAACGGTCCGGCCAGCGCGCCGCCCGCGGTGGCCGGGCCGAGCCGGGGCGGCAGCACGCCGGCGCCCACGTCCCGGCGTACCGAGACGGGGTACGCGACGAGCGCCACCGCCACACTGAACAGCACCGGTAGCAGCAGCACCCACCAACGCTCGCCGGTGAAGGCCCGCCCCCGGGGCGCCCAGCCGAGCGGGGAGATCCAGCTCAACCATTCGGCACGTCCACCGCTGCCACCGGAACCTCCGGCGTCGCCGCCGAGGCGCAGCGCGAACGCCAACCCGAGCACGCCCAGCCCGATGCCGCGCGCCCCGCCGGCGCTCTGGGTGAGCTGCGCGGCCAGGCCGCCGACCGTGGCGAACGCGATGCCGGTCAGGGCCACGCCGACGCCGAAGAGCAGCGATCCGGCACCGGGCAGACCCGCCGCGACCAGGCCGCCGGCGATGAGCAGGCCGAGCAGCAGATTCGCGGCGTACGTGACCAGCAGCGCCGCGGTCAGCCCGGCGTACCGGCCGAGGACCGATGCGCCCAGCAACTCCCGCCGGCCGGCCTCCTCCTCGGTGCGGGTGTGTCGTACCACCGTCAGCACGCTCGCCAGGGCGGCAATCATGGCGAACAGCCCGGCTCGCTGGACGGTGAGCGCGCCGATGCTGTCGCCGTACACCGGACCGAGCAGCGCGACGATCGACGGGTTGCTCGCCGTGCTGGCCAGGTAGGCGGCCCGCTCGGCGGCGGTCGGATAGAGGCCGGTGAACGCGCCGGCGTAGCTGGCCGGCAGCACGGCCAGCGGAAGGATCCAGATGGGCAGCACGATCCGGTCCCGCCGCAGGATCAGGCGCATCAGGTGTCGGGTGCCGGTGAACGCGGTGCCGCGCAAACCCGGCTCACTCCTCGCGGTCACGAGCGCACCTGCTCGCCCTGGTAGTGCCGCAGGAACAACTCCTCGAGCGTCGGCGGTTGGCTGACCAGGCTGCGTACGCCGATCTCGGTGAGTCGACGGAGCGCGCTGTCCAGCGCGGCGTCCTCCACGTCGAAGCGCACCCGCTGCCCGTCCACCCGCAGGTCGTGCACGCCGGTGAGCTGACCCAGCCCGTCCACCGGACCGGTCAGCTCGGCCTCGATGGAGGTGCGCCGCAGGTGCCGCAGCTCGCTCAGGGTGCCGGTCTCCACGTCCCGCCCGTTGCGGATGATCGTCACCCGGTCGCAGAGCGCCTCCACCTCGGCCAGGATGTGGCTGGAGAGCAGCACGGTGCGGCCGTCGGCCTTCGCCCGGCGTACCCAGTGCTGGAAGACCTCCTCCATGAGGGGGTCCAGGCCGGACGTCGGCTCGTCCAGGATGAGGAGTTCGGCGTCCGACGCGAGGGCGGCCACCAGGCCGACCTTTTGCCGGTTGCCCTTGGAGTACGTCCGGCCCTTCTTGCGGGGATCCAGCTCGAAGGATTCGAGCAGTTCGGCTCGGCGGGCCGGGTCGAGGCCGCCGCGCATCCGGCCGAGCAGGTCGATGACCTCGCCGCCGGAGAGGTTGGGCCAGAGCGTCACGTCGCCCGGCACGTACGCCAGCCGGCGGTGCAGGGCCACCGCGTCGCGCCACGGATCGCCCCCGAGCAGGCGGACGGCCCCCGCGTCCGTCCGCAGCAGACCGAGGAGCGCCCGAATGGCCGTCGACTTGCCGGCGCCGTTCGGCCCGAGGAACCCGTGCACCTCGCCGGCGCGGACATTCAGGTCCAGACCGTCGAGCGCCCGGACGCGGCCGAAGGTCTTGACCAGGCCGGACACTTCAATCGGAGTTTCCATATATCGGAAGCTACACTCGTTTCACAAAGTTGTGAAGACAGTGTGAGCGCGGCACCATCGGTGCCCACAAACCACACGGGAGGGGCAGAGATGGCAGCGGCCGACGGCCACGACCCGGTGCACCTCTTCGTCGAACGGATGGCCCTCACGTTCGCCGAGGTCGGCTTCCCCCGGATGGCCGCTCGGGTGCTGTTCACCGTGATGAGCGCGGACGATCCGCTGACGGCCGCCGAGATCGGCGAACGGCTCGGAGTCAGCGCGGCGGCGGTCAGCGGCGCGGTCCGTTACCTCACCCAGTTCGGCATGCTGATCCGCGAGCCGGTCCCCCGCTCCCGCCGCGACCGTTACCGGATGCCGGAGAACCCCTGGTACGAGGGGACCATCACGAAGACCGCGATCTACAAGACGTTCATCGACGTGGCCGAGGGCGGCATCGGGGCGCTCGGCGCGGAGACGCCGGCCGGCGAACGGGTGGCCGAGATGCGCGACTTCTTTATCTTCGTCCAGGAAGAGATCGACTCACTCGGCGAACGCTGGCGCGTCCGCCGGGCCGCCACCGGCCACCTCCGACCCGGCGAAGCCTGACCCGCAGGCCGGCGCCGCGAGCGTGAGCCGGCCCGGCCCCAGCCACGAGCTGCCGAACGCGGCTGGTCAGGCCGTGTTGCCCCAGCGGGCCTGTTCGAGGAGCCCGACTGCACGGTCCCGCGCCTCCCGGTCGTCCGAGCGCAGCAGGGTGGTGGCCTCGTCGACCGCGTCGGTGAGTCGCCGCCACTGCGCGTCGCGATCCCGCACCAGGTCCGACTGGGCGGCCAACTGCCGGGTCTTCACCCACAGCTCGACGAAGACCGACACCTTGGCCCGCAGCACCCACGGGTCGAACGGCTTGGTCAGGTAGTCCACGGCGCCCACCTGGTAGCCCCGCAGAGCGAGCTGGGCGTCCCGGTCGGCGGCGGTGAGAAAGATGATCGGCACGTGCCGGGTGCGCTCCCGGCGCTTGATGTGACTGGCCGTCTCGAAGCCGTCCATGTCCGGCATCTGCGCGTCCAACAGGATCACCGCGAAGTCGTCCACCAGCAACTGCTTGAGGGCCGCCTCGCCGCTCTCCACGGCCACCGACTGGACCGGCAGGCCCTGGAGGATCGCCTCCAGGGCCATCAGGTTCTCCCGGCGGTCGTCCACGAGCAGCGCCTTGGCCATCTGGGTCACGAAGTCTCCTCGGTGCGGCTGCCGCTGATCCAGGACGACATCAGCTCGATCAGGTCGTCGAGGTCGACCGGCTTGGTGATGTAGTCGCTTCCTCCGGCCGCGAGCGCCGACTCGCGGTCGCCCGGCATCGCCTTCGCGGTCAGGAAGACGACGGGGAGGTCGGCGAACCGGTGGTTACGCCGGATCTGACGGGTCGTCTCGTACCCGTCCTGGTCGGGCATCATGGCGTCCATCAGCACGATGTCCACCTCCGGATGCTCGGCCAGCAGGCGGACGCCGTCCGCCCCGTTGTCCGAGTACAGCACGGTCATGCCGTGCAGCTCCAACGCGCTGGTCAGAGCGAAGACGTTACGCACGTCGTCGTCCACGATCAGCACCGTGGCCCCGTCCAGCTGCCGGGTGGCCGGCGCCTCCGGCCGCTCCGGCAACAGCTCCAGCGGCGGCATGAGCAGCGACGACGGCAGGCCGGCGCGCTGTGGCGACGGCGACTGCGGCGCGACGACCGCGTCCGGAGCGAGGACCTGGGGTACGAACAACGTGAACGTCGAGCCCTGGCCGGGCGCCGACGAGACGGTGATCGTGCCACCGATCAGTCGCGCCAGGTCCCGGCTGATCGACAGACCCAGACCGGTGCCGCCGTAGCGGCGGCTGGTCGTGCCGTCCGCCTGCTGGAACGCCTCGAAGATGATCGACAGCTTGTCGTCGGAGATGCCGATCCCGGTGTCGATCACCGTGAAGGCGATCACCTGCTGGGCGTTCGTCAGCGCGGGCACGTCGAACACCGCGTTCGGCGCGGCCGGCGCGATCCGCAACGTCACCGCGCCGTTGTCGGTGAACTTCACCGCGTTGGAGAGCAGGTTGCGCAGGATCTGCTGCAACCGCTGCGCGTCGGTCACCAGCGCCGGCGGCAGATCCTTGCTGACGCGTACCTGGAAGTCGAGATTCTTCTCCTCGGCCTGCGGCGCGAACGCCTGCTCGACGAAGCCGCGCAGCTCGGTGAAGCGGATCTCGGTCGGCTCGACGTCCATCCGGCCCGCCTCGATCTTGGACAGGTCGAGGATGTCGTCGATCAGCCGCAGCAGGTCGGAGCCGGAGCCGTGGATCGTCCGGGCGAACTCGATCTGCTTCGGGCTGAGGTTCTGCTCCGAGTTCTCCGCGAGCAGGCGGGCCAGCAGCAGCAACGAGTTCAGCGGCGTACGCAGCTCGTGGCTCATGTTGGCCAGGAACTCCGACTTGTACGCCGACGCCCGGGTGAGCTGCTGCGCCTTCTCCTCCAGGCCGAGGCGGGCCAGCTCGATCTCCCGGTTCTTGGTCTCGATGTTGCCCTTCTGCTCGGAGAGCAGGGTGGCCTTCTCCTCCAGCTCGGCGTTGGTGCGCTGCAACTCCGCCGACTGCTCCTGCATCTCGTGCGCCAGCCGCTGCGACTGGGCCAGCAGCTCCTCCGTACGCCGGTTGGCCTGGATGGTGTTGACCGCGATGCCGATGGTGAGCACCAGCCGCTCCAGGAACGACAGGTGCAGCTCGGAGAAGGCGGACACGCTGGCGAACTCGATCACCCCGAGCAGCTCCCCCTCGAACAGCACGGGGAGCACCACCAGGTCGGTCGGGGGTGTCTCGGCCAGACCGGAGCGCAGCGTGAGGCGGCTGTTCGGTGGGGCGCTGACCCGGATCGTCCGGCGCGAGAGGGCGGTCTGCCCGACCAGCCCCTCACCCGGCCCGAAGGTCACGTCGTGCCCCCGCGCCACATAGCCGTACGACGAGGTCAACCGCAGCCGCATGCTGCCGTCGGTGTCGTCGGCCAGGAAGAACGCGCCGAGTTGCGCGTCGACCAGCGGCGTCACCTCGGTCATGATCATCCGGCAGACCTCGCCGAGGTCGCGCTGGCCCTGCAACAGGCCGCCGATGCGGGCCAGGTTGGAGTCCAGCCAGCCCTGCTCGGCGTTCTTCTTGGTCGTCTCCCGGAGGGTGACGATCATCTGGTTGATGTTGTCCTTCAGCTCGGCGACCTCGCCCTGCGCCTTGACGGCGATCCGCTGGGTCAGATCGCCCCGGGTCACCGACGTGGACACCTGGGCGATGGCACGTAGCTGGGTGGTCAACGTCGAGGCGAGCTGGTTGACGTTCTCGGTGAGGTCGCGCCAGGTGCCGGAGACGCCCTTGACCTGCGCCTGACCACCCAACTTGCCCTCGATGCCGACCTCGCGGGCGACCCGGGTCACCTCGTCGGCGAACGACGAGAGCTGGTCGACCATCGTGTTGACGGTCGACTTCAGCTCCAGGATCTCGCCCTGGGCGTCCACGGTGATCTTCTGGCTCAGGTCGCCCTTCGCCACCGCGGTGGTCACCGAGGCGATGTTGCGGACCTGGCTGGTCAGGTTCGACGCCATCGAGTTCACGTTGTCCGTCAGGTCACGCCAGGTGCCGGACACGCCCTTGACCTGGGCCTGACCGCCGAGCTTGCCCTCGGTACCCACCTCACGGGCCACCCGGGTCACCTCGTCCGCGAACGACGAGAGCTGGTCCACCATCGTGTTGACGGTCGACTTCAGCTCCAGGATCTCGCCCCGCGCGTCCACCGTGATCTTCTGCGACAGATCGCCCTTCGCCACCGCCGTCGAGACCTGGGCGATGTTGCGGACCTGGGCCGTCAGGTTCGACGCCATCGAGTTCACGTTGTCGGTCAGGTCGCGCCAGGTGCCGGCGACCCCACGCACCTGGGCCTGACCGCCGAGCTTGCCCTCGGTGCCCACCTCACGGGCCACCCGGGTCACCTCGTCCGCGAACGACGAGAGCTGGTCCACCATCGTGTTGACCGTCGACTTCAGCTCCAGGATCTCGCCCCGCGCGTCCACCGTGATCTTCTGCGACAGGTCGCCCTTCGCCACCGCCGTGGTCACCGAGGCGATGTTGCGGACCTGGCTGGTCAGGTTCGACGCCATCGAGTTCACGTTGTCCGTCAGGTCACGCCACGTACCGCTGACGCCCTTGACCTGCGCCTGACCGCCCAGGTTGCCCTCGGTGCCCACCTCGCGGGCCACCCGGGTCACCTCGTCCGCGAACGACGAGAGCTGGTCGACCATCGTGTTGACGGTGTTCTTCAGCTCCAGGATCTCGCCCTGCGCGTCAACGGTGATCTTCTGCGACAGGTCCCCCTTCGCCACTGCCGTGGAGACCTGGGAGATGTTGCGGACCTGGCTGGTCAGGTTGCCGGCCAACTGGTTGACGTTCTCGGTGAGGTCACGCCAGGTGCCGGAGACGCCGCGTACCTGCGCCTGACCACCCAACTTGCCCTCGATGCCCACCTCACGGGCCACCCGCGTGACCTCGTCGGCGAACGACGACAACTGGTCCACCATCGTGTTGACGGTGTCCTTCAGCTCCAGGATCTCGCCCTGCGCCGCCACGGTGATCTTCTGCGACAGGTCACCCCGCGCCACCGCCGTGGAGACCTGCGCGATGTTGCGGACCTGGGCGGTCAGGTTCGACGCCATCGAGTTGACGCTGTCGGTCAGGTCCTTCCAGGTGCCCGCCACGTTCGGCACCTCGGCCTGCCCGCCCAACTTGCCCTCGGTGCCCACCTCGCGGGCCACCCGGGTCACCTGCTCGGCGAAGAGCCGCAGCGTGTCCGTGAGGTAGTTCATCGTGGCCGCCAGCTCGGCCACCTCACCGCGCGCGCTGACCGTGATCTTCTGCGACAGGTCGCCCTTGGCCACCGCCGTCGCCACCTGCGAGATCGACCGCACCTGGCCGGTCAGGTTCGACGCCATGGTGTTCACCGAGTCGGTGAGGTCCTTCCACGTGCCGGCGACACCCCGCACGTCGGCCTGGCCGCCCAGCTTGCCCTCGGTGCCCACCTCACGGGCCACCCGGGTCACCTCGTTGGAGAACGACGAGAGCTGGTCGACCATCGTGTTCACGGTGCGCCCGATCCGCAGGTACTCACCGCGCAGCGGCCGACCGTCGATCTCCAACGCCATGTGCTGGGACAGGTCGCCGTCGGCGACCGCCACGATGACGCGGGCGATCTCGGTCGTCGGCCGGCCCAGGTCGTCGATCAGCGAGTTGATCGCCCGCTGCCCCTCCGCCCAGGAGCCGTCCAGCCCCTCGTCATCGAGCCGCTCGGTGAGCCGACCGTCCCGACCGACGATCCGGCTGATCCGCCGCAGGTCCAGGTACTGACGCTCCTGGACCGAGACCACCTCGTTGAAGGCGTCCGCGACCTCGCCCGCCTTGCCGGCGCGACGGGGCAGCCGGACCTTCAGATCACCGCGACGAACCCGTCGCAGCGCCTCGGTCAGCTCATCGAGGAGCGCGTCCTGGTCGGGCGCGGACGGATCCGCGTACGACTGCTTCGCCGTGGTCATGATGCCTCGCTCACCTGGGGGGGTCCGTGCCCGTACAGACACACCGGCACCCCATATTGTGCCCGCGTCGGCCGTAGTGCCAGGGTGCGCGACCCGCCGATCGAACCCGTCGGCCCCCGGGATCCTCGCGGCGGTACCCAACCGGACACAGAAGTCGCCCAGTGGCGCTCGTCACGTTGGAGACGCCGCGCCGCCCCCACCGATCACCGATCCGCTTGGCACCCGGCCGGGGGACGGTAGAGGATACGGGGGTGTCAGCCGAGGCGGGGCCCGCGACGGCCGGGGCCCGGAACGGGGCTGTCCGGCGTGTCCGTCTGCCCGCCGACCGCCGTACGCCCGCCGCCGCCCGCGCGGTCGTCCGCTCCGTCCTGGCCGAGGCGCACCTCGACGACCTGGTCAACGAGGCGCTGCTGCTCACCACCGAGCTGACCACCAACGCCGTCGAGCACGCCGGCACCGAACTGGACATCGAGGTCGTGGCGGACGATGTCGGGCTCTCCGTGACCGTCTCCGACTTCGCGCCCAGCTCCGGCAACGACGAGCTGACCGTCGGCACCCGCAACGACACGAGCGAGATCGACGAGGTCTCCGAGCGAGGTCGCGGACTGCTGCTCGTCGACCACTTCGCCAGCCGCTGGGGCACCACGTACCTGCCGACCGGCAAGGGCGTCTGGTTCCGCCTGGACCGGCCCGGCACCGAGCCGGGCTCCTGGCCCCTCGCCGGCGGCACCGAGGTGGGGCGGGCACGCGGCGGCGCGCCGGGCCCTGCCCGGGAGCGCGCGGGGGCGGTCGTCTGCGTG
>NZ_JBFAOC010000061.1:0-35914 GCF_040675055.1 Micromonospora sp. NPDC049662
TCGAGGACCAGGCGGGCCGGATCACTGCGTCAGCGCTCCGGGGTCAGCACCGGATCGGCGCCAACCCGAAGTTCTCCACCGTGGGAGTGGTGGTGCTGATCTTCGTCTGACGGGTCTGGGGCTTCCAGCCGTCCTTGGCGACGATCAACGTGAGCGGGTTGTTCCGGCGGTCCATCCAGTAGGCGTAGTTACCGGCGGCGTCGGTCGCGAAGGTGAACGACATCGCCCACGAGTCGACCTGCACCACCGCACCGGCGATCGGCGCGGTCGCGCCCGCGCAGCTCGTCCCGGTCACCGTACCCATCAGCTTGCCCCAGGTCTTCGGGGGCGTCACGATCATGGTCACCGCCACCGGCGGCACCGAGTACGGCGTGTTCTCCCGGATCGTGACTCCGGCCGAGTAGGTGCCCGGCTGGTCCACGTTCGCGGTCAACCCGACGGTGACCGTGACCTTCTCCCCCGGCGCGAGGGTGGCCGTGGTCTTGTCGATCGTCATCCAGCTGACGTCGGCCGCCGCCTCGGCGCACCCCTCGAAGCCCGGCAGCGCCTCGCTGTCCGGCGCCGCGTCGAAGCTGCCGGACGAGCCACCGATCTTGTAGAAGCCACACGCCGCGCCACCCCGGTACCGGGCGGTGTTGGCGTTCGGCAGGTTCGACCACGAGCTGGTGGCCGGGTCGAAGGCGAAACCGGCGTTGGTGATGGCGCCGCCCTGCGAACCGCCCACGACCAGCAGCTTGCCGCTGGCCACCGCGTACGAGCTGGCCCAGTTGTCGGTCGGCGCGTCCGCGATCGCGGTCCAGGTGTTGGCGCCCGGGTCGTAGGCGTAGCTGGCCTTCTGCGCTGCGGTGCCGTCGTTGCCACCGGTGCAGTAGAGGACGCCGTCGATCCCGCCGCAGGAGGCGAAGGCCACCGACTTCGGGTAGTTGGCCACCGTCTCCCAGGTGTCGGTGCCGGGGGTGTAGCGGACCACGGTGTTCGACATCGGCACGCAGGCCGCGGTCGTGCACCCGCCCACGGCGTAGAGCTTGCCGTCGACGACCGCCTGCCCGGCCGCGGCCCGTGGCGCGGGGTTGTCGGCCAGCTCGGTCCAGGTGTTGGCCGCCGGGTCGTACGACCAGGTAGCGGCGTCCGGACCGGAGTCGCCCCAACCGCCCGTTGCGATGATCTTCCCACCGACCACGCCGACGGTCAGCGCGTTGCGGGCGCCGGGAAGGTCGGCGGCAGCCGTCCAGGCCTGCGCGACCGGGTCGTAGGCGTAGGTCTTCGCGGTGGAGGCGGTTCCGTCACCACCACCGATCGAGTACACCTTGCCGTCCAGGGTGACCACCCGGTTGTCCATGATGTTGCCCGGGTAGTCGGCGATGTCGGTCCACGGCGCGGCCTGCGGACCGGCCGCCGCGGGCGTCGCCGTCGCCGCCTTGCCGGACGACCTGGCCGCGACCGACGTCGGGACCGTCAGCCGTTGCTCGGCCGCACCAGCCGCGCCGAGCGCCTGCTGCCGGGTCACCCGCGAGCCGTCGGCCCGCAGCAACTCGAAGCCGTCGTCCCGCTCACCGAAGGCGACCTCCACGGGCGCGCCGCCCGTGTTGGTCACGGTGAACGTCCTGGTCGCCTTGCCGCTGGGCATCTGGAGCGTCGCGCTCAGCGCGGCGGGTGCCACCGACAGGCGGCCGGCCGCGAGGACGAAGTTCGCGGTCGTCGCCCAGTCAGGCTCGACGTCGACCTGCTTGCTCTGGCTGACGTAGCTGCCGGCCGTCGCGGTGAACTTGTGGGTACCGGTGAGCGTCGAGTAGATCCAGTAGAACCCGTCCGGCAGCCCCGGGTCGTCCGGGGTCGCCACGGTCACCGCCTTCTCGGCGGGCCGGTCGTTGCTGGTGACGGTGGCGCCGTTGAGGTAGCTGTCGTCGTTCTTGTCGCGGACGTTGCCCACGACCAGGCCGCCGTCGACCGGCACGCAGGTGACCTGGCTGCCGATCAGGACGTTGTCGACCTCCCACCACCAGTCGTACTTGGCGTCGTAGTAGTGGAACCGCACCTGGACCTGTGACTTGCCGGCCGCCTGCGGGATCGGGATCTCGGTGAGCTTCGGTCCCCGGACGTCGGTCTCCTGCCGCAGGACGTTCGTCCAGGTGGCGCCCCCGTCGATGCTCAGGTCGACATCGGCGGTGTCGTCGTTGAGCTGGTTGAAGTCCTGGTTGAACCGGATGACCGGGGCGCTGACGGCGGTCAGGTCGACAACCGGGCTGACCAGGGAGCTGTCCTGGGTCTTGCCCGCGCCGTAGTCGTCACTGTCGATCATCGCGAAGTTGCCGGCGCCCCCGGTCAGGTTGCCCCGGCCACCGTCGTCGGTGAACTTCCACACCTGGCCGCCGCCGACGTTGTCCACCACCGACCAACCGGCCGGGGTGGTCGTCGCGTCGAAGGTCTCGTACTCGCCGTCGGAGCCGAACGTGTAGCCGGGGGCTGTCGTGCACCTGGTGGTGTCCACCGGCACCGCGACGTTGGCCGTCACGTTGCGGGTGCCGACCACGACCTCCTTGGTGACCTTCTGGTAGCCCGGGTACTGCACCTCGTACGTCAGGGTGTACGTCTGCCCGGCCGGCACCGTGATGCTGTAGCGGCCGTTCGACGGGGTCGTGTAGTCGTACACGCCCGCCGGGCCGCTCACGGTCACCTTGGCGTACAGCGGCCAGCCGTGGCCGGAGCCGTCGGTGACCGAGCCGGTGACGTTGACGCGCGGCACCGCCGTCAGGGCGACGTCGAGCGTCGTGGTCGTGCGGTTGGTGACCGTCGCCGTCTTCGTGGCGCTGCCGTATCCGAACGCGGACACGACGACCTGGTAGTCACCGGTCGGGAGGAGGGTCGAGTACGTGCCGTCGGCGCCCGTGGTGATCTCGCGCGAGGTCGGGCCGGTGAGCGTCAGGGTCGCGCCGGCGATCGGGGCGCCGGTGGCCGCGTCGGTGACCGTGCCGGCCAGGGTGCCGACGTCGCCGGTGGGGGCGGCGTTGAGCAGCGCGAGGGCGTCCAGCCGGCCCTCACCCCAGACGTTGTTGTCCGCGGCGGTGCCACCGCACTGGTCGTCGGCCTTGTCGATCGCGGTGCCGTTGAGCAGCGCGCGCGTCGCGTCGACGTCACCGACCAGCGAGGGTGCCGCCGAGTACAGCAGGGCGATCGCGCCCACCAGGTGCGGTGCGGCCATTGACGTGCCGCTGGCGGTGCCGTACCCGTTGCCGGGGACGCTCGACCGGACGTTCACGCCGGGCGCGGAGATGTTGGGCTTGATCTCGCCGTTCTGCCCGACGCCCCGGGCCGAGAAGCTGGCGATGTTGTTGTTGACGTCGTACGCGCCCGCCGAGTAGTTGCTGGCCAGGCTTCCCGGCGAACCGCTGGTCTGGCACGCCGGTCCGCTGTTGCCGTTGGAGAACACCCCGAAGATGCCCGAGGCGGCCCAGGCCAGGGTCACGTCCTCCATGAACGGCTCGTTGGACGGCAGTCGGGTGCCCCACGAGTTGTTGATGATGTTGGGGCGCTTGCTGGCGTCCGGGTTCTGGCCGTTCGAGTCGGTCGGCTCGAGCATCCACTGACCGGATTCGATCAGCGCCTCGTCGGTGGGGCAGCAGCCGTTCGCCGCGATCCACTTGACGCCGGGCGCGACACCGATCTGGTTCGCGCCGGCGGAGCCGGCCATGGTGCCCATGGTGTGCGTACCGTGGCCGTCGTCGTCGCAGGGCGCGCCGTCGCACGTCCCGGCGGCGTCGAACCAGTTGTAGTCGTGGTCGAACGTGCCGTCGCCGTTGTTGCCACGGTAGGAGTTCACCAGGGCCGGGTGGTCGTACTGCACACCGCTGTCGATGCTCGCGATGGTGACGCCATCGCCGGTGACGCCGTACTGGGACCAGACGTCGTCGGCGTTGATGTTGGCGACGCCCCACTCGACCGCGTTGACGGTCTTCTCGTCGGTCCCCTTGGTCAGTTTCGGCAGCTCGTAGGCGACCGGGGCGTAGAGGCCCTCGACCTCGCTGCGGGCGGCGAACTGCTGGGCCATCGCCAGGGAGCCGCTGTTCACCTTGATGGCGTTGGTGGCCCAGAAGCTCTGGTACTTCGTACCGGAGCTGTCGAGTTCGGCGCGGACCTTGCTCTGGCTCCCGGCGGCGCTGTCCCGCAGCGCCTGCGCCACGGCCGCGCCCCGCTTGGTCCAGTCCTTGATGGCGCTGGCCTTGCTCAGGTCCGCGCGGTCCTTGAACCGAATCCAGAAGTCCCCTGCGCTCTTGGCCTCGAACTGCTTGGCGAGTTCCGGCCGGATCTTGTCCCCGACGGCGGTACCCGTCGAGCCGGGCGCGGCCTGCGCCCCGGAGCCGAAGCTGGCCAGGCACGTGGCGGCGAGGACCAGCGCCGCGCCGGCGCTTACCGCCGATCTGGCCGTGCGTCTCCATTGTGGACGTCTGAACATCGGTGCCGCCTTCCTCAGAACGACCCAGGGGTGTACGTGGGCCATGGTGGGAAGTGCACGAGATCCACTCGACGGAACCGAGCGAACGGACCCCTTCATGCCTCCCCCATGCACCGCGCGGGTCACGCCGGTTGCCCGAGTGGACACTATGATCGAGAGGAAAGGACGATCAAGAACTTGCTGTGAGCATCTTGTCGCTACCGGTTGCCCTGCTGGTGACGCGCTTGCCAAACATTGTCAGGACCATGACGATAGGTGGGCAGGGATGCCCATCGATTCCAGGCGGTGCGGTGGCGGAGACCGACGACGCGGCGTTGGACGGGGGCGACCCGGCCGACGAGGAGTTTCCGCTGCTGATCGCGGTAACGCCGTCACCGCGCGAGCGCATTCGACTCGCAGAGCGGCTCGACGGCGTCGCGCCGCTGCTGCTGGTGGCCGACCTCGACGAGCTGCGCCGGCTGATCGGAGCGCCGCAGCAGCGGACCGGGCCGCCGAGCGAGCCGTCGCCGGGCCGTCCGCCGACGGCCGAGTCCCACCCCGCCCTGGTCGTCGACTCGGCCCGCTCCACCGCCCGCTACGCGGCGCGCGAGGTCGGCCTGACCCGGTTGGAACATGACCTGCTGATCTGCCTCACCACCGAGCCGGTCCGGGTGTGGAGCTACGCCGAGCTGCACCGGTCGGTGTGGCACGACGAGGGGCGCGCACAGCGGGCGGACGTCCAGTCCCTGGTGAAGCGGCTGCGGCGCAAGCTGGTGGTCCTCGGCACCGGCGCCACGATCGAAGTGGTCCGTGGCGTCGGGCTGCGGCTCACCGACCGGCAGGACCCGCGGATCGGGCGTGCCTGACTGCCGCCTGATTCAGGCAGTTCGTCAGCACGGGCCGACCGCCACGGCCCGGGTCAGCGTGTTTTCCCGTATCCGGGAGGAGCGCCGTACGGGCACGTAACGTGAACTACAGCCGATCAACGGCGAACGCCGGACGCGCCCGCCGCCTGCCCGCTCAGCCGCAGGAGGTGAGAGTTCCATGCTGTCGGTATTCGATCCCCGGCACACCGTCGCTCCCCCGGGATACAGCCGCTGGCTCATCCCGACCGCGGCGTTGGCCGTGCACGTGTGCATCGGTCAGGTCTACGCGACGAGCGTCTACAAGAACTCGCTCATCGCGCACTTCGACGCGAGCCAGACGGCGATCGGGGCGATCTTCAGCATCGCCATCGTCATGCTGGGATCGTCGGCGGCGGTGGGCGGCCGGTGGGTGGAGCGCAACGGCCCGCGCCGGGCGATGTTCGTCTCCGCCTGCTTCTGGGCCACCGGCTTCCTGGTCGGCGCGCTCGGCATCGCGACCCAGCAACTCTGGCTGCTCTACCTCGGCTACGGCGTCATCGGCGGCATCGGACTGGGCATCGGCTACATCTCGCCCGTCTCCACGCTGATCAAGTGGTTCCCGGACCGGCCGGGACTCGCCACCGGCCTGGCGATCATGGGGTTCGGCGGTGGCGCTCTGGTCGCCGGTCCACTCGCGCGCCAACTGCTGTCGCTCTACGACCCCGACTACAACCCGGCCAACCCGGCGGCGGTGGCGTCCGGGTCCGCCCTCGTGGGACTGTTCGTCACGTTCGGCATCGGCTACTTCGTGATCATGATGTTCGGTCCGTTCAACGTGCGGGTGCCACCGCCCGACTGGCGGCCCGCCGGGTTCGACCCCGATCGGGTCGCGGCCCGACCGCTGGTGACGAGGGCGAGCGTCTCCGCGTCCAACGCCGTACGCACCCGCTCGTTCTGGCTGCTGTGGATCGTGCTGTTCTGCAACGTCACGGCGGGCATCGGCATCCTGGAGCAGGCCAGCCCGATGATTCAGGACTTCTTCCGGGACAACGGGTCCACCGCCGTGTCGGTGTCGGCGGCGGCCGGCTTCGTGGGTGTGCTGTCGCTGTTCAACATGGCCGGCCGGTTCGTCTGGTCGACGACGTCCGACGTGATCGGCCGCAAGCCGATCTACCTGGTCTACCTCGGTGTCGGCATGGTGCTCTACGCGCTGCTAGCGGTGGCCGGGCACGCGGCGACGGCGCTCTTCGTACTGATCGCCGCTCTGATCATCTCCTTCTACGGCGGCGGCTTCGCCACCATGCCCGCGTACCTGCGGGATCTGTTCGGGACCTTCCAGGTCGGCGCCATCCACGGGCGGTTGCTGACCGCCTGGTCGGCGGCGGGCATCGCCGGCCCGCTGATCGTCAACCGGATCCTCGACACCCAGGGCAAGCCCGGGACGCTCACCGCGTCGGCGTACCGGCCCGCTCTGTTCACCATGGTCGGCGTGCTCGCCATCGGCTTCGTCGCCAACCTGCTGGTCCGTGCCGTCCCCGACCGGTTCCACGAGCCGGACCGGGGGTCGGCCTCGCCCGTGGCCCGGGCGAGCGTCACCGAGCCGGTCGCCCTCGGCCCGCAGAGCACACCACCCGTGCCCGAACACGTCGGCGATCAGACCGGGCGGCTCTGGCTGTCGTGGCTGCTCGTCGCGGTGCTGCTCGGCTACGGCATCGTCGAGACCGTCAGCACGGCCGCGAAGCTCTTCACCGGCTGAGGCGGCCGGAGCGGCCGGCGCTCACCGCGCGGGGCGGTCAGCGCCGGCCGGCGCCGGCGAGGCGTTCCCGCTGGGGTACGACCGTGTATCTCGGATCGCGCGCGGACACCGATCCGGCCTCGAAGATCCCGAACCGGGTGGCCACCGACGAGGCCACCAGGGCCGCGCCGGAGAGCACCGACAGGAACCGGCTACGTCGGGAGAGCAGCGCGGCGACCGCGCCAACGCTGATCAACACGTTGCCCGCCCGGACCAGGCGACCGCTGTGACCGCTGCGGTAGGGCTCGCCCGTGACCGGCAGCCGCTCCATCCGGTGACCACCGACCAGCTTGAGGGCCGCGCCGGCGACGGCGAGCCGGCGCAGCGGGGCGGTCTGGGCGGGGGGCGCCACGATGAGGCCGACCCCGGCGGCCGCGACGAGCGCGCTGCCGCCGAAGACGAACGGCAGATCGGGGTACGCGTCGTGCCAGGCCGGTACGGCGGTGTCGGCGAGCAGGACCCCGGTGTACGTGGCCAGTGCCGGAGCGGTGGCCGCCGCGGCGAGACCGGCGATGTCACCGACGCCGGGCGCCAGCCGACGGGCGAGGCCCAGCACACCGTGCCGTGGCAGCCGTGGCGCGAGTTCGGCGACCGCGGCCACCCCGGCGGCCGGGCCGAACGCGGTGAGGATCCAGGTGCCCATCGACATGGGCGAGGTCGGTTTGGCGACCCGGAGCATGTGGTGGAACCGCGCCGGCCGACCGAGGTCGTGCACCAGCAGGTACGCGCTGGCGAGGGTGCCGCCGAGAGCCGTCCAGCGGCCCACCCGGCGCAACTCGGGACGTCCGGTCAGTTGGGCGCCCGCGCCGATCAGGGCGCCGCCGGCGGCGAGGCCCCCGGTGAACAGGTATCCGGCGATGTCGCGCTTCCACACCGGCGCCTTGAGGATCGGCCGACCGTAGTAGGAGCTGAAGTCGGCCGGTGGCACGGTCAGCTGCTCGCGCGTCATGACCGCCTGCCGAGGAACGCGCCAACCGTGACGGCGGCCATCGTCAGGGCGGCGATGCCGGCGTGTTTCCACATGGCCGGTAGGTCCCGGGTGGTCACCACCGGGTCCGGCGGCAGCCCGTACACCTCGGGCTCGTCCAGCAGCAGGAAGAACGCCCCGTCACCACCCACACCATCGTCCGGGTCGTGCCCGTACAAGCGGGCCTCGGGAACACCCCGGCCGTGCAACGTCGCCACCCGCACCGCCGCCCGCTCCCGCAACTCATCGAGGGGCCCGTACTGGATCGACTCCGTCGGACACGCCTGCGCACACGCCGGCGTCATCCCCACACCCAGACGGTCGTAACACAACGTGCACTTCCACGCCCGACCATCACCCTTACGCTGATCAATCACCCCGTACGGACACGCCGAAATGCAGTACCCACACCCATTACAGATGTCCTCCTGCACCACCACCGTCCCGAACTCCGTCCGGAACAACGACCCCGTCGGACACACATCCAAACAAGCCGCATGCGTGCAGTGCTTACACACATCCGACATCATCAACCACCGAAAATCACTCCGACCCTCCGCGCCAGAACCACGCCCCGGCGGCTGCGCCCCCGGCATACCCAGGAACTCCGGGCCGCCCGACATGCGGGTCGCCGCAGCGGGCTCGCCAGGTGCCAGACCCGGGTCGGTGCCGGTGTCGGCGGCGGTCCGCGCCCCGACGGCCGCCGTCGCCGGGCTGACCGCCGGCCCGTCCGGGTACCCGGCGAACGCCGGGGTGGTCCCACCGAGTGGGCGCGGCTGCTCCACGAACGCCACATGCCGCCACGAGTTCGCCGTCAACGCACCCGTGTTGTCATACGACATCCCCAACAGATCCAGACCACTTCCCGGGACGTCGTTCCACTCCTTGCACGCCACCTCACACGCCTTACACCCGATACACACACTCGTATCGGTGAAGAACCCCATCCGCTGCGGCGCGTCCACATAACCCGCGTCCGGCGCCGGATCGAGCGGCCCGTACAGGGCGTTGGCATGCGGCATCGCTCAGTCCTCCTGGTCGCTGCTGCTGTCGGCGACGTCGGTCGTGACCAGCGGCGGATAGCGGTGGCTCAGGTTGCCCGACCGTCGCCGGTAGTCCAGGACAAGATCCAGCAGGTCCTGTCCTCTCGGTCGCCGGCCGGGCCGTACGTCGCACGTGCCGACCTTGCTCTCCTGGATGAGGACGTTGGGGTCGAGGGTGATGCCGAACAGGTCGTTGGCCGAGTCGCCGGTCACCAGACCCTCGAACCCGAAGTGGTACGGCAGCCACACCTGGTGCAGGATCCGACCGTCAACCCGCAGGGGTGTCACGCGGTCGGTCACCAGGACCCGTGCCTCGATGGCCGCGCGGGTGGTGACCAGGTGCGCCCAACCCAGGTGAGTCAGTCCCCGGTGCGCGGCCAGCTCGGGCGACACCTCGACGAACATCTCCGGTTGCAGCTCGGCGAGGTGCGGCACGGTCCGGCTCATGCCGCCGGCCGTGTGGTGCTCGGTGAGCCGGCTGACCGTGAAGACGTACGGGAAGACGTCGCTGTGCTGCTCCGGTGGGCTCGGGTTGAGGTTGTTGATCGGATGGATGTAGACCTTGCGGGTCGGGTTGGCCTGCTGGCGGTAGAGCGGGTTGCGCACCGGCGACTCGACCGGCTCGTAGTGGGTGGGCAGCGGCCCGTCCAGGACGCCGCTGGGCGCGTACAGCCAACCCTTGCCGTCGCCCTGGAGGATGAACGGGTCGTCGCCCGCGATGCCCGCGACGCCCGAGGTGTTCGGCGGGGGCCGGTACGAGGGCGCCTTGGTCTTCTCAAAGTCCGGCACGTCGTAGCCGGTCCACTCGGATTTCTCCGCGTCCCACCAGACGTACTTCTTGCGTTCGCTCCACGGGCGGCCGTCCGGGTCGGCGGAGGCACGGTTGTAGAGGATGCGCCGGTTCGACGGCCAGGCCCAACCCCATTCGGGCGCCACCAGGGACTGTTCCGCGCCGGGCTTGCGGCGGGCGGCCTGGTTGACGCCGTCGGCGTACACCCCCGTGTAGATCCAGCAGCCCCCCGCCGTGGAGCCGTCGTCCTTCATCTCCGTATAGCTTGCCAACGGTCGGCCGGTCGTCACGTCGTACCCGTTGATCTCGCGCAGCACCGACTCGGCGCTGGGCTCCGCGTGCGGACCGTGCGTGGGGTAGTCCCAGGTGAGGTCGAGCAGCGCCCGGTCGCGCGGCAGCGACGAGCCGGCCAGCTTCTCCCGCAGTCGGCGGCCCAGGTGGTAGAAGAACCACAGCTCGGAGCGGGCGTCGCCCGGCGGCTCGACGGCCTTCTCCCGCCACTGCAACAGCCGCTGGGTCTGCGTGAACGTGCCCTCCTTCTCCACGTGCGACGCGGCGGGCAGGAAGAACACCTCGGTGCGGCACTCCCGCGGCACGATCTCGCCCGTCTCGATCTCCGGACCGTTCTTCCAGAAGGTCGCGCTCTCGATCATGAACAGGTCCCGCACGACCAGCCAGTCGAGGTTCGCCATGCCGAGACGCTGCGCCCGGCCGTGCGCGGACCCGACGGCCGGGTTCTGACCGAGCAGGAAGTACCCCTTGATCTTCCCGTCGATCATGTCCAATACCTGCTGGTACGTGCCGTGGTCGCCGGTCATCCGGGGCAGGTGGCCGTAGCAGTAGTCGTTCTCGGCGGTGGCCGCGTCACCCCAGTACGCCTTGAGCAGGTTTACCCCGTAGGCGCGCGCGTTGCCCCAGAAGCCCTTCTGCTCGGGATGGGCGATGCTGCCGATCCACTCGTCGAGGGTCGGGTGGTCGGCGTGGTGGGGCATGGGCAGGTAGCCGGGCAGCAGGTTGAACAGGGTCGGGATGTCGGTGGAGCCCTGGATGCTCGCGTGCCCGCGCAACGCCATGACCCCGCCACCCGGACGGCCCACGTTGCCCAGCAGGAGCTGGATGATCGCCCCGGCACGGATGTACTGCACGCCCACGCTGTGCTGCGTCCAACCCACCGAATAGACAAGCATCCCGGTGCGTTCCCGGCCCGAGTTCTCCGTCCACGCCCGCGCCAGCTCCAGGAACTTCTCCTGGGGAATACCGCAGACCCGCTCCACCATCTCCGGCGTGTAGCGGGCGTAGTGCCGCTTGAGGATCTGATAGACGCAGCGCGGATGGTGCAACGTCTCGTCCCGCTGGGTCTGCCCACCCACCGGTGCGCCGTGCGACTCGTGCTCCAGCCCCGCCGCCGTCTCCCGTTGCGTCTCGGTGTCCCGGGTGGAGATGTTCTCCGGGGCGCCCTCGTACTGCCAACTGCTCTGGTCGTAGCTGGCGTTGGCCTCGACGAAGCCGGAGAAGAGCCCGTGCAGGTCCTCGGTGTCCTGGAAGTCGTCGGTCACGATGGTGGCGGCGTTGGTGTAGGCGAGGACGTACTCGCGGAAGTCCAGCTCGTTGTCGAGGATGTACCGGATCACCCCACCCAGCAGGGCGATGTCGGTGCCCGCCCGGATCGGCAGGTACGCGTCCGCCACCGCGCTCGTGCGGGTGAACCGCGGGTCGACGTGGAACACCTTCGCGCCCCGACGCTTGGCCTCCATCACCCACTGGAACCCGACCGGATGCGCCTCGGCCATGTTCGAACCCTGGATGATGATCACGTCGGAGTTCGACAGGTCCTGCTGGTACTGGGTGGCGCCGCCGCGACCGAAGCTGGTCCCCAGACCGGGGACGGTGGCGGAGTGTCAAATACGCGCCTGGTTCTCGATCTGCAACGCCCCCATCGCCGTGAACAACTTCTTGATGAGGTAGTTCTCCTCGTTGTCCAGCGTCGCCCCACCCAGGCTGGAGATCCCCAGCGTCCGGTGCAACGGCCGGCCCTGCTCGTCCACGTCCTCCCAGGTCTCGTCCCGGGCGGCCAGGACCCGGTCCGCGATCATGTTGAGCGCCGTGTCGAGGTCCAGGTCCTCCCACTCGGTGCCGTACGGACGGCGGTAGCGGACCGTCGTCTGGCGCAGCGGACTCGTCACCAGGCTCTTGCTCGCGGACCCCTTGGGACACAACCGACCGCGCGAGATCGGACTGTCCGGGTCACCCTCGATCTGCGTGACCTGCCCGTCGGCGACGAAGACCCGCTGACCACACCCCACCGCGCAGTACGGACACACCGACCGCGCGACACTCTCGGCGGTCTCGGTGCGGGCGGTCAGCGACCGGGATCGGGCCGACTTGGCGGCGGCGCCGCGACCGAGCGGGTCGGTGCCGCTGAGCTGGCGATAGAGCGGCCAGCTCTCGATCCAGCGGCGCACCCCCATCGCTGCACCTTCCCGACGAAAGACCCAAAATATGAATACTCCGACAGTAGCTGAGCGGACGGGCCCGCCGCAGCGAGATCAGCAGAGCGATGCCTCCCCCGGCCGGGTCACGGCGGCCGAGGGAGGCATGGTGGACGGGGTCGTCGACTACGGATGCCCGGCGGCCAGATGGTCGCCGAAGGTCCGGTAGCGGCGCAGCTCCCAGAGCAGCCAGCCGATGCTGACGATCGCCACGGCGACGAAGACGAACGAACCGGTGAAGGTGTCCCAGAGCGTGTGCAGGACGACGACGCCCACGAAGGTGCCCAGGAACCCGAACAGGCGGCGGACGCTCGGGGTGGCCAGCAGCGCCCACAGCGCGCCGGCGGTGAGCCCGGTCCAGGCGGTGTGCCCGGCGGGCGCGGTCAGCCCCCGGATGAACAGGGTCTGCTCCACCGCGCCGATGTTGCCCTTCGAGCTGAGCAGGGCGGTGAAGGCGTACCCCATCGTCTCCAGCGCGGCGAAGCCCATGCCGGCCGCCACGCCGATGACCAGACCGTCGGACGGCACCCGACGGCGATGCTGGGCCAGGGCCGTGAACAACAGCACCACGGGGACGATCAGCTTGGCCGACTCCTCGATCAGCGCCACGAACAGCATGGGCAGCCCACCGAGGCCGCGCAGGGTGTCGTACTCCAGGGTGCCGGCCACCACCGTGCCGATCACCCCACCGAAGAACGCCGACGTCACCAGCACCGACGCCGGCACCTGCCACCGCCCGGTACGGGCCTGGGCGAACGTCAGGAACGTCAGGGGCGCCAGGGTCGCGCCGAGCAGGATCAGCGCCGGCACGAAGTTCGGATTCTGGGTGCGGACCAGGGTCCGCAGCACCGCCACGTAGAGGATCAGCCCGACAAGGAGGACACCGACCCACGCCCACCGGCGAGAACGATCACGCATACCGGGGAGTCTGGCGGATCCAGGTTACGAAGACCAGCGCGGGTGCTGAGATGACTGCGATGAATCGCCACGCACCGCAGCGGCCACTGCTGCGCGACCGCTGGCCCACCCCGAGCCGGCTCGGACATGAGCGGGGAGCGGCCCTGGAGATCACCGCCACCCACATCGCCGAGCGTTACCGGCAGGTCTTCATCATCGCGCTCGGCGAGATCATCCTGGCCATGGGCATTACCTTCACCGCCACCAGTTCCTACGGGTTCACGCCCCGTCGTACCGTGGCGCTCGTCCTCGCCTTCGTCCTGGCCGCCCTGTCCCCCGTTGCGGTCCACCTGCCGCCGGAGGTGCCATTGGCCTTCACGACGCTCGTCCTCGCGGCGCTCGCCGCCGAGGACACGGCGCGCGGCCGGCGCAGCCCTCCGAACCAGGCGATGCCACCCGCCTGACAGCGGCCCAGCGTCCACCGCAAGCCCTGCCGGTCACGGTCACGGCGGACGCGGTGGGCAGCAGAGCGGAGGAGCGGCGTGACAGGAGTCGGGCAGGGTGAAATGGTCTCGTGGTGGCCACCTACGACGTCGCCCTCGTTCTGCTCGTCGATCCGTCCGGAGCCGTGCTCATGCAGCATCGCGATGAGCACGCGCCCGTCTCGCCGAACCAGTGGAGCCTTCCTGGCGGCCACGTTGAGCCCGGCGAGTCGCCCGAGCAGGCGGCCCGCCGCGAGCTGCTGGAGGAGACGGGCCTGACAGCCGGTGAGCTGCACCTGCTGTGGAGCGGTCCACGTCCGTACGAGGCCGCTTTTCCCCACACCGTGACGGTGCACGTGTTCCGTGGCGCCACCACCGCGCGGCAGAAGGACGTGGTGCTCGGCGAGGGGCAGGCCATGGTCTTCGTGCCGCGCGACGAGGTGTTCGATCGTGAGCTGGCGGTCTCGACCGTGGCGGCGCTGTCGATGCACCTCGGGGACGCCTGATCCAGGGTTCGGCCAGGCATCCCCGAGGCTCTGGAACGGTGCTCAGCGCTCGCGGCGCAGCACGGTGAACGCGCCTGCCTCGACGGCTTCCACCTCCTTGAAGCGAAAGTCGGCCCGCGCCCCGGGCGCGAACAGTCGCTCGCCCGCACCGACGATCGTCGGGAACGTGATCAGCCGGTACTCGTCGATCACGTCCGCGGCCGCCAGCGTCCGGACCAAACTCAGGCTGCCGATCACCACGACGTCGCGCCGCGTCCGCTCGTCCGCCGCCCAGGCCACCGGGTCGCCGTCGATCGGGGCCGAGTTCGACCAGGCCGCCGCGTCGATGCCGGTGGTGGTCGCCACCCGCTTGGGCACGGCGTTCATCAGCGAGGCGTAGCCTCCATCGCGTTTCGGCCACAGTTGGGCGAAGTGCTCCCAGGTGCGCCGGCCGTAGAGCTGGACGCCCTGCTCCATCCGGGCGCCGAGGCGGAACTTGTCGTCGCTGACCGGCCCTGGCCCGTACCGGAACGCCCACCCACCGTGGTCGGTGCCCCAGCGCCCGTCCGGGTCGGAGACCACGCCGTCCAGCGTGGCGAACTGAATGACGATGATGTCGCCCATGCGGATTCCTCCCGCCGTGGCGGTCCACCGCGGACCGCTCCTACCGCACACCTACCGACGCCGCGCCCCGAACTCATCGGCCTCGGCTGGGAAATCTCGACGGTGGTGCGGCGTACGCTCTGCGGTGTGGTCGAGGCGGCGGCGCAGGACCGGGACGAACGGTACGAGGCGTACCGCGCCGACCTGCTGGCGCACTGCTACCGGATGCTCGGCTCGGTCGACGAGGCCGAGGACCTCGTGCAGGAGACGCTGCTGCGCGCCTGGCGGGCGACCGACCGGTACGACCCGCAGCTGTCGTCGCTGCGCACCTGGTTGCACCGGATCGCGACGAACGTCTGCCTCACGGCGCTGGCGGGACGCGCGCGCAGGCCGCTGCCGAGCGGGTTGGACCCGGCCGGCGATCCGGAAGCCCCGCTGCTCCCCCGCCTCGACATCCCCTGGTTGCAGCCGTTCCCCGATTCGCGGCTCGGCGATCCCGCCGACGCCGTTGAACAGCGGGCGGGTCTGCGGCTCGCCCTGGTCGCGGCGCTGCAACTGCTGCCCGCTCGACAACGCGCGGTGCTGGTGCTGCGGGAGGTGCTGCAACTGTCGGCCGTGGAGGTGACGCAGATCCTCGGCGGCAGTGTGGCTTCGGTGAACAGCGGTCTGCAGCGGGCCCGAGCGACGCTGCGGGCCGCCGGTCCGACGCTGGAGGAGTTACGCGAGCCGGCCGACCCCGACGAACGTGCCGTGGTCGAGCGCTATCTGGCGGCGTTCGAGGCCGCTGATGTGCCCGGTCTGGCCCGCCTACTCGCCGACGACGTCGTGTTGGAAATGCCTCCGGTGGCGCTCTGGCTCGCCGGCAGATCGCACTATCAGCGTTTCCTGGAACGCGTCTTCGGCATGCGGGGGACGGGGTGGCATCTTCTGCCGGTGGCGGCGAACAGCTCCACGGCCCTGGCGGCCTACGCGCCCGACCCGGACACCGGTCGCGTCCGCGCGCACTCGCTCCAACTCTTCAGCGTGACGGACGGCCTGATCCGGCGATGCGTGACGTTCGTCGACCCGGCGCTGTTCGGCCTCTTCGGACTCCCGCCCACCCTGCCCTGCCGTGCACCGGTGCGGCAGGGGCATCGGCCGACAATGGACGGCGGCGCCCGCGAATGATCGTTACGATCTCCGCCCATGCGTCGCCTCGCCCCAGCCCTGGCACTGGTCCTCCTGCTCGCCGTGTCCGCCTGCACCTCGAAGCCCCCGAAGCCGGCGGAGTTCACGAAGGTCGCCCTGACCGTCTTCCTGGAACACGACATCACGGCGGACCGGAAGACCACCGTGGAACAGCGGCTGAGGTCGATGCCCAGCGTCGAACAGGTGACGTTCGAGAACCGCGAGCAGGCGTACGCGCGAGAGAAGGAGGCGCTGAAGGACAGCCCCGACCTGTTGGCGGAGATCAAACCGGAGTACCTGCCGGAACTGTTCCACGCCACGGTCACCGACGCGCCGATCGCCGAGGCGGTCGAGCTGGTGATGGCCGACGTCGCGGGCGTCACGGATGTCGTCCTCAAGGTCGCGGACGTCGATCCCCTGCCCTCGCGGATCGGCATCGTCGTCCGGGTGAAGCCGACCGTGACCGACGGGCAGCGGACCGCCGTGGAGCAGGCGGTACGGGCGCTGCCGACCGCCCGGTCGATCGCCTTCGAGGACCGGGCCGCCGCGTACGAACGTCTGCGTGAGCGCTGCCAGGGCAAGGGCGACCTGACCACGCAGCTCGATCCGCAGATGGGACACGAGTCCTGGCGGTTCGAGATGCCCTTGGACAAGAAGGGCGCGGGAGTGTCCGAGCTGAGGAAACTCGACGGCGTCGACACCGTGCAGCTCGTTCCGCTGGCGATGCTGTAGCCACGTACCGCCCTCGACAAGGCTGCGAAATGGGTTGTTGGTGTGGCGACGCGGGCCTACCGTCGTGGGGCACTTCCCGGTGCGCAGGCAACGGCTACTTCCGCTTCAAACGGGGAGACGGGGGTTCGAATCCCACCGCCACTTCGGGTGGCGTCGACCAGCGGCCTAGGTCACCTTGGCCCGCGAGGGCCGGTCGCCGTCGCCGCTTCGATCTCGGGAGGTGCGCTCGCCGCACGCCCGGTGCGACGGATACGGCTACTTCTGGTAACGGCCCGGCAAGGGCCTGCGGTTCGAACCCGCGAAGCCGTGTCCACCTTTGATCTCGGGCGTGCGGCGCGTACGCAGGGCGCTCGTAACGTGATCACAAACTCCGTTGCCCGCCCGGCGCCACCGCCGCTACGGTCGTGACCGCACTTCCCGGTGCGTAGGCGACGGTTACATCTGGAGGGGTTCCGGCCCCGGTGAAGGACCTCCGTCGCCGACCTCGATCTCGGGAAGCGCGACCACACGCACACCCGGTGCGCAGGCAACGGTTACTTCGGGATCCGCAGATGGGGGTTCGAATCCCCCCGACACCTTCGGGTGGGTAGTTCAACGGACAGAACGGCGGACTGTTCCGTGGCCGACTCTGATCTCGGGTGTGCGTGGTGGTGGCGCCTTCTCGGCCGACCGACGTGGGGGACGTCATGGCCAAGTTCAACCTCAAGCCGCGCACGAGCCGGCAGCGGCCGGTGACCACCGAGGGCGCCCCCGGTTTCGTCCGTGAGCCGCGCCTCGAACTGTTCCTTCTCGGTGTCTCGAACATGGTTGGCGAGGCCACCTTCTACGAGGGCTCCACCGATCGGGACGCTCGTTTCCGGGACCTGGTCGCCACCGTCGCCGTCGCTGATCCCGACTGGTTCGGCCGGTTCGTGTCGTGGCTCCGGACGGGCGCGATGATGCGCTCGGCGTCCGTGGTGGCGGCCCTTGAGGGCGCCCGCGCCCAGGTGGCGGCCGGCATACCGGGTTCGCGCGCGGTCGTCGACGCCGCGTTGCAGCGTGCCGACGAGCCGGGCGAGGCGCTCGCGTACTGGCTGGCTCGTCACGGCCGGGCACTGCCCAAGCCGGTGAAGCGGGGCATCGCCGACGCGGCGGTCCGGCTCTACACCGAGCGGAGCCTGCTCAAGTACGACTCCGTCGGCCGTCAGGTGCGCTTCGGTGACGTCATCGACCTGACCCACCCCACCGCCAGGGACGAGCGACAGGGCGACCTGTTCCGGCACGCGCTGGATCGGCGGCACCATCGGGACAACCCGGTCCCGGAGTCCCTGCGGATGCTGAGGGCGCGGGACGCGCTCATGGCGATGCCGGTCGAGCAGCGCGGGGAGGTCTCCGACCGGGCCGTGCTGGACGAGGCGGGTATGACGTGGGAGGCCCTGGCCGGCTGGCGACAGCGGGCGATGGACGCGGCCGCGTGGGAGTCCGTCATCCCGACGATGGGCTACCTGGCGCTGCTGCGTAACCTGCGCAACTTCGACCAGGCCGGGGTCGGCGACGCCGTCGCGGAGACGGTGGCGGCCACGCTCTCCGACCCGGCGCGGGTGGCGACTTCGCGGGTACTGCCGATGCGCTTCCTGTCGGCGTACAACGCGGCACCGAGCCTGCGCTGGGCGTACCCGCTGGAGAAGGCCTTGCAGCACGCCCTCGCGAACGTTCCCGCCCTGGACGGACGGACGCTGATCCTCATCGACACGTCCGGCTCGATGCAGAGCGCGTTCAGCAAGGACGGCACGCTGTGCTGCTGGGACGCCGCCACGGTGTTCGGTCTCGCGGTGGCGGCCCGCGCGCAGGCGGCCACCGTGGTGTCGTTCTCCGATCACAGCCGGGTGTTCCCCTCGGTGGCGGGCGAGTCGGTCCTCGCGGCGGTGCGGCGGTTCAGGGAGAGCGGCTACTTCCTCGGCCGGGGAACCGACACCGGGAAGGCGGTCCGGGAGCACTTCGGCGCACACGACCGGCTGATCATCCTCACCGACGAGCAGGCGCACTGGCACGGGTCGGCGGATGTGGCCGCGTCGGTGCCGGCGGAGGTGCCCGTGTACACCTGGAACCTGGCCGGATACCGGGTCGGGCACACCTCGACGGCGACCAGGCGACACACCTTCGGCGGGCTGTCCGACGCGGCGTTCGCGATGATCCCGCTGATCGAGGCCGGGTCCGACGAGCAGTGGCCCTTCTGATTCGCGCCGCGCGGGGGCACGACTGCCCCGCGGCGCGAATCAGGGCAGGAACTCGCCGGTCAGGGCGATGAGGGCGCGGGCTGCGGCGCCGACCGGGCGGTCCACGGGCGTGGCCAGCGACGCGGTCCAGTCCAGGTCGGCGTCGGTGACGGTCAGGGTGCGGACTCCGGGAGCGTCGGCGACGACGAAGCGGGGCAGCAGGGCGATACCGAGACCGTGCCGGACGTGGTCGGCGCCGGTGGCGATGTCGGGGATCTCGATGGTGACGCGCCGGGACAGGCCGGCGGTGGCGAACGCCCGGTCGGTCACGGTGCGGTTGCCGTAGCCGATCGGAGAGTCGATGAAGTCGAGACCGGCGAGGTCGCGCAGCGGCACCGCCTCGTTCGCGGCGAGCGGGTGACCGTCCGGCACGACGAGGTCGATCACCGACCGGGCCAGCTCGGTGAGGTGGATCTGCGCCGGTGGCGTGCCGGGCAGCGAGACGAAGGCGAGGTCGAGTCGGCGCTCGGTGAGCGCGTCGATGAGCCCCTGGGAGCCGGACGGCGCGACGCTGGTGTGCAGCAGCACCCCGGGGTGCCGGCGGTGGAACTCGCCGAGCAGGGCCGGCAGGTGCAGGAGCCGGATCGAGGTCATGGTGCCGATGCGCAGGGTGCCCCGGAGGCCGCCGTGCACCTCGGCGACCGCGTCGCGGGCGTCGCGGGCCGCGTCGAGGGCGATGCGGGCGCGCGGCAGCAGCGCGACGCCGGCGTCGGTCAGGAGTACGCGTTTGGAGTTGCGGTCCAGCAGGGGTGCGCCCAGTTCACGTTCGAGCGTCTTCACGGCCGCCGAGACGGCGGACTGGACGACGTGCAGGCGGGCGGCGGCGCGGGTGAAGTTCTGCTCCTCGGCCACCGCGACGAAGTACTCGAGTTGACGCAGTTCCACGCCCCAAGTATCACTCGCAGCGATGGTGACTAGCGTCAACTTTCGTTGGACGTGATGATCGAGTGGGGTGACAGTGGGCTCATGTCGTCAACGACCCTGCCCTCCCGTCGGCCCGTCGCCCCGGCTGGCCCCGGCGAAGGATCATCCCGCCACGGCCGTGGCTTCTGGGCGATCGCCCTGGCGTTCCTCACCGCGATGGCGTTCTGCACCGTTCCGTCCCCGCTGTACCCGCTCTACATGGCGCGGGATGGCTTCTCCACGTTCACGGTCACGATCGTGTTCGCGGCGTACGCGGTGGGTGTGGTGATCAGCCTGCTGCTCGCCGGGCACGTGTCGGACTGGGTCGGCCGCAAGAAGATCCTCATCCCGGCGCTGGCCCTGGAACTGGTCGCCGCCGCGCTGTTCCTGGGCGACGCGTCCCTGCCGGTGCTGCTGGTCGCCCGCCTGGTGAGCGGGCTGGGCATCGGCATGATCACCGCGACCGCGACCGCGTACCTCCAGGAGTTGCACGCGGCGCACCGCCCCGGCGCGTCCCGGCAGCGCTTCGAGGTGGTCTCCACCGCCGCGAACATCGGCGGCCTCGGCGTCGGCGCGCTGGTCGCGGGCGTCCTCGCCCAGTACGTCGACGCGCCGCTGCGCACCCCGTACCTGGTGTTCGCCGTGCTGCTGGCCGTCAGCCTCGTGGCGGTCGCGGCGACACCGGAGACCGTGTTGGAGCGGCCGGTCCGGCCCACCTACCGGCCGCAGCGGATCAGCGCCGACCACGGCGACCCCGCCGGGTACGTGGCCGCGACCGCCGCCGGCTTCGCGTCGTTCGCCGTGTTCGGCCTGTTCACCTCCGTGGCGCCGGGCTTCGTCGCCGGTGCCCTGCACCTGCCGTCGCGGGCGCTGGCCGGCGCGGTCGTGTTCGCCGTGTTCGGCGGCGCGGCCGTGGCGCAGAGCCTCACCACCCGGCTGCCCGCCCCGGCGAAGGTACGGCTCGGGTTGCTGGCGCAGGCCGTCGGCGTGCCCGTCGTGCTGGTGGGGATGCACACCGCGAGCCTGACCGCGTTCCTGCTCGGTGGCGTGCTCGCCGGCGTCGGCGCGGGTGTGCTGTTCAAGGCCTCCGTCGGCACGGTCGCGGCGATGGCCGCGCCGGCCCGGCGCGGTGAGGCCCTGGCCGGGCTGTTCCTCATCGCCTACCTCGGGATGAGCCTGCCGGCCCTCGGCATCGGGATCGCCACCCGCACGGTCAGCACGATCACGGCCATGAACTGGTTCACCGGCCTGCTTCTCGTCCTGCTGGCCGGCGTGACGGCGCTGTTCCGCCGCAGCTCCGCGAGCCGCTGACCGGACCGGGGCCGGGCCGTGCCCGGCCCGGTCCGCCGCGTCACCGTGGATCGGACCAGAACGGTTCCAGCAGGGCCGGGTCCGCGACATAGGCCGCCACCTGGGTACGCTCCGACTCCGTCAACGTGAGCGCGCGCAGCCGGGCCCCCCACTCGGGCACCCGGTCGGTCTTGCCCAGCGCCACCGACAACTCGACGAGCGCGGCCAGCGCCATCGCCTGCTCGACCACCGGGGCGTCCTCGGCACGGCGGCGCATCCCCGAGTCGAGCGCCCGGTAGGCGGCCCGGTCGTCGGTCTTGAACTCGCGCAGGATCCGCGCGTTGTCCAGCACCCGGGCCAGCCCCTGCAGCTCGGACGACCCGCCGTACTCCACGTCCTTCGGCTCGTCGCGGCGGATGAAGACGATGGTGTTGCCCGACGGGTCGACGATGCTGAACCGCGACGCGCCCGCCCGGAAGCGGGTCATCCGGGGCAGGCCCTTGACGAGCACCTTGCCGTACACGCGGCGCATCGCGTCGGCGAACGCCGCGTGGTACGGCGCGACCGCGTCGACCATGACCAGGGCGCCGCCGGACTGCTCCCGGGCCGGGTCGAGGTCCTTCGGCGCGGGGCCGTAGTGCAGGTCGAACCCGCTGAACCGGAACGCCAGATAGACGTACGGTCGCAGTTGCTCGTAGGTCACCTCGAAACCGAGGGCCCGCCAGAACGCCAGGGTCTCCTCGGGCGCTGGGCAGGGCAGCAGCGGCACGGTGGTCTCGTTCGGCTGGACACGGTCCTCGCTGGACGTCACGGTCACTCCCCCGGTCGGCAGGCCGGCCATTGTGCCAGCATCGGCGGCGGATCACGCCCGATCTCACCTCCTACCCAGGGAGGAGGCGGGCTCCGACCCGGGGCCGCGACCGGGGCCCGAGGTCGGACGCGTACGGCACGGGCGGCCACGAGCATCTACAGGCATGACTACCGTTCTGCGCCGGGCGGCGCGCTGGAACCGCCCGCTGACCCTCTTCGTGGCCGCGTCGGCGGTGCTCGCCGTCGTCGCCGCCGTCGGCGTCCTCGTCGACCCCCGCGTCCTCACCGGGGCGCCGATCTGGCTCAAGCCGTTCAAGTTCGCGGTCTCCTTCGTCGTCTACGGCGCGACGCTCGCGTGGATGCTGTCGCTGCTGCCGCGTCGCAGCCGGGCCGCGGAGTGGGCGGCGGCGACCATCGTCGCGCTGGCGCTGGTGGAGATGGTGGTGATCGTCGCTCAGGTGATCCGGGGTACGACCAGCCACTTCAACGACACCACCGCGCTGAACGCGATCCTCTTCGCGGTGATGGGCGCAGCGATCATGGTGCTGTTCGTCGCGCACCTCGTCCTCGCGATCGTCCTGCTGATCCGGCGGATTCCCGACCGGGTCGCCGCGACCGCCGTCGGGTGGGGGCTCGGCCTGTCCCTGCTCGGTATGCTCGCGGCCGTGCCGATGGTGCTTCCGACGCAGGACCCGGGCATCGAGGGCGTCTCCGGGGCGCACAGCGTGGGCGTGGCCGACGGTGGGCCGGGGCTGCCCGTGGTCGGTTGGAGCACCACCGGCGGTGACCTGCGGATCGGGCACTTCGTGGGGCTGCACGCCCTGCAGGCCCTGCCGCTCCTGGCGATCCTGCTGACCCGGTACGCGTCCCGGCTCGACGCGCGTACCCGCGTCCGGCTGCTGGTCGTCGCGGGCACGGCGTACGGCGTACTCACTCTGGTGTTGACCTGGCAGGCCCTGCGCGGGCAGCCGCTGCTGCGCCCGGATGCCCTCACCCTGGCCGTCGTCGCGGCCCTGGCGGTCGCGACGGCGACCGCCACCGCCCTGGTGCTCGCGCGCCGCCGCCCGGAGCTGGCGCTCGCGGCATGACCGGGGCGCTGTTCTCGCTGACGTTCGCGCTGGCCGCGCCGTTCTGGGCGCTGATGATCCTGCTGCCACGCTGGTCGTGGACGGCCCGGATCGTCGGCTCGCCGCTGATCGTGCTGCCGGTCGTGGTGATCTACGCGCTGCTGGTGGTGCCGGCGTTCGGCACGGTGCTGCCCGCCGTCGCGTCGCCGACCCTCGACGGGGTGCGCGACCTGCTCGGCACACCCGACGGCGCGGCGGCGGGCTGGGCGCACATGATCGCGTTCGACCTGTTCGTGGGCCGCTGGGCGTGGTTGGACAGCCGGGAACGGGGGGTACCGGCGCTGGTCATGGCCCCGGTGCTGCTGCTGACCATCCTGCTCGGGCCGCTCGGCCTGACCGCCTACCTGGGCGTACGGGCCAGGTGGCGGCGGCCGGCGGTCGCAGCCGTCGACACCGGGCACCTAGGCTGACGAGCGTGGCGTGGTGGGGGCGGCTGTTCGACGCGCGGGACGCGCGCGGGCGGATGCTGCTGCTCGACCTCAGCGGATTGGGCTACCTGCTCTTCGTGCCCCACTCCGCTTCCGTGCCCTCGCCGACACAGTGGACCCTCGCGGTGGCCGCGTTCGCCGTGGCGGTCGTGGCGTACCGCCGGCCGGTGGTCAACCTGGTGGCGCAGACGGCGTTGCTGGCGGTCGCGATCTGCCTCGTCGACGACGTCACCATCAACCAGGTGGGCGCGAGTTGGGCTCTGCTCGAGGTCACCATGCTCGCGGGTCGCGCCCGCACGATCTGGCTGGCGGCCGGGCTGCTGACCGTGGTCGACCTGACCACCAGCATCGGTGCCCCGCTGCGCCAGGTCGGCTCCGGCGTCGTCGGTCTGGGCCTGGAGGTCGGCGTCCCGGTGCTGCTCGGCCTGGTCATCCGGGCCAACCGGGAGGTGGGCCGGCAGGCGTTGGAGCGGGCGCTCGCCGAGCAGCGACGCCGCGAGTCGGAGGGCCGGGCGGCGCGCGCCGACGAGCGCGCGGCCATCGCCCGCGAGCTGCACGACGTCGTCGCCCACCACGTGGCGTCGATGGTGCTGCGGGTCGGTGTGGCCCGGCACGTCCTGACCGACCTCGATCCGCGGGTGGACGAGGTGTTCGACGACGTGCACGGCACGGGCACTGCGGCCCTGTCGGAGCTGCGCGGGCTGGTCGCGGTGCTGCGCGACCCCGACGGGGTACGCGGCGACGCCGCGCTGACCGCGATCGAGCCCGCGGCGCTCCCCTCGGCGCTCGGCGCCGCCGTCGACCGGGCCCGCCAGAGCGGCATCACCGTAGAGGCCGACGTCGACGCGGCGATCGGCTCACTCGACGCGGTACGGGGTCTGGCGGTGCTGCGGCTGACCCAGGAGGCGTTGACCAATGTGGCCCGCCACGCGGGGACGTCCGCGCGGGCACGCCTGGTGGTGGCGGTCCGCGACGGGGCCGTGCACTGGGAGGTCACCGACGACGGGGGTGGTGTCGACGGCGACCGCACGTCGACGGCGGTGCCGGCCGGCGGTGGTCACGGCGTCACCGGGATGACCGAACGCGTCGAGGTCCTCGGCGGCCGGCTGGAGGCGGGTCCGACCGGTACGGGCTGGCGGGTGCGTACCGTCCTGCCGAACACGCTGCCCACGCCGGCTCCCCGGGCCCGCGCGGTCCCGCCCGGAACACCCACCCGGAGGCCGGCGTGATCCGTGTCCTGCTCGTCGACGACCAGCACCTCATCCGGGCGGGCCTGCGCATGCTGTGCGACGCGCAGACCGACATCGAGGTCGTCGGCGAGGCCGACAACGGCCGCGAGGCGGTCACCCTCGCGGCGCGGCTCGTCCCCGACGTCGTCGTCATGGACCTGCGCATGCCGGGCGTCGACGGGATCACCGCGACCGGGCGCATCCTCGCCGAACGTCCCGCCACCCGGGTGCTGGTGCTGACCACGTTCGGCGACGACGACCACCTCTACCCCGCCCTGAGCGCCGGCGCGTGCGGTTTCCTGCTCAAGGACGCGCCGCCGGCCGAGCTGTTGGACGGCATCCGGCGGGCCGCCGCGGGCGACAGCCCGTTCAGCCCGGAGGTGCTGCACCGCCTCGTCCAGCGCGCGGTGCGGGCCCGCGTCACGCCGCCCCGGCAGCATGACGGGCTCACCGCCCGCGAGCAGGACGTGCTGACCCTGGTCGCCGAGGGCCTGTCCAACACCGAGATCGCCGAGCGGCTCCACATCGGCGTGACCACCGTCAAGACCCACATCACGAGCCTCATGACCAAGACCGACAGCCCCAACCGGGTACGCCTCGCGCTGTTCGCGCGCGGCGCCTGACCGGCGGCTCCTACCGGCCGCAGGCGTAGCCCTGCATGCCCCTCGGGTTCGCGCCCGCGGCGAGCACTCCGGTGGCCGGGTCCCGGGACACGGCGCAGAGCCGACCGAGGCTCCACGCGTCGGCGAGCCGCACCTCGTGCCCGTACGCCCGCAGGGCCGTCACCACGGCGGCGTCGAGCCGGTCCTCCACCAGCAGCACGCCGGGCTCGCGGTCGCGCGGGTAGAACGACGACGGCACGCCGAGGCTGTACCAGGCGGGCGCGTCGATGGCCTGCTGGAGGTGCTGACCGCCGACGAGGTGACGCAGCAGGAAGGGCACCTGCCACTGGTCCTGCTGGTCGCCGCCGGGCGTGCCGCACGCCAGGACGGGCTGCCCGTCGCGCAGCACCAGGGTCGGGCTGAGCGTGGTGCGTGGCCGGCGGCCCGGGGCGAGCGACGCGGGCAGTCCCTCCTGAAGCCAGCACATCTGCAACCGGCTGCCCAGCGGGAACCCGAGCTCGGGGATCGTGGGTGAACTCTGCAACCACCCACCGCTCGGCGTCGCGGAGATCATGTTGCCCCACCTGTCGACGACATCGACGTGGCAGGTGTCGCCCCGGGTGACCCCGTCGGACCGTACCGTCGGCTCGCCCGTGGTGGGGTCCGGCACGTCGGCCCGGTGGGTGACGCCCGACCGCAGGTGGTCCGGCAGGCGCGGCTGCGCACCGCCGGGACTTCCGGGTCGCAGCTCGCTCGACGCGCGGTCCCCGATCAGGGCCGCCCGGTCCCGCGCGTACGCCGGGTCGAGCAGCGCCGGGGCGGGCACGTCGGCGCTGTCGCCGTACCACGCCTCGCGGTCGGCGAACGCGAGCGTCAACGCCTCGGCCTGGGCGTGGATGCCGGCGGCGGTGGCCGTGTCGTACGCGCCGTCGTCGTCGAGCGCGTCGAGCACGGCGAGGGTCTGCAGCAGCACCGGGCCTTGGCCCCAGAAGCCGGTCTTGGCGACCGTCCAGCCCTGCCAGTCGAGGGTGGTCGGCGTCTCCCAGGTCGCCGAGAACGCGGCCAGGTCGTCGCCGGTGACCAGCCCGGCGTGTGCGCGTCCGCTGGAGTCGCGGAACGGCCGTCGGCTGAACGCGTCGATCGCCTCGGCCACGAAGCCCGTGCCCCAGGCTCGGCGGGCCGCCTCGATCTGCGCCTCCCGGTCCCCGCCGGCCGTCTGCCCCGCCTCGACGAGTCGGCGCAGCGTGCGCGCGTACACCGGGTTGGCGAACCGCTCCCCCGCGACCGGCGGCCGGCCGCCGCGCAGCCAGAGCTGGGCGGAGGTGGGCCAGTGCTCCTCGAACAGCGATCGCACGGCCGCCACCGTCGCGCCGACCGCGCCCACCAGGGGGTGGCCGGCGGCGGCGTAGCCGATCGCCGGTTCCAGGACGTCGGCGAGGGACAGCGTGCCGTGGTCGCGCAGCAGCAGGAGCCACGCGTCCACCGCGCCGGGCACGGCCGCCGCGAGCGGGCCGGCACCCGGGACGAGGTCCAGGCCGAGCGACCGGAAGTGGGCGATCGTCGCGCCGGCCGGCGCGGGGCCCTGCCCGCACAGCACCGTCGGGCGCGGATCCCGGGCGGTGGCGACGATCGCCGGCACCTCACCGGCCGGGCCGTTGAGGTGGGGTTCGACGACGTGCAGGACGAACCCGGCGGTCACCGCGGCGTCGAACGCGTTGCCGCCGCGTTCGAGGATTCCCATCGCCGACTGGCTGGCGAGCCAGTGCGTCGACGACACCATGCCGAAGGTGCCCTGCAGGGTCGGTCGGGTGGTGAACGACATGACAACACCTCACTGGGGGCCGGTGACACGGGGAGGCGACCCCTCGCGGAGCCGCCTTCCCGCGCCACATGCTAGGCCGCGTTGTACGCCTGGGCGGTCACGGTGGCCTTGCGGGGCAGGCCCGGCCGGGCCGGCCAGGAGATCCGCACCTCACGCGTCTCCCCCGGCAGCAGCCAGAGATAGTTGTCGTCGTAGCGGGCCGGAAGGATCCGCTTCCCGTGCTCGTCGCGCACGGCGAGCCGGACCATGGCGGCGACCGTACGGCCCTGGTTGCGGACCGTCGTGGTGACGGTGTTCCGGCCGTCCACGACGCGTACGCCGCTCGTCGACGTCGACAGTCGCGCGCCCGCCAGGGTGGTGAGCGCCCGCATCTGCTCGGCCTTGTCGTAGCGCCAGTAGGTGTTCTCCGCGAGCAGCCGGTCCCGGCCGTCGCGCAGCTCCAACCGGACCAGGTGCAGCCCACCGCCGTCCGCCGACGCCACGGCGAACGCGGGCGTCGTCGACGAGCGCGCCACGTCCACCCGCTGACGCTGCGCGGCGCCCAACGACCGGCCGTTGAGGTCGTACCGGCGGGCGGTGACCGTCACGCCGGTGAGCGCGGCCGTGGTGTGGTTGACCACCCGCGTCTGCCAGGTGCCCGGGTCGGCCTGGACGTGCACCGGCTCGCACCCCTTGCGGGCACCGAAGTAGGCGCCGTTGATGTCCAGGTCGTAGTCGTACGTCTGCCAGACCGTGCTGTGCCACGCCGGGTGCGACATCCACAGCAGCAGGCCGGTGGCGTCCTGCCACAGGTTGGCGTTCCACGCCTCGAACATGGCCCGGTGGCTCTCGTAGTTGACGAACTGCGCCCGGGCGGCGAACTCGTCGAGCGAGCCGGACGCGCCGAGCCGCGTGTCGATCGCGTCCTGGTACGTGCCGACGCGCTGGTTACCGATGGTCGACCAGTCGTGGTAGTTCCACACCTCGCCGATCGGCCACTCGGGAGCGTCGCCCACCAGGTTGCGCATGCTCTCGGCCACCGACACGACGGGCATGCCGATCTCGGTGTGGAAGCCGAACGAGTCGGCCTCGTAGATCGTCTTGTCGGTGTAGGTGGTCGGGTCGACCCAGCCGTACGGTCCGCGTCCGCTCACGATGCCGCTGGCGGAGTTGGGGATGTACAGGATCTCCGGGTGCTCGGTGGCGACGGCCTGCTTGAGGCCGGCGTCGACGATCGGCGGCGGGTCGCCCTCGTTCGCGCCGCACCAGACGACGATGCTCGGGTGGTGCCGGAACCGCCGGATCGTGTCGGCGGCGATGTCGACGTAGCCGGGCGGGTTTGGCAGGAAGCCGCCGGCCTGCCAGAAGTCGTTCCAGACCAGGATGCCCTGCTCGTCGCAGGCCCGGTACAGCTCCTCCCGGTTGCTGCTGCCCAGCCAGTTACGGATCATGGTGAAGTTCATGTCGCGGTGCATCTCGACCGTGTCGGCCAGCCGGTCCGGCAGCACCCGGCGCAGCAGCTCGTCCCAGCCCCAGTTGCCGCCCCGGACGAACACCGGCACGCCGTTGACGCTGATCTTCAGCTCGGTGATCTTGTTGCTGACCGCCTTGACGTCGGTCCACGACTGCCCGTCGTCGGACACCTGGATGACGAAGTCGCGGGCGTACGCCTGCTCCCAGACGATCGTCACCTGGTCGAAGGCGACCGGAGCACCGAGGTCGACGGCGATCCACTGGTTGTCCTCGAACGCCGACGACCACCGGGTACGAGGGTTGCCGTCGACGGCCCGGTCCGGCCCGTTGGAGTCGCCGTCGGACGACGACGCGGTCGCCGTCCGGTGCAGCGCCAGGTCGACGTTCGGCTCGGCCTGCCGTTGCACCGACAGCCCCCACATCGAGACGCCCCACGAGGTCACCCGCGCGCCGGTCCGGACGCGCAGGTGCCGGGCGGTCCGGCTGGCGAACGTCTCGACCTGGGTGGCGCGGCTGCCCAGCGGGGTGTCGTTGCTGACCGACGTGACGTCCGTCCACTCCTGCCCGTCGGCGGAGACCTGGACGCGGTAGTCCAGGGCGTACGCCTGCTCCCAGACGATGGTGACCCGGTCGAAGTCGACGGCGGCGCCGAGGTCGACCTGGATCCACTGGTCGTCCTCGGCCTGCGAGGCCCAGCGGGTCGACATGTCACCGTCGACCGCCTTGGCGGGCACGTTGCTGTCGTTCTCCGCCGACGAGGCGGTCGCGTCGCGGCGCAGCGCGAGGTCCGGGCCCGAGCCGTCGGCCACCGACAGCGCGTACATCGAGATGCCCCAGCCGGTGGCGCGCTGACCCGCCTGGACACGCACGTGCCGGGCGTGCTGCCGGTCGAACGTGACGGTCTGCGTGGCGGCCCCGTCGACGAAGTCCAGCGGCGGCTGGCCGGGCGGGGAGATCACCACGGGCTGGTGCCAGTCGTAGCCGAACTCCCGGACACCGAAGCGCAGCTCACGCCGGTCGCTGACCGCGCGCCCGACGGTGGCGGTGAGCGTCAGGTCGTACAGGTGCGGCTCGCCGTAGCCGTTTGGCCACCAGAGGCGGGGCTTGGCGAGGCGCAGGGCCCGGAAACGCTCGGGCGCGAAGGTGACCGTCGTGGAGGTGTGGGCGGCGATGGTCACCGTCGACTCGACGCGTAGCTTGTCGAACTCCGCGCGCACGGTGACGGTGGTCGCGGTGGCCGTGGCGTTGCGCACGGGCACCCGGATGGTCACCTCGGCCGTGCCGGTGTCGGGCAGTTTCGGCAGCGTGGTCTCGACGTGCGGGTCACCGACGACCACGGCGCCCGTGCTGCGCAGCCGCACGTGGTCCCACAGGCCGGTGACGCGGTCCCGGACGGCGGGCATCCAGTCCCAGCCGGACACCGCCAGGTAGGTCGGCGCGTCGAGGTAGTGGTGGGCGGACTGGAGGAAGGTACGGCCGTCGGGGCCCTTGTCTCCGGGGGTGCCGACGTGCGGCATCGGGGTCACCCGGACGGCCAGGACGTGGTCGCGGTGGCCCGCGAGGGCGTCGGTGATGTCGAAGGCGGCCCGAGCGAACGGGTGCTTGACGCTGCCGACCTGCACGCCGTTCACCCAGACGGTGGCCTCGTGGTTGATGCCGTCGAACTCCAGCCAGATCCGGCGGCCGGCGGAGGTGTCCAGGCCGCGCGGCAACCGCAGCGCCCGCCGGTACCACCAGGTGTGCCGCGACAGCGCCTCGGGGATGCGCAGGTTGTTGAAGCCGGCGACCGGGTCGGGCAGGTGGCCCTGCTCGACGAGGGTGCCCAGGACGGTGCCGGGCACGGTGGCCGGCAGCCACGAGCCGACGTCGACACCGGCCCGGGACAACTCGGCCCCGTCGGTGGTGCCCGCGAAGTCGTCCATCGTCAACGACCAGCCGGATTCCAGCGCGACCGTGCCGTTCGGGGCCACCGTCAGCTCGGGCGGCCGGCCGGTGTTGCCGCCCTCCCAGCTCGTCCAGCCGTCCGCCTTCGGGCGAGGTGCCAGAGCGACGCCGTAGACCTGGAAGCCGTTCAGGCCGACCGGATTGGTGTTCGACCGTTTGGTGACCGTCATCCGGACCCAACGCGCGGTGACCGGCTCTGGGAGCTTGATGGCCTGTACGCCGCCCTGGCCGTCGGTGGTCTCGTACACCGACCGCCAGTCGCGGCCGTCGGTGGAGACCTCGATGCGGTACGCCGTCGCGGCGCTGGAGAGGATCTCGTCGCCGTCGGTGTCGGTGTAGTTGCCGTCGAACGGCGCGTCGGCGAGGGTCGCCTCGAAGACCAGGGTGACGGCCTCGACGCGGCACGGCGCCTGGAGGTCCACCGAGATCCACTGCGGATCGCCGTTCGCGGCCCGCCATCCGCTGCCCCGGACTCCGACCTGGGGCAGGCCGTCCACGGCGAACGCGGCGGGCGTCGGCGCGTAGTCGGTCGAGGAGACCGCCACCGGCCGGTATCTGGCCAGGTCAGTGGTGGTCGACGGGCCGCTGGCCGACGGCGCAGCGGCGGCAGCGACCGCGTCCGGCAGGACGGCGGTCACCCCGACCGACGCCAGCAGCGTCGCTCCGGCGGAGAGGAAGGTACGCCGCGAAACGGGCGATGGCTCGGACATTGCGCCTCCAGGGTGGCAACGTTGTCAGAAGGGACGGGGGTATGTGACAACGTTGTCAGATGGTGGCCCGATGTTTCCCGGGAGTCAAGAGGCCGCGTCCTGTCCATCGGGGAGCGGGCGTCAGGTCGCCGCCCGCTCCCCGAGGAGCGTCACTCCGGGTACGACGGTCCCGGCTCGGTGCGCAGCATCCGCTTGAGCATCCGGTTGGCGGCCCGCATGTCGTCGGTGATCAGACGGGTCCGCACCGTCCCCTTACCGGTCAGCTTGCCGCCCACCTCGAACACCGCGCTCTCGCCCGGCAGCGGCACCGCCTGGCAGCCCGTGTACGTCTCGGCGGGCAGCCGACCGTCCAGCAGGTAGGCGTAGACCGGGTCGTCCACGCACGGGGTGTAGTACGGGAAGACGCCGTGGCTGCCCTCGTTGTCGACGCTGATCATCGACGCGCCGGGCAGCTTCTTCGAGGCCGCCAGCGCGCCCTCGTACGCGGTCGCCACGTCGAGCTCGTCCTGGAGCATCAGCACCTTCGGGAACGTCCTGCGGTCGAACTTCGGCATCCGGTTGCTGGTCGGCCAGTACGCGCACGCCGGCGGGTTCTGCAGGTACGGGGCGACCAGCGGCGCGTCCCGGGTGAGGCGTCGGCTGAACGCGTTCCAGTGCGCGATGCTGTCGTTCCACTGCCCGTCCTGGCAGCGGATCACCTCGAAGACGTAGTCGATGTCGTACGTGTACTCGTCCGTGCCCTGGGGCAGCAGGGACCGGTCACCCTGGGTCTTCAGCGTCGCCTGGGCGGCGACGCGGGACTGCTCGATGTACGCCCGGCCGTCGGCCGTGATGCCCGGCGCGGCGAGCAGCTTCGCGGTCGCGGCGCTGAGGATCTGCTCGGGCGTCCAGCCGTTCCACTCCTCGTAGTACTGGATGACGGTGTTCACCGCCGCCGCGGCCGTCGGATAGTTCTGGGTGTCGTAGAGCGCGCCGAGAATGAACCAGCCGAACATGAACGGTCCCATGCCGACGCGGGTGCCGCCGGCCCGCTCGAACATCTCCCGGATCTTCATCGGGTCGCTGCCCCGGCCGTACAGGTCGTCGTGGCGGGCCATGTACGGCAGCAACTGCTCCTGGAACGCCCGGTCCCGGGTGAACGGTTGCAGGTCCCAGGTCTCCTGCAGCGTCGGCGAGCCGACCGCCGCCACCGAGTCGAGCACCATCCGGCCCGTCCGGCTGCCGAACGTCGCCGCGTACCAGGTGCCCAGCCAGGTGCCGTACGAGTAGCCGAGGTAGTTGAGCTTGCGCTCGCCCAGCAGCACCCGGATGAAGTCCATGTCGTACGTGGTCTGCTCGGTGGTGATGTACTTCGTCAGCTCGGTGCTGCGGCACCCGCGCACGTTGGCCTGGGTGATCAGGTCGTTGGTGTTGTCGGTGTCGCGGTAGGTCACCGTGCAGAGCAGCGGGGTGCTCTGCCCCACCCCGCGCGGGTCGAAGCCGATCACGTCGTACCGCTCGGCGAGGGCGGGCGCGGACCGCGCCACGTACGGCGCCAGCGACAGGCCGCTGCCGCCGGGGCCACCCGGGTTGACCAGCAGGATGCCCGCCCGGTCGGGGCCGGACGCGGCGGTGCGACTGATCCGGACCTGGATCGTCTCTCCGTCGCGCGGGTGGTGCCAGTCGCGCGGCACGGTGACCGTCGCGCAGGACAGGCGTAGCTGCGCCTCGTCCTCGGGGCTGACCTCGGTCAGCCCGCACGGCTCCCAGGCGAGCCGCTGGGTGGCCAGGGACGCGGCCAGGGCGGCGGTGTCCGGCTCGGTGGCCGTGGCCGCGTTGGCGGCGGTGCCGGCCGCGCCGCTGGTCAGGGCCGCCGCGACCAGGGTCACGGCGAGCAGGGCGGCCGGCCGGCGCACGCGGCGTGGGTGGCGCGACCCGGTCGTGGGATGGGGCATCGTCCCGTCCTCTCAGACAGCGATTGATCGAACGGACTTCACCCTGGCCCAGGAGTGTTTCGCCGCCGCCGTCCCGCCGTGACGAAGACCGGTCATGGCAGGATCCGGCCAGTTACAACCAGCCGCGGCGGGTGGCCTGCACGCCGAGTTGGAACCGGCTGCGCGCGCCCAGCAACTCCTGGAGGCGGCTGACCCGACGGTGCACCGTACGGTTGCTGACACCCAGGTCACGGGCGATCGCCTCGTCGGTCAGGCCGGCGGTGAGCAGCGCGAGCAGCCGCTGGGTGGCCACCGTCGGCTCGGCGTCCGGTTCGGCGGTGTCGGCGGTGGCGTGGATCGGCGCTCCGAGCCGCCAGAACACCTCGAACAGCTCGGACAGCCCCTCCAACAACCGGGAGCGGTGCACCAGCACCGCGTCGGCCTCGTCACCGCTGGCCCGGGGCAGGACGACCAGAGCACGCTCGGCGTCGGCGAGCATCATCTTCAGGGGCAGCTCGGGAAAGACGCGCGCCTGCTCACCGGCGGCGACCGTGGCGCGCACGGCCGCCAGCATCGCCTCGTCGTGCAGCAGCTCGCCCTCGTACACGCACCGGTACCGCCGCCCGCGCCGCAGCGCGTCGTACTGCACCTCCTCCGGCACGCGGGTGGTGTCGCGCAGGTACGGCCCGCGTTCCAGACCGCGCACCTCGGCGTGGGCGCCGGCCTGCAACTGGCGGAACAGCTCGCGGACGGCGTCCTTGCCCTCGATGACCTCGACGAACGCGGCGCCCGCTCCGTGCACGGCGGTGTAGAGCCCGGAGAGCGTCTCGGCGGCGGCGCGCGCCCGGGCGGCCTCCATCTCCCGCAGCGCGGCCCAGTTCTCCAGGGCGGTACGCGGTGGCCGGACGTGCAGCACGCCGGCGTCGTCGCGGTGCACGGCGCCGCTGCTCAGCAGGCCGGCGAGCGCGCGCGTGGCCCGTGGCGAGGCGGTGGTCAGGAAGGTCCGCTGCGCCACCGGCGCCACCCGCAGGAGGTTTTGGTAGACGTCCACGGCGTCCGCCGTGAGCGGGAGCGATTCCACGTCCAGGGCGGGCGTCACGGCGGGGGGACCGATCCGCATGCCGGCGATCGTAGAGCGCGTCGATGTCGACGGTTCACGCAGGTCGGAGGGCATTTATTGCGATCATTCCGGGGCCGCGTCCCCGCCCTGGCCGGGCTCGCGACGGTACTTGGGTTGCAGCCGTGCGCTCGTGAACGCCGACTTCACCGCCGCCGTGAGCGCGGCGATGTCGTACGCCCCATGGTGGCGCTGGCCGTTGACGAAGAAGGTCGGCGTGCCGGTGACGCCGCTGAGGTCCGCCGACTCGACGTCCTCGGCGATCCGGTCGACGCCCATCCGCTTGACCATGTGCTCCCGGAACTCATCGAGATCCAGGCCGAGCTGCTCGGCGTACCGCAGCAGGTCGGCGGGGTTGAGCGCGTCCTGGTGGGCGAGCAGCAGGTCGTGCATCTCCCAGAACGCGCCCTGGTCGCCCGCCGCCTCGGCGGCCTCGGCGGCGACCTGCGCGTGCGGGTGGACGTCGGTGAGCGGCAGGTGCCGCCAGACGTACCGGACGTTGGCGAAGTCGGCCAGCAGCTCCCGGACCGCCGGCTCGGCCTGCGGGTGGCCGCGTACGGACCTGCCGCACACCGGCCCGCAGCGTCTCGGTCCAGGTCAGCTCGTCGTCGTGGTCGTCCGGACCGGACGCCACGACCGGCGGCGCGCCGTCGTCCGGGGTGACGAGCGGTGGCGGGGCGACGGGCGGTGGCGGGGCGATGGGCGGTGGCAGGGCGACGGAGGGTGGCGCGACAGGCGGCGGTGGCGCGTCCGGCGGCGGTGGCGCGTCCGGCGGCGGGCGGTGCTCGGGGAACCGGGTGGCGACGGTCGCGGCGAGCAGGCAGGCGAGCACGCTGCCCGCGCCGACCGCCGGGTACCCACCGGCGGCGAACACCGGGCCGGCGAGCACCCCCGTGACCACCACGCCCAGGACGCCCGCGGTGCGCGCGCGGCCGAGCACGCGGGCGTACCGGTCGCTCGCGTCGAGGCGGGCCAACTCGGTCCAGACCAGTGCCTCCAGCGCGCCGGAGACCAACGCGCCGCCGGCGCCCCAGAGCAGGAAACCGACCGCGAAGGCCGGGTACGACGGGAACAGCACCCAGAGCGCGTAGCCGGCGGCGGTCACCAGCGGGGCGAGGCACAGCAGCAGCCGGCGGGAGACCACGTCGGCCCACGCGCCGGACGGCACCTCGAACAGGATTCCGGCGCCCGACCAGATGACGAACAGCGACGAGATCTGCCCCACCGACAGGCCGGTGTCGGCGAAGAGCACCACGTACAGCGGGTAGAGCAGGACGAGGTCGCTGAGGAACGCGTACCCGTAGAGGGTCGCCGAGAGGCGGCGCACCGCCGGGTCGGGCACGCGCGCGGCGAGATGGTTCATGGGGGCCTTCCCGTGGGAGTGGACGCGGACACCGGACGTGCGGTGTCCGCGGTGGCCCACGGGTGTGGCCTACGGGGCGGGATCAATGTCGCCAGGTCATGTCGGCGATGGTAGACCGGCCGCGCCGACCCCGGCCAGGCTTCTCGACGGGCCGAGCGAGACGGGAGCGGGGGGGGAAACCCCTGGTTTAACCCCCCCGGGGCCGCCCGGACGCCCCCACCCCCC
>NZ_JBFAOC010000062.1:0-35608 GCF_040675055.1 Micromonospora sp. NPDC049662
GCCCGTCACGACGGGCGGCCACTTTCTGCGTCACACGCTCACTTGCGCTTGCGGATCTCCTCGGCGGCCTGCGGAACAATCTTGAACAGGTCGCCCACCACGCCGAAGTCGGCCAGCTCGAAGATCGGCGCCTCGCCGTCCTTGTTGACGGCGACGATCGTCTTCGAGGTCTGCATGCCGGCCCGGTGCTGGATGGCACCAGAGATGCCCAGCGCCACATAGAGCTGCGGAGAGACGGTCTTGCCGGTCTGACCCACCTGGAACTGGTGCGGGTAGAAGCCGGAGTCGACAGCCGCGCGGGACGCGCCAACGGCGCCACCGAGCAGGTCGGCCAGCTCCTCGACCAGCTTGAAGTTGTCGGCGTTGCCGACGCCACGACCGCCGGAGACGACAATGCCGGCCTCGGTCAGCTCGGGCCGCGAGCCCTTCTGCTCGGCGACCCGCTCGACGACCCGGGCCAGCTTGTCGGTGTCGGTGACCGACACCGTGAGCTGCTCGATCGTCGGGGTGGCCGCCGCCGGGGCGGGGGTGACCGAGTTGGGCCGCACGGTGACCAGCGGCAGGCCCTTGGTGACCTTGGACTTGACGATGGTGGAGCCGGCGAAGGCGACCTGGGTGGCGGTGCCGTCGGCGTCCAGGCCGACCACGTCGGTCAGGATGCCGTTGTCGAGCTTGACGGCGAGGCGGGCGGCGATCTCCTTGCCCTCCTGGGCCGACGCCAGCAGCACGGCGGCCGGCTGTACCCGCTGGACCAGCTCGGCCAGCACGCTCGCCTTGGGGGCGACCAGGTAGCCGTCGATGTCGTCACCCTCGGCGGCGTAGATCTTCTGGGCGCCGTACTCGCCCAGTTTGCCGCTGAGCGCCTCGGCGGCGCCGGCGCCGCCGAGCACCACCGCGCTCGGGGTGCCCAGCTCACGGGCGAGGGTGAGCATCTCGAGGGTGACCTTCTTGACGCCGAATTCCTTGGTGGCTTCGACGACGACGAGAACCTCAGACATGTCAGATCCCCCTCTCACACGAACTTCTCGGTGGCGAGGAACTCGACCAGCTTGACGCCGCCCTCGCCCTCATCAGTGATCTTGGCACCGCCGGAACGCGGCGGGCGCTTGGTGTGCTCGACGACGGCGCTGGTCGCGCCGTCGAAGCCCACCTCGGTCGGCGCGACGCCCAGGTCGGCCAGGGAGTACGTCTGCACCGGCTTCTTCTTCGCGGCCATGATGCCCTTGAAGGAGGGGTAGCGCGGCTCGTTGATGGTGTCCCAGACGGAGACCACGGCCGGGGTGGCGGCCGTGACGACCTCGTACCCCTCCTCGGTCTGCCGCTCGACGGTCAGCGTCGCGCCGTCGACGGTGAGCTTGCGCGCGCCGGTGAGCGCCGCGACGCCGAGCCGCTCGGCGATCATGTGCGGCATGACCTGCACCCGGCCGTCGGTGGACTCCGCGCCGCAGATCACCAGGTCGGCGTTGAGCTGCCCGAGGGCGGCGGCGAGCACCTTGGACGTCGCCACCGCGCAGGAACCGTGCAGGGCGTCGTCCACGACGTGCACGGCCTTGTCGGGACCCATGGAGAGCGCCTTGCGGATCGACTCGGTCGCCCGGTCCGGACCCATGGTCAGGATGGTGACCTCGCCGCCGTGCGCCTCCTTGATCTTCAGCGCCTCCTCGATGGCGTACTCGTCCATCTCGTTGATCACGTTGTTCGCCGAACCGCGGTCGACGGTGTTGTCGTCACTGCGCAGGTTGCGGTCCGCGCCCGAATCAGGCACCTGCTTGACGAGTACGACGATATTCATCGCGCTTCGACGACCCTCCTGTGTGGTGTTGCGATTGGCTCGCCCGGTCTGGGCCGCAGCCTCGCGTGTCGGTCGACGCCCGGTCAACCGCGGGCTGCTGTGCAGTTGCCCACGCAGCAATGTTACCTGCCAGTAGGTTACCGCTGCCGGGCACGCAGAGTGACACAGGTCACCGGCGCGGCGCAGGTCAGACGGGTTCGGCCAGCGCGCCCCGAATCCGGTCGATGACCGCGGCCTCGGCGGGGGCCACCCCGTCGTGTGCGTGGGCCACCCGGTCCGCGGCGTTCAACACCACCGACCGGTACGCCTCGACGTCGGCCGGCGACTTCTCCCGCAGGATCCGTACCGCCCGGCCGAGCGCCGGCAGCACCACCGCCTCGATCTCCAACTGGGAGTCCCGGGGCAGGCGGGGCAGCGGGCCGGTGGTCAGCGCGTCCTTGACCACGCCGCTCGCGTCGGCCAGCGCGCCCGAGGCGGCCACACTCTCCCGGATCACGCCCAGCATCCCCGGGTCGGCGTTCGAGACCAGGAAGACCGCGCCGAACGCGCCCGTCTTGAGGGTCAGGCGCTCCTCGTCCGTCAACCGCTGCTCCATGATCACGGAGTGTAGACGTACGGCGTGGTGGTGGTGACGGCTACGAGTCCGAGTCGCTGGAGGATCGGCCGGCTGTCCTCGGAACAGTCGACCTGCACGAGCGTCCGACCCCGCTGCTCGGCCAGCCGCGCCCGATAGTTGACCAACGCCCGGTAGATGCCCTTGCGCCGCCACTGCGGCAGGGTCGAGCCGCCCCAGAGGGTGGCGAAGCCGGTGTTCGCCAGGTACCGCACCCAGCCGGCGCTCACCACCGTCCCGTCCGCCTCGGCCACCACCACCGTGATCGAGGTCGGGTCGGCGTCGATCTCCTTGGCCAGACCCGTCACCAGGTGCGAGCGGTCCTCGCGCCAGACCTCCTCCTCCATCGCGGCGATCCGCTCCAGGTCCTCCCGGGCGGTCACCTCACGCAGGCGTACCCCCTCGGGAACCACCGGCAGCGCGGCGGCGAGCGGCGCGACCGGCCCGACCACGACGGTCTCCCGGTCCTCCGGCACGAACCCGGCGGCGCGCAGCCGGTCCGCCAGGTCGGCCGGCTCGTCGTGCTCGTTGAGCTTCCACTCGACCGACATGCCGCGCTCACGGAAGAACCGCACCTGCCGGGCGATCAGCTCGTCCAACGCGTCGCCGGTCAGCCCGCCCAGGTCGCGGTACGTGAGGAAGCCGCCGGCGTCGAGCCCGATGATCCGCACGAGCGGACCATCCCGCTCGACGGTCACGCCGGCCGGAACCGGGTCGGGGATCTCCGGGCGGATCTGGTTGTCGTAGGCGGCGCGCAGCGTGTTCACATCAAGATCGGTCACCTGACCAGGCTAAGCGGCGAGGGAAGCGGATAATCTCCCAGCGTGTGGGAAGCGATCAGGCGATGGTTCGACCCGGCGGAGGCGCGCACCGTCGGTGAGAGACCGGACTACCGGTTCTCCCTCGCCAACGAGCGGACCTTCCTCGCCTGGCTGCGCACCGGTCTCGCGCTGGTCGGCGGCGGGCTGGCCGCCGCGCAGTTCCTGCCGCCGCTGCCAATGAGTCACCTGCGGGAGGTCATCGCGGTCGCGCTGCTGCTGCTCGGTGGCGCCGTCGCCATCCGCGCCGTGGACCACTGGGCGCGTACCGAACGGGCCATCCGGCTCGGTCAGGAGCTGCCCGCCTCCCGCTTCCCCGCCATCCTCGCCCTCGCCGTGGGCGCGGGGGCGATCCTGCTGGTCCTCGCGGTCCTGGTCCGGGCGATCGGGGAACGGTGAGCGCGGTACGCGACCCGGGGTTGCAACCGGAGCGGACCCGGCTGGCCTGGCGGCGCACCCTGCTGACGCTGACCGTGGTGACCGCGCTGGCGGTCCGGCTGGCGTCGAACGGCGGCCCGTTCGGCGCGCTCGTCGTCGGCGCGGCCGTGCTCGTCTGGGGCGGCCTGCTCGTGCTCTGCTGGCCGCGGGCCACCGGCGTCGGCCCGGCCCGTACCGGCGGCCGGACGCTGCCGCTGGTCGCGCTGGGCACGGTCGGGCTCGCGCTGCTCGGCGTGCTGCTGACAGTTCGCGGACTACGCTGACGGGACGCCGTGCGCCATGATGGGTGCATGGCCCGGCTGTACGTTCTCCTCTTCCTGGCGCAGGTCGTCCTCGCCGTCTGCGCGCTGATCAGTTGCCTGTCCGCCGAGGAGGGTCAGATCCGTGCCCTGCCCCGGATCGCCTGGGTGCTGATCATCCTGTTCTTCCCCCTGGTCGGGTCGATCGCCTGGTTCGTCGCCGGGCGGGAGCCCGGCACCGCGAGCCGCACGGTGTGGCCGGGTGGCCCGAGCGCAGCCGAGCGGCAGCCACGCCGCCCGCTCGCTCCCGACGACGATCCGGAGTTCCTCCGCTCGGTGCAGGACCGCGCCAAGCAGCAGGACCAGGAACTCTTCCGCCGCTGGGAGGAGGACCTGCGGCGGCGTGAGGACGACCTGCGCCGCCGCGACGGTGAGCCGCCCCGCGAGGGCGACCGGCCGGAGGTGTGACAGCGCCGCCGTCGCCCCGCGCGGGGACGACGGCGGCTGCCGGCTCGACTCAGGCCAGGTTCGACGAGCGGGGGTACGCGTCGGTCGGGTCGGTGAGCACGTTGACCAGGTACGGCACCCCGGAGTCGAAGGCCCGTTGCAGTGCCGGCGCAAGGTCGGCGGCCTTCGCGACCGTCTCCCCCGCCCCGCCCAGCGCGCTGACCACCGTGTCGTAGCGCAGCTCCGGCTGGAGATCGGCGGCGACGTCGTAGCCGTACATGGCCCGCATCGGGTGCTTCTCCAACCCCCAGATGCCGTTGTTGCCGACGACGATCACCACCGGCAGCTTCTGCCGGACCAGCGACTCGACGTCCATCAGCGAGAAGCCGGCCGCGCCGTCGCCCATCAGCACGCAGATCTGCCGGTCCGGGTGGCTGACCCGGGCCCCCATCGCGTAGCCCAGGCCGGTGCCCAGGCAGCCGTACGGGCCCGGGTCCAGCCAGGTGCCGGGCTGCGACGGCTCCAGGTAGCGCCCGGCGTACGAGACGAAGTCACCGCCGTCACCGATGGTGATGGCGTCGGGGGCGAGCGCCCGGCGCAGCTCGCCGTAGATCCGGGCCGGCCGGATCGGGTCGGTCTCGGCGGCCATCTCGGCGGCGTCCCGGGCCTTCGCCGCGTCCTCGGCGACCCGCAGGTCGGCGATCCAGTCGGCGTGGTCGGCCCGGTCACCGGCGTGGTCGGCCAACGCCGAGAGGATCAGCCGCAGGTCACCGGCGGGGGCCACGGCCGGCTGCACGTGCGTGGCGCGCTGGCTGGGAGCGTCGACGATGTGCACCACCTTGGCGTCACCGAAGTCGCCGAAGCTGAGCCGGAAGTCCAGCGGCGTGCCGACCACCACGACGACGTCGGCGCCGGAGAGCGCGGCGCGGCGGGCCTTGGCGAAGGCGAGCGGGTGCTCCGGCGGCAGCGAGCCACGGCCCATGCCGTTGGTGAACACCGGCACCTGCAACGCCTCGGCAGCCTCGCGCAGCGCGGCCACGGCGTTACCGGCGTACACGTCCGAGCCGGCGATGATGACCGGCCGCTGCGCGCCGGCGATCAGGGTGGCGGCCCGGCTCACCTCGTCCGGGTCGGGTTCGACCGCGTCGACGCCGGCCGGCGTGGGCAGGTCCGCGTCGGCGACCGAGAAGACCGTCTCCAGCGGGAAGTCGAGGAAGACCGGGCCACGGTGCGGGGTGAGCGCGGCGGTGAGGGCGGCCCCGACCGCGCGCGGGATGTCGTCGGTGCTGAACACCGTCTCGGCGTGCTTGGTGACCGGAGCGACCAGCGGCAGGTGGTCCATCTCCTGGAGGCTGCCCGAGCCCCACCGGAAGGCGGGCGCGCGACCACCGAGCACCAGCACCGGGGAGGCGTTGAAGAACGCGCTGGTCATGCCGGAGATGCCGTTGGTGACACCGGGGCCGGCGGTGAGCACGGCGAGGCCGGGTCGGCGCTGGAGCTTCGCCACCGCCTCGGCCGCGAAGACCGCCGACTGCTCGTGCCGGACGTCGTAGATCGGGAAGTCGGTCTTGTGCGCGGCGTCGTAGAGCGGAAAGACGTGCCCGCCGGAGAGCGTGAACATCTCCCGTACGCCGTGCGCGCGCAGTGCCGCGAGCGCCAACTCGCCGCCGTGACCCTCGATCCGCTCCGTCATCGCCGCTCCTTTGGTCGCAGATGGCCGACGTCACACGTTACTGGCCGGTAGGCAGAATGTGAACCGCTCTCGGTTTGCCGTCGGCCCGACCGATCAGCGACCGGTGAAGTCCGGCTTGCGCTTCTCGACGAACGCGGCCATCCCCTCGCGCCGGTCGTCAGTCGCGAACAGCGCCGCGAAGAGCTGACTCTCCCAGGCCAGGCCCGAGTTGAGGTCCATGTCGAGGCCGCCGTCGACCGCCAGCTTCGCGGCGCGCAGGGCCTGCACAGGACCCCTGAGGTACGGCGTGACGAGCGCGACGGCCGCGTCGTACACCTCCGCGGCCGGTACGACCCGGTCGGCGAGACCGATCCGCAGCGCCTCCTGGGCGTCCACCATCCGCCCGGACATGATCAGATCCTTCGCCCGCGCCGGACCCACCAGACGGGCCAGCCGCTGCGTACCGCCCGCGCCGGGAATGACGCCCAGCTTGATCTCCGGCTGGCCGAGCTTGGCGTCCTCGGCGACCACCCGCCAGTCACACGCCAACGCCAGCTCACAGCCGCCGCCGAGCGCGTACCCGGTGATCGCGGCCACTACCGGCTTCGGGATCCGGGCGATCGCGCCGAGCGCGCTGGACAGGGCCGCGGCCCGGTCGGCCATGTCCACGTAGGACATGTCGGCCATCTGCTTGATGTCCGCACCGGCGGCGAAGACCTTCTCCCCGCCGTACACGATGACGGCACGGACCTCGGGATCGACGGTGGCCGCCGTGGCGGCGGCGCGCAACTCCTCCTGCACCTGCGTGTTGAGCGCGTTCATCGGCGGCCGCTCCAGCCGGATGGTGCCGATGCCGTCCCTGGTCTCCAGCCGAACGAACTCGCCCACGCTGCCCTCACTTCCTCGTCGAAGTCGCGTGCCAACCTTACGACCCGGGTCGTTGGGGTAAGTAGTGTGGTGTCAGCCCCGCGGGCGGGAGTCCAGCCATGATCACTTTCTACGACGACAGGTCGGTACGGGTCACCTCCACCGCCGTCCAGGTCGACGGGCGCAGCTACCCCCTGGCCGAGATCACCATGGTCTGGCACCGCCGTGGCAGCCGCTCCTGGCGGGTGCTCGCCGGCCGGGGCGCGATCGGCGCCGCCCTGGCCGGTCCACTGGTCGCTGCGGTGATCGGCATCGGCGTGGCCGTCTGGCTGCACCGCTCACCCACCGTCACGATCGCGATCGTGGGCGCCTCGGTGCTGGTCGGGCTGGCCGTCGGTCCGGTCGCCGACTTCCTCTTCGAGCACCTGGACCGTTCGTACGCCAGGGGCAGTCGCCAACTGGAGATCTGGGCCCGCTGGCGGGGCCAGCCGGTGCGCCTGCTGCACACCCGCGACGCGCTGCGCTTCGGCCAGATCTACCGCGCGGTCCAGCGGGCCATGGAGGCCAGCCAGCCCGTCCGCCCCGCCGCCCGCCGCTAGCCCACCCCACCCCCACCCCTACCCCGCCCCGCCCTCCCGCCGATCTTGCACTTTCTGTTGTCAATATGGGCGTTCATGCCCTTTATGTCACAACAGAAAGTGCAAGATCGACGAGGCGGGACGGGCGGAGGGCAGCGCGAGGCGGGACGGGCGCAGGAGGCGCGGGTTTGCCTGCGGGTGGTTAGGCTTAGTGATGACCCTCTATTACCGGGACGACGCGGTGCAGGTGACATCCGAGTCGATCCGGGCGGGCGGTCAGGTGATCGCCCTGCCCGACGTGACGTTCGTCTGGCACCAACGGGGGCCGAAGACGCTCGCCGTACGCGGCCGGGTGCTGGGTCGCGGTGTGCTGGTCCTGCTGCTGTCGCTGCCGCCCCTCGTCGCGCTGGTCTGCGTGGTGTCGCTGGCGTGGTCGGCCCAGGACCGGGGCAACTGGCAGTTGGCGCTGATCATCCTCGCCGCCTGCGCGGTGGGGGCGCTGGCGTTGGCGCCCTTCCTGGAGATCCCCCTCGGCTGGCTGGACCGCTCCTACGAGCGCGGCAGCCACGTGCACGAACTGTGGGTCCAGCACCACGGTCAGGAACACCTGCTCCTGCGTACGCCGGACGCGCTACGGTTCGGGCAGATCTACCGGGCGGTGCAGCGCGCCGTCGAACAGCAGGGGGACCATCGATGACCAGCCGACACGGCGAGGCCGTCGCCCTGGCCGGGCTGCTCGCCGCGGCGGGCGTCACCCACCTGCTGCGCCCCGGCTACTACGACCCGATCGTGCCTCGTACGCTGCCCGGTCCCGCCCGCCTCTGGACGTACGCCAGCGGCGTCGCGGAACTGACGGTGGCGGCAGCGGTCGCGCACCCGGCCAGCCGACGGGCCGGCGGTCGAGCCGCCGCCGCGCTGTTCGTCGCCGTCCTGCCGGCCAACGTGAAGATGGCCGTGGACTGGCGACACCGCCGGCCGACGAGACGGGCGATCGCCTACGGTCGGGTGCCCCTACAGGTACCACTGATCTGGTGGGCGCTGCGCGTCGCACGCGCCACTCGATAGAGCCCAGCCGCCGGTCACGTCAGCGGCAGGGTGGTGGCGATCGGCCAGCCCAGCAGGGCCGCGCCCACGACGGCCGGCAGCCAACGCGGTGACGCGTAGCGACGCAGGACGGCGGCCCACAGCACGTGCCAGCCGAGCAGCACGGCGAACAGCGGTACCACCAGTAGCACGAACCCGGGCGCCAGGCCGACCACCGCCGACGTGCTCAGCACCACCACGGTGACCGCGACGACGAGCAGACGCCGCCACGTCCGGCCGACCGCCACCAGCTCGACGCCGAGCAGGAACAGCAGGCACGCGCCCATGACCAGCGGAAGGAGCCACCAGCGGGCGCCGACCGGCAGCGCCGAGGTCAGCCCGAGGTGGATCGGCAGCGCCACGGCGAGAATCGCGTACGCCGTCAGCGCCAGCACCGCGCCGGTGATCCGTATCGGTGTCCGGCTGCCGACCGGCTCGTCGGCGATCTCCGGCACGCGTGTCGCGGCGGGTAGCCAGCGTTGACCGCCGACCGTCAGGATGCCGGTGACCAGTAGGAATCCGCTGACGTAACCGCCGACCGCGAGCGGCAGGCGGTTGGTCGGCAGGATCGCCGCGACGGCCGCAGCGAGCCCGCTGGCGAGGACGGCCAGCCCGAACAGGACGGGAACCCGCAGCGCCGACGCCGATCCCCCCGCCGTCCGCCGCCCGGCGGAGTGCGCCGGCGAGAGCGTCACGGCAGGCAGCCGTGCCGGTGCGAGCGTCACGGCGGCCCGCCGGCCCAGGAGCAGCGCGGCCAGCGGGACCAGTCCGACGGCAAACGCGACCACGAGCAGCCCTGCGCCGGCGAGCCGGGCGAACGGACGGGGCGGGGCGTCCCCGTCCACGCTGGGCAGCCAGCGGGCGATCTCCTCGTGGGTACGCGGGGCGAAGAGCACCGAGATGTGCTCCACCCCCGGCACCACGACGGCGGGTCGGCGACCCACCGTCGCGCCCCGCCGTGCGGCGTCGTCGGCTGCTCGGCGGAACCCCGGGAACTCCGCGCCGCCCACGATCAGCAGCAGGTCGGTCGGCCGGCCGGGGGGCAGCTCGCCGGCCTCGGGCAGCGATATCGCCACGGTCCGGGCGATCTCGGGATGCCCGGCCGCGTAGCGGGTCACCGCGCCGGCGCCCATCGAGTGGCCGACCAGCATGATCTGGGTCGGGTCCACGTCCGGTTGGGAACGCAGGTGTCCGACGGCGATGTCCAGGTCGGCGGCGAGCGTCGGGGGCGACATGCCGGTGCCGAGTCGGGCCGGGTTGGCACCGTGCCCGGCGAAGTCGAACACCAGCGCGACCGCTCCGCGACGGGCGACGGTGTCGGCGATCGGACGCATCAGCCGTGCCGAGCCGGCGAAGCCGTGTGCGATCACCACGCCGGGTCGCCGGACGTCCGGGTTCGGCGGGCCGGCGCGTACCTCGGTCATCGGCACCCCGTCGACGGTGATCTGCCGCACGGTGAGGCCGGCGTCGGCGCGTACCAGCACCGCCGTGCCGAGCGCGGCGGTGACCGCCGCGAGGACGGCGAGCAGGACGGCGGTCCGGGTGCTCGGTGGGTGGCGCGGCGGTACGGCCGACATGCCGGCACCCTACCGCCGAGCACCCCGTCCCGGACCGGGCCGACAGCCGCGAACGAGCGGTTGTGGCAGGACCGACGCACACTTGACCCCATGGCGCTCCCCCTCCCCACACCAACCGCGGTGGTCGGCCTGACCCGCTCCGCCCTCGACCAGGCGCTCGGCTCGGCTGCCTCGTTCGCCGCCGTGCCCGCCCGCGCGTTCGCGGTGCTGGACGGGGTGGAAGCGCTGCTGGCCAGGATCAACGGCGTGGTCGATCGGATCGAGACGACCCTGGACCGGACCGATGGGGTGCTCACCGACGCCGAGACGGCGGTCCGTGAGGTGGCGGTGATCAGCGCCGCCGCGACCACCGCCGTCGACACGGCCACCGAGGTGGCCGCCGCAGCCGCCGTGGTGGTGAACGAGGCCGACAAGGTCGCACGCCTCGCGGGCACGGTGGTCACCGGGGCCGACGCGGTGGCCGGCAACGCCGCGGTCACCGTGGACACGGCCGCGCGGGCCGCGGCCACGGCGGCCGAACTGCTGGCGGCGTACGAGCCGGCGCTGCGCCGGGCCGCGCCGATGGCCGACAGGTTCGTGGCGGAGTTGAGCCACGAGGAGATCACGGCGGCGATCCACCTGATCGACGAGTTGCCCAAGCTCAAGGAGCACCTGACCGCCGACATCCTGCCGATCCTCGCGACCCTGGACCGGGTCGGGCCCGACCTGCACGACCTGCTCGATGTCACCCGTGACCTCAAGCTCGCCGTGGCCGGCATCCCCGGCCTCGGCATGCTGCGCCGACGGGGCGAGAAACTGAGCGACGAACCGGTCGACTGACCGCGCGGGACGGGCGGTCAGCCCGGCTCGTACAGCGCGTCGATCTCGGCCCGCTGCGGCAGTGCCACCGAGGCGCCGAGCTTGCGTACGCAGGCCGCGCCGGCCGCCGCCGCCCAGCGTACGGCGTCGACGACGTCCCGTCCCTCGCCCCAGCCGACCGCCAGCGCGGCGGTGAACGCGTCGCCGGCCGCCGTGGAGTCGACCACGTCAACTCTGACGGCGGGCACGTGCACCTCGACGCCCTCCCGGTCGACGTACCAGGCCCCCGCGTCACCGAGGGTGAGTACCGCGCGGGGCACCAGGTCGAGCAGCGCCCTCGGGTAGTCCCGGCCCCGGCCGGTGAACGCCTGCGCCTCACCCTCGTTGACGACGAGCAAATCCACGGCTTCGAACAGTTCCGGAGGAAGGTCCCGGGCCGGTGCGGCGTTGAGGACGACCCGGGTGCCGGCGGCGCGGGCGGCCAGCGCCGCGGCGGTCACCGTGCGCACCGGGATCTCCAACTGGGCGACCAGGACGTCCGCCTCGCGTACCGCGACCAACTCCTCCTCGGTGAGGCCGACCAGCGCGTCGTTCGCGCCGGGGGTGACGACGATGGCGTTCTCCCCCTGGCCGTTCACCATCACGAGCGCCACGCCGGACGTGCCGTACGCCACCCGCAGGTGACCGGTGTCCACGCCGGCCGCCGTGATGCGGGCGCGGAGCGTCACGCCGAACGCGTCGGAGCCGATCGCGCCCAGGAAGGTGCAGGAGGCGCCGGCCCGGACGGCGGCGATGGCCTGGTTGGCGCCCTTGCCGCCGGGCACCATCACGAAGTCGGTGCCGAGCATGGTCTGGCCCGGCCGGGGCAGCGCGGGGGCCATCGCGACCAGGTCCATGTTGGCGCTGCCCACCACCACCACCCGCGTCGGCGACATGGTCACCCGCTCAGGCGGCGCGCGCGGTGTAGCGGTCGCCGGAGCGCTCGACCACCAACGGCAGACCGAAGGTCTTGGAGAGGTTGTCGCCGGTCAACGTCTCGGCCAGGAGGCCCTGGGCGACGACCGCGCCCTCGCGCAGCAGCAGCGCGTGGGTGAACCCGGGCGGGATCTCCTCCACGTGGTGGGTGACGAGCACCATGGCGGGGGCGTCCGGGTCGTACGCCAGCTCGGCCAGCCGGCCGACCAGGTCCTCGCGGCCACCGAGGTCGAGCCCGGCGGTGGGCTCGTCGAGCAGCAGCAGCTCCGGGTCGGTCATCAGCGCCCGGGCGATCTGGACGCGCTTGCGTTCGCCGTCGGAGAGGGTGCCGTAGCGGCGCTCGGCGAGGTTGCCGACGCCGAGCTGGCTGAGCAGCGCCCTGGCCCGCGCCACATCGCCGTGCTCGTAGCTCTCCCGCCAGCGTCCGACCACCGACCAGGCTGCGGTGACCACCACGTCGCTGACCTGCTCGTCGGCGGGCACCCGCGCGGCGAGCGCGGCCGTGGTGAGCCCGATGCGGGTCTGCAGCTCGTTGATGTCGGTGCGGCCGATCCGCTCACCGAGGACGTACGCGACGCCGGTGGTGGGGTGCAGCCGGCCGGCGGCCAGGTTGAGCAGGGTGGTCTTGCCCGCGCCGTTGGGGCCGAGCACCACCCAGCGCTCGTCCAGCTCGACGCGCCAGGTCAGGTCCTGCAACAGGGCGTTGTCGGAGCGGCGTACGCCCACGCTGTCGAGGCTGACCACCAGATCCGGGTCCACGGGTGCGGCGGCAGGCGCGGCGCCGGCAGCGCCGGGGATCAGGTCACCAGTCACCCGACCATCCAACCACGCAGGAGTGGCGTGCCCCCCACGGGCGGCGCTCTGGCCATAGGGTGAGGCACCGTGTCGTTGATCACCACACCCCAGGGACGGCCCATGCCCGGTCGAGGTTTGGCGCCGCGCGGATGAGCGCGGTCATCGAGATCGAGGGTCTGCGCAAGACCTTCCGCAGTCTGCGCAACGGCAGGAGGGTGGCGGTCGACGGGTTCGACCTGCTGGTCGAGGCCGGCCAGATCCACGGTTTCCTGGGGCCCAACGGCTCGGGTAAGACCACCACGTTGCGCGCCCTGCTCGGGCTGGTCCGCGCCGACAGCGGCCGGATGACGGTGTTCGGCCAGCCGTCGCCGGAGCTGCTGCCCCGGGTGGCGGGGCAGGTCGGCGCCATCGTGGAGAGTCCGCAGTTCTTCGGCAACTTCACGGGTCGTCGTACGCTGCGGCTGCTGGCCCGCGCCGGCGGGGTGCCGATCTCGCGGGTGGACGAGACGCTGGAGCTGGTGGGCCTGCGCGACCGGGGCGACGAGCGGGTAAAGGGCTACTCGCTGGGCATGAAGCAGCGGCTCGCGGTGGCGTCCGCGCTGCTGAAGGATCCGCGTCTGCTCATCCTCGACGAGCCGGCGAACGGCCTCGATCCGGCGGGCATCCGCGAGATGCGCGACCTGATGCGGTCACTCGCCGCGGCGGGGGTGACCGTGCTGGTGTCGAGCCACATCCTGGGCGAGATCCAACTGATCTGCGACCACGTCACGATCATCTCGCAGGGGCGGCGGGTGGCGGCCGGCCGGGTGGACGAGGTGCTGGCGGGTCACGACCGGCACGAGTTCCTGGTCCGGGTGGCCGAGCCCGAGCGCGCCGCCGACGTGCTGCGTGCGGCGGAGCTGACGGCTGCCGTCGAGGGCGAGACGCTGGTGGTGAGCGGAGCGACCGACCCGACGATCATCAGCCGCGTCCTCGGTGAACAGGATCTGTGGGTCGCCGAGCTGACGCCGCTGCGACCCGACCTGGAGAGCGTCTTCCTGGAGCTGACCGGGGCCGGGAAGCACCCCTCGGTGCCCCGCCAGGTCGACGAGGCGGCACGACCAATCGACGCCGACGGCGCGCCGGTGATCGATCTCGACGTACGGGGAGTGGACGCGTGAACCTGGTCCGGGCCGAGTTGGAGCGCCTCTCCGCACGCCGCTTCGTGCAGCTCATGATCGTCCTGCTGGTGCTGGCGTTCGGCATCACGGCCGCGACCACGCTGGCCGGGTCGCATCAGCCGAGCGCCCAGGAACTCTCCTCGGCGCGGCAGCAGGCCATCGAGGCGCGGCGGAGCATGGAGGTCAGCTACCAGCAGTGCCTGGCCCGGCGGGACGGGATCTCGACCCCCGACACCCAGGACTACCTGCCCGCCGACTGTTCCGACATGGACCCGGCCCAGCAGGACCGGTTGCCGATCGCGTCCGACTACCTGTCGGGGGTGTTCAACTTCGCCGAGCAGGCCAAACCGCTGCTGTTCTTCCTCATCGCGTTCCTGGTGCTGTTCGGTTTCCTGGTCGGCGCCTCGTACATCGGGGCGGACCTGAACTCCGGTGGGGTGGTGAACCTGCTGCTGTGGCGGCCACGCCGGCTGACGGTGCTGGGCACGAAGCTGGGCACCCTGCTGGCTGCCATGTTGGCGCTGGCGGTGGTGGCCTCGGTGGCCTACCTGGCCACCTTCTGGGTGATCGGGCAGACCGCCGGGCTTGCCGGTCGGCTCGACGGTGACTTCTGGAGCTCGCTGGGCGCCATCCACGGCCGTGGCCTGGTGCTGGTGCTGCTGGCCACCGCGTCGGGTTTCGCCATCGCGACGCTGGGTCGGCACACGTCGGCGGCGCTCGGAGTGGTCGCCGCGTACGCGGTGGTGTGGGAGCTGGGCGCCCGGCTGGTGCTGGCGATCGTCGACGCCCGGCGGCCGGAACAGATGATGCTCTCCACGTACGTCGGGGCGTGGCTCAGCGGTGAGGTACGGATCTGGGATTCCCAGCTCTGTCGGCGAAACTTCAGCGGCACGTCCTGCGAGGGCTTCTACACCCTCACCTGGAGACCGTCACTGGCGGTGCTGCTCGCGGTCGCCGGCGGGTTGACCGTGTTGGCCTTCGCCGCCTTCCGCCGCCGTGATCTGAACTGAGGTGGCAACGGCCGCCCGGCGGCAAGAGCTTGCAGCCGGGCGGCCAGCGGTGAAATATTCCTTCACATGACCGCCGCAGCGGGCTCAGCCGACGGTGGAGCCGAACACCTCGTCACGGACGGCGTTCAACGCGGTACGCAGGGCACCCCGCAGGATCGGCTCCTCGGTGAGGCCGGTGGGCACCACCCGCGGCCGGACCAGGGTGATCGCGGCGACCTCCCGCTGCACCCGGTCGGCGAGCGCCGTGCCGCCGGCCTGGCCGACCTCGCCGGCCAGCACGACCAACGGCGGGTCGAGCACCACGCAGGTGCTGGCCACGCCGAGCGCGAGCCGGCGGGCCAACTCGTCGAGCATCGGGCCACCGGCGGCGCCGGCCTCGACCGCCGCACGCACCGCGCCGGCGGCGTCCGACGCGGAGAAGCCGTGCTCACGGGCCACCGAGCGCACCGAGTCACCGCCGATCACCTGCTGGAAGGCGGGCTTCGCGCGCCGCGAGACATCGCGTGGGATGGGCGCGCCGGGCACCGGCAGGTAGCCGATCTCGCCCGCCGCTCCGCTGCTGCCGTGGTGCAGCCGCCCACCCAACATGATCGCCAGGCCGACACCGGCACCCACCCAGACCAGGACGAAGTCCGCCACGCCCTGCGCGGCGCCGGACTGCGCCTCGGCCACCGCGGCCAGGTTGACGTCGTTCTCGAAGACCACCGGGGTGTGCAGGTCGTCCCGCAGCGCGGCCAGCAGACCGCTGTGCCAGCGCGGCAGGTTGAAGGCGAAGGTGATGTCGCCGGTCTGCGGATCGACCAGGCCCGGCGTGCCGAGCACGATCCGTCGGACGCTGCTGAGCTGCGCCTGGGCGCTGCTGGCGGCCTGCACCACGGCGTTGTGCACCACGCCCACCGGATCGTCGGTGTCCCGCGTCGACTGCTCCACCCGGCCGATGACGGCGCCGGTGATGTCGGCGCAGGCGGCCACCACCCGGTCCGGCCCGACGTCCACCCCGACGACGTGCGCGCTGCTCGCGCGTACGGCGTAGAGCTGGGCGTTCGGCCCCCGCCCGCCGGCCTGCTCGCCGACCCGGCTGACCAGGCCACGCTCCTCCAGGCGCTCGACGAGCTGCGAGGCGGTGACCTTGGACAGGCCGGTCAGCTCGCCGAGCCGGGCCCGGGTGAGCGGTCCCCGCTCGAGGAGCAGTTCCAGCGCCGCACGGTCGTTGAGCGCCCGCAACAGGCGGGGGGTGCCGGGCAGCCGGGTCGCACTCATGCCACGTCCTCTAGTTTTAGTAAACTTTGCTAACTGTAAACCGACCTGCGAACGGGTAGCCGTAGCGTAACGGTCACCCCGAGGCAGAGTGCTCGGCCAACCCGGCAGGGCGACGACCACCGCGGGTACACGTTCGTATCCACGGGAAGCGAAGGGGGAAATCTCGTGGGGCTCGATCCAGGACTGCGCCGGCTCGCGCTGGGCACGTTGCTCGCCGCGTACCCGGGAGCGGTCCCGCCGCGCTGGGCGGTCGACCTGGTGGCCGACGGCCTGGCCGGGCACACCCTGTTCGGCACGAACGTGCACGACCCAGCGCAGGTGGCGGCGAGCACGGCGGCGCTGCGCGCCGGCCGGCCGGACGTGCTGATCGCCATCGACGAGGAAGGTGGCGACGTGACCCGGCTGGCCCACGCCACCGGCAGCCCGTACCCCGGTAACGCCGCCCTCGGCGCGGTCGGCGACGTGGCGCTCACCCGCCGGGTCTACCAGTCGATCGGCGCAGAGCTGGCCGCGCTGGGCGTCACCGTCAACCTGGCCCCCACCGTCGACGTGAACACCGCCGACGACAACCCGGTGATCGGCACCCGCTCGTTCGGCGCCGACCCGCTGCGGGTGGCCGCACACTCGGCCGCGGCCGTCAGTGGCCTCCAGGCCGCCGGTGTGGCCGCCTGCGCCAAGCACTTCCCCGGCCACGGCGCGACGGTCACCGACTCCCACCACGAGCTGCCCACGGTGGACGTACCGCTGGAACTGCTCCGCCAGCGCGACCTGCCGCCGTTCGCCGCGGTCGTCGCGGCCGGCACGCAGGCCGTGATGACCGCGCACATCCGGGTGCCGGCGCTGACCGGCGACGGTCCGGCGACCTTCAGCCGGGCCGTCCTGGTCGACCTGCTGCGCGCCGAGTACGGCTTCACCGGCACGGTGATCACCGACGCCCTGGAGATGAAGGGCGCGGCGGTGGCCGCCGGGGGCGTCGGGCCGGCCGCCGTACGGGCGCTGTCGGCCGGCGCCGACCTGCTCTGCATCGGCGCGCAGGTCGACGCCGCGCTGGTCGAGCGCGTGGCCGCCGAGATCGCCGCGGCGACCACCGACGGCCGGCTGCCGGTCGCCCGGGTCGAGGAGGCGGCCGGCCGCGCCGCCGCGCTCGCCGCCTGGACCCGGGCCGCCGGCCGGTCGTCGGCCACCCCCGACCCCGACCTGGGGTACGCGGTGGCACGCCGGGCGGTGCGGGTGGAGGGACTGCTCACCGACCTGGACCAGCCGCTGGTGGTCCAGTTGCACACCGAGTCCACGATGGCCGAGGGCCGGGTGCCGTGGGGCCTCGGCCCACACCTCGACGGTGGACGCGAGATCCGCGTCGTGGCCAGCGAGACCGATCAGGCGGCCGTCCGCGAGCTGGCCGGGGACCGGCCGATCGTGCTGGTCGGGCGGCACCTGCATCGGCTGCCCGGCGGCCCGGAACTGGTCGACGCGCTGGCCGCCGCGCATCCGGTGACCGTCGTGGAGATGGGCTGGCCGGGGGCGTGGCGACCGTCCGGCGCACGGGCGTTCGTCACCACGTACGGCGCGAGCCACGCCAACGGACGGGCGGCGGCGGAGGCGCTCGGCCTCGCGGGTTGACCCTGCGTTACTGATCGGCTCGCCAACGTCACCGCGCTTCGTCGCAGGTCAAGTCCACAATTCGACACTCCGACCCGACTGCTCGCATCTTGCAGCTTGCAGTTTCGATACGTAGCGTGATCGATATCGGATCGGCGTGTCAGTGGCACGGCCGATCGGAGCGAACCGGGGCCTGGGGGCAGGTTGCGGACCGTGGATCCGGCCCGGGATCCACGGTCCGCGCACTGAGCCCACCTCAGCGCGGATACACCCCGTACGCCCGCCAACCCCGGTCCGGGAAACCCGCCGCCTCCGCGACCCGGGCCGAGGCCTGGTTGTCCCGCTCGTGCAGGTAGGTCGGCACCGCGCCCTCGTCCAGGACCCGCCGCGCCGCCTGCGCCACCAGCCGACGTGCGAGGCCACGGCCGCGGGCCGCCGGCGCGGTGCCGACGGCAAGCTCGTGCCCGTACGCGTCGTGGCGCTTGATGGCGGCGCCCGCCAGGTAGCCGCCGTCGGCATCGCGCACCACGAGCACCGGCCGGTCGAACAGCCGCAGCCAGGGCGGCAGCCCAGGGGTCGTCGAGGCGACCCACTCGCCCGCGTCGGGCAGGGGCGCGGGCGAGAGAGTCCAGCGGAAGGGGCCGTCGTGCACGCAGAAGGCGGGGTGCCCGACAGCCTCCGGCAGCGCGGCGAGCAGCCGTTCCGGCGTGCGCTCGACCAACGCCCGGATAGCGGCGGCCCGGTCCGGCGCGACGGAGAGCACCGCGCTCCGACCGGTGTCCACGGCGAGGGCCGGACGCAGCCGGCCGTCCCAGGCCGGCAGTGCCCGCCGGCGCGAGGCGACCACGTGCAGCCCGGGTCCGGCCGGCCACTGGCCGAGCCAGGAGGCGAGGTGCAGCTGCAACCGCCGGTCCAGCATGCGTACCTCCCGTCGCCCCACACGTCGTGATCACCGTACGCCCGGGCGGCTCGACCGGGCGGACCATCGCGCCAGGGTGGGACGCTGCCCGAGATCCGGGAATCAGCTCGCGACATCGACCGTCATAGGCATTTCCCTATCTGGACACCTTTCTCTGCCACGGTATGGGCATGCCGATTCAGCCGAACGACCGTTTCCACCAGCACCCCGCGCGACTCTGGCGAGCGGCGGGCACCGCCGAGGGCACCCCCACCCAGGCGGGGTACCGGGTGGTCCGTGCGACGGGCGGGCTGCCCTGGGCGGCGCTGAACGAGCTGCCGGCCAGCTCCAGCCGGCACGGCCTCAACCGGCGCTGAACACACCGACGCGTCAGCTACGACGGACAGCGTCGGGGACGACACACCGCAGGAGGACCAGCGACGGCATTCGCACACCTGTCGGGTAATTTCTTCCAGGTCCGGCACCCGGCCTACGACAGGAGAAGCTCCGCGCATGGGCAAGAAGACGATCCACGTCTCCGACTTCACCGGAACCGTTCTGCAGCAGGACGACGAGGTGGTTCGTGTCGTCGTCCTGGAGCACCCGGACCTGGTCGCCGGGCCCGTGCAGCTCGACGCCACCCCGGGCGAGGTGGAGAACATCGACGACGCCGCGCTGGACGTGGCGGTGGTCGAGATCCACGACCGGCACGGCGGGGGCGAGCCCCGACGGGTCGTCCTCACCGCGAGCGAGTTCGACGCGATGGCCACCGACGTCCCGATGGCGCAGTTGTTGAAGACGGCCGAACGGGTCCGCCCGCCCAAGGCCCGCAAGAGCGCCGAAAAGATCGACTACGGCACGTTGGAGCACGCCGGCAAGCCGCACCGGGGCCGCGTCACCGAGGAGGAGGCCCGGCTGGTCCGCGAGCAGCTCGACGAGGTCAACAAGCGGCTCGCGGACGCGGGCGTACGCCAGATCGACCCGGCCGATCCGGAGCACGCCCTGCGCTACGGCTTCCCCGAGGCGTCCTGACCCCGGTTCCTACTGTTGCGCGACGGCGGCGGCGAGGGCGGCGGACAGGTCGGCTTCGACCGCCGCCTTGTCGAGGCCTAGGTCGGTGAGCACGCCGGCACCGTCCTCCTGCTCCAGCAGGGCGAGCAGGATGTGCTCGGTGCCGATGTAGTTGTGCCCGAGGCGCAGCGCCTCCCGGAAGGTCAGCTCCAACGCCTTCTTGCCGCGCGCGTCGTACGGGATGAGGTCCGGAACCTGGTCGACCGACGGCGGTAGGACGGCGCCGACGGCCTCCCGCACTGCCTCGGGGGTGGCACCCCGACCGACCAGCACCCGGGCGGCCAACCCCTCCGGCTCGGCCAGCAGCCCGAGCACCAGGTGCGCGGGGCCGATCTCGGGGTTCCCGGCGGCGCGGGCCTCTTCCTGCGAGGCCATCACCACGTTGCGGGCTCGCGGGGTGAACCGGCCGAAGCCGGCGTTCGGATCGAGCGCCGCGGCCTCGGTGGAGCCCTTGGCCACGAAGCGCTTCTGGGCGGCCTGCTTGCTGACCCCCATGCTGCGGCCGATGTCGGTCCACGACGCTCCCGAGCGCCGGGCCTGGTCGACGAAGTGCCCGATCAGGTGGTCGGCGACCTCACCGAGATGGTCGGCGGCGATCACCGCGTCGGTGAGCTGGTCGAGCGCGTCGGTGTGCGCCTTCTTGATCGCCTGGATGAGGTCGTCGAGCTTGACGGGGTTGCTCATCTGGAAAGGTTCGGTCATGCGTCAACCATAGGTTGACGCCCGCATTCCGTCAACCACTGGTTGACGACATCAGTCGCGAGACGCCCGCTAGGGTGGGCGCGGCCGCACAGCGGAGGAGGGGCCGGCATGCGTCTGCACGTGGGGTGCGCCATGTGGAGTCACCGGTCGTGGCCGGGGCACTCGCTGCCGTCCGGAGAACGCCTCCGGCACTACGCCAGTTGGTGCGACGCCGTGGAGGGCAACACCACCTTCTACGCGACCCCGACCCAGGACACCGTGGCATCCTGGGCGGCGCAGACCGACGCCGGCTTCCGATTCGTCCTCAAGCTGCCCAAGGTCGTCACGCACGAACGTCGGCTCACCAACGCCGACGAACCGCTGCACGCCTTCCTGGACGCGATCGAGCCCCTCGGCCCACGCGTCCACGCCCTCTGGATTCAACTACCGGGGTCGTTCGCGCCGGCCGACGTACCCACGCTCGGCCGGTTCCTCGCGCAGCTCCCGGCTTCCCACCGCTACGCCGTGGAGGTCCGCCATCCCGCGTTCTTCACCGAGCCCGGCGCGACCCGGCTGCTCGAGGAGACCCTGACCGGGGCGTCGGCCGAATGGATCCCCTTCGACACCACCGCGTTCTTCAGCCGCCCGCCGACGAGTGACGCCGAACGCGACGCCTGGATGAAGAAACCCCGGGTGCCGCTGCGGTCCGTCGCGCTGACCGACCGCCCGATCGTGCGCTACCTGGGCCGCGACGACGACACCCGGACCGTGCAGGGGTGGCGGCGTTGGGTCGAGGTCACCGCCGGCTGGCTGCGCGAGGGGCGCTCCCCCACCATGTTCGTCCACACGCCGGACAACGCCGACGCGCCGCGGCTCGCCCGGCGGTTCCACGACGAGGTACGCGCCCACGTGCCGGGTCTCGACCCGCTGCCCGACCCGATCTCCGTCGAGCCGCTGACCCTCTTCTGAGCACCCACGTCACGGCTGTCGGTCGAGCAGCGCGTCGAGGTGATGGGCGGTGCTGATCAGCGAGAGGTGACTGAACGCCTGCGGGAAGTTGCCGATCTGCTCGCCGGTGGGGGCGATCTCCTCCGAGTAGAGCCCCAACGGCGTGCTGTAGGTCAGCATCTTCTCGAACGTCAACCGGGCGTCGTCGAGCCGTCCGGACTGGGCGAGAGCCTGGACGTACCAGAAGGTGCACATGCTGAAGGTGCCCTCGGAGCCGACGAGCCCGTCGGGCGAGGCTTTCGGGTCGTACCGGTAGACGAGACTGTCCGACACCAACTCGTTGTCTATCGCCCGCAACGTCGACAGCCACATCGGATCGTTCGGCGCGATGAAGCCGACGCCGGGCATCGCGAGCAGCGAGGCGTCGGTGATGTCGCTCCCGTAGTGCTGCACGAAGGCCTGCCGTCCCGGATGGAATCCCCGTGCGATGACCTGCTCGTAAACGGCGTTGCGTTGGTCCGCCCACCGGGTGATGCTCGCGGGACGCCCCCGATTGTGCGCGATGCGGATGGCACGGTCGAACGCGAGCCAACACATCATCCGCCCGTAGGTGAAGTCCTGCCGGCCGGACCGGGTCTCCCAGATGCCGTCCTCGGGCTGGTCCCAGTGGTCGCAGAGCCAGTCCATCAGGCCGGCCGTCTTGCGCCACCCCTCGTACGACGTCATCAGCCCGCTCTGGTCGGCGAGGTGCAGCGAGTTCAGCGCCTCGCCGTAGATGTCCAGTTGCAGCTGGCCCGCCGCGCCGTTGCCGATCCGCACCGGCGCCGACCCGCGATACCCCTCCAAGTGCGGCAGCACCTCTTCGGGGAGGTCCGGCGAGCCGTCGATGCGGTACATGATCTGCAGTGGCAGGCCGCCGTCGTGGGCCTCCTGGATACGCGCTTCGAGCCACGACAGATATTTCTGGGCCTCATCGGTGAAACCGACGCTGAGCAGCGCGTGCACCGAGAACGAGGCATCGCGGATCCAGGTGTAGCGGTAGTCCCAGTTCCGCGGGCCGCCGATCTGCTCCGGCAACCCCGCCGTCGGCGCGGCGACCAGGGCGCCTGTCGGGGCGTACGTCATGAGCTTGAGGGTCATGGCCGATCTTTCGACCATCTCCCGCCAGCGACCGGTGTAGGAGGTTCGCAGGGCCCACCGACGCCAGTAGTCCCGGGTTTCGGCGAGCAGTTCGCAGGCCTCTTCCGTGGTGAGAGCCCGGGGTGGGTGGGGGCAGGCCGTCTCCAGCACGACCCCACCGATGTCGCCCTCGTGCAACTCGTAACGGACGCAGACGCCCTCCGCGTCCCGGTGGATCGCCCCGTTGTCGACAAGCCGTTTCGCGTCCTTGAACGCAGTCAGGGTGAGCGAGAGGGTCGAGCTGCGAAAGACGTCGCCCTCCGGATGGACCTCCAACTCGTACGGGTCGCGCCCGTAGTTGAACCGGGGCCGGCAGTCGAAGCGGAACCGCATGCTTCCCCGAACCATCCGGACCAGCCGGACCAGCCGGTGCCGGTCGGTGGCCTGCTCGCCCGTTACGGGCATGAAGTCCAACAGCTCGCCCACGCCGTCGGCACTGTGGAAGCGGGTGATCAGGATCGGCGTGCCGGGTAGGTAGAGCTGTTTGCTCGAATACTCGATCTCGTCGGGCGAGAGTTGGAAGTGTCCGCCCTTGTCGCGGTCGAGCAGGGCGGCGAAGACGCTCGGCGAGTCGAAGCGCGGCGCGCAGAACCAGTCGACCGTTCCGTCCCTACTGATCAGCGCGGCGGTCTGCAGGTCGCCGATCAGGCCGTGCTCCTCGATCCCCGGATATCGCGTCTGCACACTGACCCCCCTCGTCAGGCTGACGGCGACTACCCGGGAAACCCGTCGCTACACGAACGCAGCCCCGAGATCCGGCGAGGGTGTCGGTGGCCGCCGATAGCGTGACCGTTCGACGACATCGACGAAAGGACACCGGATGAGCCTGCGCGGATTCGCCACCCTCAACATCTGGGCCGACGACGTGGCGGCGGCCACCGACTGGTACGCCCGGTTCCTGGGCCAGGAGGCCTACTTCTCGCGACCCGGCCCGGACGGGCGTCCCGCCTACACCGAGTTCCGCCTCGGCGACTACCAGGCGGAGCTGGGCATCATCGACCGCCGGTACGCGCCCCCGGGCGCGGCGAGCGGGCCTGGCGGGGCGGTCATGCACTGGCACGTCGACGACCTCGACGCCACCGTGGAACGGCTCCTGGCCCTGGGCGCCACCGAGTACCAACCGATCACGCCTCGCGGAGACACTGGTTTCGTGACGGCGTCGGTGGTGGACCCCTTCGGCAACGTGCTGGGCGTCATGACCAACCCGCACTACCTCGACATCCTCGCCTCACTCCGGGCGGCCTGAGCTCGGCGTCCCCGTTTCCGCCGCTCGATCCTGGTAGTCCTCATCCACCGCCTGCCGCACCAGGGCCGCCGCCCGCACGGTCTCGATTCCGCTGGCGATCAGCAGATCGTGGGCGGCCGCCCGGAACTCCCCCACCGCGACCAAACCCGAATAGCCGAGACGATGGATGTGCGGGCGGGTCGAGTCCCGGACGGCTCCCTGCGCCCGCCCGACCAGCTCGACGCCCGCCAGGATCTGGTCGCGGGTCTCCTGAGGCTCCCGACCGACCTGGACAGCTCGGCGCAGCGTTGGCATCGCGTCGGCCAGCAGGTCGATAGCCTGCGGAAACTCCTCGGGAATCGGCTCGTCGTCCTTCAGCGCGGTGGTCAGTCGCCGGCACAGTGAACGGCAACCGTGCAGGCTCCGCTCCAGGTGCCGGATCGCCGTGGTGTGGAAGGCCAAGGAGTCACGGTCGCGCCACCGCAGGGGCGCGAGCCGCGTCACCTCCTGGGCGGCGCTGAGCCCGTCGTTGAGAGCGGCCAGGCGGGGATCGAGCTCGCGCAACCCGCGCAGGCTCCGTTCGGCGTCCCCGAGATCGCGCTTACGTAGCGCCGTCGCCAGGTCATGCATGATGTCGGCTGCCGGCCCGACCACCGGCTCGGCCAGCCGCAGCAGCGTCCGCTGCGGATGGATGGGCACCAGGAGCAGACCGACCCCCAGCCCGACCAGCCCCCCGACCGCCGCGTCGACGAAGCGGGGGACGGACAGGTCCCGTAGCGGCGGCTCCAGGGTCGCGATCAGCACCGCCGTGCCGCCGGCCTGGGTGAGCAGCGAACCGCCCCCCTTGAGCAGGATGGCGACCGTTATCGCCAGCACGACGACCACACCGGTCTGCCAGAACCCGATGCCGAAGAACGGCATCAGCACGTCGCCGACGGCCAGCCCCAGGGTCACCCCGACCAGCAGCTCGATGGTGCGCCGCAGGCGCGACCCCATCGAGGCCGCCACGATGCCGACCGCCGTCGTCGGCGCCAGGACCGGGGACGGATTGTCCAAGAACTGGTACGCCACGAACCAGGCGATCGCGGCGGCGACGCCGGCCTGCACCGCGAGCAGACCGAACAGACGCAGCCGCCAGGCACGCGAGCGCAGCGCCCGTTGTGCCCACGCCCGCAGGCGGTCGAACCGGGCCTCCCGGTGGTCCGCCGGCTCGCCGACAGCCGCCGACTCCTGGTGGGCACACATCCGCGCCGCTTACCCGGAGCGCGCAAACCTATCCCGGCTGCGCCAATCGCTTGGGATCCATGCTTGTCGACGTCTGCTGTACTCGACACGAGGATTCCCTCGGCGAAGGAGGCACTGCCATGTCCACCTCCGAGTTCAGCCCCGACGCCCTCCGTACGCTGATCCGCGCCGGCGCTTGGGTCGGCCGTTCCGACACCGAGAAGGCCGCCGTACACCTGTTGACCTTCACCAAGTTCCCGGACCAACCCGGCTTCGCGGACCTGGTCGAGGTCGTGCAGATCCCCGAGTACGACGACGGCCACGACATCCAGGTGGCGGTGATCCGCGACTGGGCGGCGCTGCTCGCGCTACCGGCGGTCGAGCACCTGTCCGCCGACGACCAACGACTGCTCGCCCTGGCCGGCAGCCTCGCCACCGGGCAGCCGGTCGACCTGGCCGCCAACGCCGCCGTCAAGGGCCACGAGCACGCGGCGAAGGTCGCCGAGGCGATGGTGATCGCCGCCGGCTACCACCTGAAGTACGAGGTCAAGGCAACCGCACGACTCACCACGAGGTTCGCCAAGGCCTGAGAGCGTTCGGGGCACCTTCACGAGTACGGCCGGCCGGGCAGCAGGTCGTCGTCGCATCCGCTCTGGGGTAGCCCGGACGCAGCGGCGATGGCCTCGACGGCCTCGTCCAGGCCGGTCGTCTCCGGCAGGACGAGTTCGTCAGGCCAGCCCAGGACGTCATGAGCGGCGTACCAGCCGCTCATGTGCTCGGCGGTGAACTCACTGGCCTGCGGGCGAGTGAGGTGCCGGCGCAGGGTCTCGGCCAGCGACACGTCGAGATAGCAGAACAGCGACCGGCCGCGGTGGTCGTCCCGCAGCGCGGTCAACATGCTTCGGTAGCGGCTGCTGTGCATGATGCCCTCCAGCACCACGTGATAGCCGTGGTCAAGCGCGAACCGAACGGTCTGCGCGATCAGCGCAGGCGCGATGCCGCCGGGCTTGTCCCGTTCGCGCAGCAGGATGCGGCGCAGGTAGTCCTGCTCGACCAGGGCGCAGCCCCGGCCGTGCCGGCGTCGTAGCTCGCGGGCGATGCTGCTCTTGCCGGAGCCGGAGTTGCCCCGGATGCAGACGAGGATCGTGTCCGGGCTGCCAGTGGGTTCAGCGAGCACGATGCCTCCTCGGCTTCAGTCGTTGCGGACACTGAGGTCGAGGGCGGCGACGGTCAGCTGGGTGAGGTCAGGAAGCTGGTCCTCGCCGAGGGTGACGCCGCGCAGGTTGTCCAGCGGCGTCTTGAGGCCCTGGAGCCGGCTGCCCCGCAGGTCGGTGCCGTCGAGCTGGCAGGAGTCCAATTCCAGTCCGGCGAGGTCACATGACCGCAGCGCGATGCGAGGTAGTCGGCAGGAGGACCACGCGCCGTTGGTGAGAGTGCAGTCGGTGAAGGCGACCGAGCCGGCGGCGGTGACGCGTTGGAAGGTGGCGTAGTCGAAGCGGCAGCCGTCGAACAGGACGTCCTTGAGGCGTACGTCGGTGAGCCTGGTGCCGGTGAACCGGGAGCCGGTAATGGCGCAGCGTTCGATGGTGATGCCGGTCAGGGTCGCGCCGGAGAAGTCGGTGCGGGTGATTTCGCAGCCGTAGAGGCTGCCGGCCTCCCAGGTGCTCTCGCTCAGGTCCACGCCGGTGATCAGGCTGCTGCGGATGCGGGCGTCCTCAAGGTGCGAGCCGTGCCACGCTGCGCCGTTGACGAGAGCCTCGGTGAGGCCGCCGGCGAGGTCCGCGGTGATGTCGAGGTCGTCCGGTTCGAGGTCCGGCAGCAGGACCTTCACGTCGCCGATCGTGGTGGTGCGCATGTGTCCTCAACCTGTGTAGGCGCGGGGTGGGCACGCCACCCCGCGCATTCCCGTGGTTGGGGCTACTTCTTCTTGTTCCAGTTGTCCCAGCCGGGTCGGCTGTCGAACTTACCCTTGTTAGCCCAGGCGGGGCGGTTGTCGAACTTCGCCGCGTCGATCGACGCTACTGACCGCTCAGGGTCGACGCCGAGGCGAGCGAGTTGCTCGGGTGCGGCGTTGACGAGGATCGCGAGAGCATTGGTCATGGTGCTACTCCTTGAGGGGTGAGGTGGTCCGCGGCGGCGCGAACGAGGGCCTGTCGGGTGGTCCGGCAGTAGGTCGTCTCTCGGGCGGTGAACGTCGCGTGCTCGAAGTAGCGGTTGCCGGCCTGGGCGCCACGGCAGAAGTCGTAGAAGGCGCAGTGGTCGGCACAGCCGTTGAGGGCCGTAATGAACTCGGCGACGTAGCCCAGGTCGCCGGCGCCGGCAAGCATGGCGGAAATGGATTGCTGAAGGACGTTGCCGACGATGAAGTCGCCGTATCGCGGCTCGGTGATGCCGAGCAGTTCCGGTGACAGCAGCACCACCTGTCCATCCCAAGAGACGGTCGGGATCGGCTCGTACGGCTCGTGGTCGACGCGGCCAGCGCGGGTGGCGGCGAGATAGTCGGCCAGCCGGTCCACGTCGCGGATCCGGAGCGGGCTGCCGCCGACGCGACGTTCGATAAGGCCCTGCCAGAACCGGTACGCGGCGTCCTCCGACACCGGTGCCCGGTCAGCGCCCTCCTGCTCTTCGATGTTGAAGCCCACCGACTCGCAGCCGGGCAGGCCGGTGAAGAAGTCGATGAGGGCTTCCGCGTGGTCGATGGTTTCCGGGGTGACAACACAGATCACCGAATACCTCAGCCCTGCCTCGGCCAGGGTCTGTATGCCGCGCAGGGTTCGGGCGTCCGTCGGGTTGCCGGCCCGGTCGAGGCGGTTCCGGTTCAACGCGCCCGGTCCGTCGATACTGACCCCGACCTCGAACCCATGAGCGGCGAAAACTTCGCACCATTGCCTGTTGATCAACGTCGCGTTTGTTTGGATCTCGTGACGCACCATCCCCGCGCGGCGGAGCTCCTCGAATGGGTCTAGTAGATCCCGGAACAACCCGGTGGGTGTTGCGGTGGGTTCGCCCCCGTGCCACACGACGCTCACCGGATGGCCGCTGTTCTGCTGCGCGATCGACTCGGCGCAAGCCTGCGCGACTGCGCTGCTCATCAGGCGGAGGGATCTCCGGTCGGGCAGGTAGCAGTAGGTGCAGTCGAGGTTGCAAAAGCTCGTCGGCTGCACGACCAGGGTGTGGAAGCTGCCGGCGACCGCCGGCTGGCCGGTAGCGTTGATGAGGCCGATGCCGTTCACGAGGAGGCCTCTTCGATGCTGGCGGCCGTGGTGGTACTGACGCGGTAGGCGTGGGTGTGGCGGGCGGGCCAGCCGAGGAACCGGTCGAACATGTCGGCGGCGCTGCCTGTGACGCTCGGGTTGAGCCGATGCAGGTCGTCGATCGCGTCGTGCAGGCAGCCGGCCAGGTAGAGGAACAGGCTCACCGGCTCTTCCCGGTACTCGGCGAGGAGCGCGAGCTTCGCCGCGCCGCAGGGCCATGGCTGCCCGCACCGGCGGCACAGCCACAGCGGGCGCATCGGCAGATGTTCCACCTCGGCTGGCGCGAGCCCGTTCGCCGCCAGACGGCGCTGCTGCCCGGTCACCGGCGACCGCCCTCGCGGGCCTGCTGCTCGAACAGCCGACGCCACACGAAGGTGAGCAGCGGAGGATCAGCGCGCCGCACCTGACCCTGTGAGGACGTCCACCTGGGCTCGGGGCGCCGGGACTGGCTGGCTATCGCGTTACGCGATACGTACACCGTCATGCCTCCACCCCCGCCAGGATCGATGAGCGGCGGGCTCGCCGGGGGAATGGCGAGCCCGCCGCCGCATCACGGCGGCTGGGAGCAGGCCGCCGATCACCCACCCACGCAGCCCTCATGGCGGTACGCAGGCGGGGAGAACACCGAGACAGTTCGTTCCAGGACGGGCCGAGCCAGCGGCCCAAGCCGTGGTGTGGTGCGCCACTCATCGATCCCTCCATCTGCAGCTCCCTGTTAGTCATCCCCGACACCGGCATCGACACGCGCCGGTGATCTGGGGTGAACTGAACGTAGGGGCGGTCCGTACGGAGGACCGGGAAAATCCGTACCGGGTCCGGCGGTCTTCAGCGGGCAGGGTGATGGTGTGCGAGGGATGACGGAAGACATGACCACCGGCCAGCGCGTCGCCTTTTACCGGCGTCGACGAGGGCTCTCCCAGGAGGTGCTGGCCGGTTTGGTTGGCAAGACCCAGGAGTGGTTACGCAAGGTCGAGACGAACCGGGCTGACCTCGATCGGCTATCGGTCATACGCGCGATCGCCAAAGCCCTCGACGTGTCCCTCGGCGACCTGATCGATGCACCGAGCCTGTTCGAGTGGTCGGACGACTCAGGGCGCGAGACCATCCCGGCCTTGCGGGCCGCGCTTCACGACTATCGTCACCTCGCGCCGACGCTGGCCAGCACGGGGGACGTCGAGGCCCCCGCCCTCCGCGAGATCGAGAACGACGTCGCCGAGATCTGGACCGCCTACCAGCACTCGCGATACGGCACCCTCGCCCGCCGGCTGCCCTACCTCATCCACGACTGCCTCACCGCCACCGAGGCGTACGACGGAGACGATGGCCAGCGAGCGCACGCGATGACCGCCTACGCCCACCAGCTCGCCGCGTTGTTCCTCACCAAGCTCGGCGAAGGTGACCTCGCGTGGACCGCCGCCAGCCGGGGCTTGGCCGCCGCCAACGCCAGCCACGACCACGTCGTCATCGGCTCACTCAGCCGCTCCGCCGCGCACTCGCTCGCCTCCATCGGGGAGTACGCCCAAGCCCTGGGCCTCGCCGCCACGGCGGCGCGGTTCCTGGAACCCCGGCTCGTCAGGCCGACTCCGCAGCTGCTGTCGGTCTACGGCAGCCTGCACCTCGTCTGCGCGCTCGCCGCCGCCCGAGACGACGACCGCGCCTCCGCCGACACCCATATCAACGAAGCCGATACCGCCGCACAGCGGCTCGGCGCCGACGGCAACCACGTGTGGACCGCGTTCGGGCCGACCAACGTATCGATCCACAAGACGACCGTGGCGATGGAACTCGGCGATGTGCAACGCGCCATCGCCATCGGCGCCCCACTCGACACCAGCACCGTGCCCGTCGAGCGGCAGGTTCGCCACGCCATCGAAACCGCCCGAGCCCTCGCCCGGTGGAACCGCATCGACGACGCGCTCGCCGCGCTCCTAGACGCCGAGACCCTCGGGCCCGACCAGGTGCGCTACCACCAGCTCTCCCGCGACCTCGTCCGAGACATCCTCACCCGCCCCCGGCCACCACGACTGGCCGTCGAACTCAGCGACCGAATGGGCGTCCGGACGGGAGGCCCCCGCTGGTAGCTGGGCTCAGATCAACCGGCTCGTGTAGCCAGCCGCCACCAGGCGCTCGAAGGCCGCCCGCACCTCGTCCGGCATCTCCTGGGGGATAGCGAACCCGCGCTCGGCGTACACCTCGATCCGCTGCGTGTCGCCCACCAGCATGTCCACCACCCGCCGCGGGTCGCCGATGCTGCGCACGTAGTCGTCCAGCTCGAGCGGGTTTGAGGCGCACACCACATCGACCTCCGGCCAGATCAGCCTGCAGGTGGCGTAGGCCCGACGCTGTTGGTAGGGCCGCGACATGATCAGCACCGACTTCACCGGGATCTGGCGTTCGGCCAGGAGCGCACGGGAGAATTCGAGGTTCTCGGCGGTGTTCGTGGCACGCGGCTCCACGAGAACCGCCTCCGGGGGCACACCCTGCTCGACGGCGTACTCGCGGTAGTGCACCGCCTCTCCACGCGGGAACCTTTCGACCGTGGTCGGGGCGTTCGCACCGGTGAAAACAATCCATGGGAACAGGCCTGCTTGAAACAGGCGCGATGCGACCACTGCAACGCCGAGGTCATGGCTGCCCAGCCCGATGCCCACGTCGCACGGGCGTAGCTCGTGGTGCATGTCGTGGTATCGCCACAGCGTCGCCACGTGAGCACGGACTTCGTCTGAGAGCACGTGAGTCGGCACTTCGGTCTGCCGTTCCATCAGCGCCCGCCAGGTAGGGCGAGCGCTGGAGTTTGGTTCACGCCCCGTTTACTCATGATGTCAGCGTAGGGCAGGCCGGGCGACGCAGATCAGCTACAGCACGTCTGTCCAGCGGGGGGCATTCAGGTAGGGCCGACACCATCAGCGCCATCGGCAGCCGCTCCCTCCGTCGGTGCCCGCTCGCGTACCTGAACCCACAACGCCATCTCGCCAGCCTCGCGGACGGCCGCACCGCGCACGGAGCGAGCCCACGCGATCTGCGGCAGATGAGCGCCTCGGTAGGGCGAGGCGCTTGTAGTTTCGCGACCCGGACTGGTGTTTTCAGCTCCGATCCGAACGACGCCAACTTCGCAGCGCTTCCCGCTCTGTCCGGCACGCTGCGACGTCCGCGTGCAACTTGCTGGTCCAGCTGTGTCCGCCGCGAGTCGCCGTTACGCGGATCTCGACCTGATCGAGGGTAGGCATACCAGCATCGCTCTCCGCGAACTCCACCCGCCAATGTGCCCGGTCGCCGACATCCAGCCCGGCCGGCTTGACCCCTTCGTACGCATGCACCGCAGTGAACCGCGGCTCCCCCGGCTCGACTCCGTTGATGCCGGGGGTGAACGAGACGCCATCGGTTAGCAGATCGACTCGCAGCTCATCAAGTGGGCCAGCTGGCGACGCTGCGACGCCAATCATCAGCCTGTGCCAACCATGGTGGCCGGTCTCATCACCGTTAGGGTTCTCCACCTCAGCAGTGAACTGCGGCGCTTGCTGCTGCTGGAGCAGCTTCGCAGCCGTCGCTGCTGACTCTGCCGAGGCCACATACGAACGCCACGCGAACAGTGCAGCGGCGGCCGCGATCGCTGCGGCCACCCATTCAGGAGCATTTCCCCAGTCAGGCATGACCAACATCGTAGCGACTGACTACGATAGGAGAGTTCGTCAGAACCCCAGCCTCGCGCAGCATCAGATGGGACGTATGCGAACAACTGCACGCAAAAAAATGCCAGCCGCACGAGCTTGCAGCAGTCGACCAGAGAAGATGTCAGACCTGCCCCGTAAAGTAGCCGGGTGGCGAGCAACCATCTATTCAACGGCCGCGAATTAGCGGCAGACCTGGGCACCAACCTCAAGCAGGTCATGGACGCCCTGAACGCCTGGAACGATGACGACTTCCTGGCGCGCACCGACGCCGACCTCATCACCGAGCTCGTCGCCGTCGGCGCCGTCGAATGCCCGGCGCTGCATCCGGACGAGTGGTACATGGACGAGAGGCCCACCGAGGCTGAGCGCTCGGTGGTCAATATGTTCGGAGAGCGCGTACGCGAACGAGTCGTTCAGTACACAGTCCGGATCCCCTTCAGCGGCCACCCGGCTCCGTTCACGATGAAAGCAAGTCAGTACTTCATTGCGCCGATAGAGGCTAAGGTCGACGAGAAGGCCAGCGAGCTGGTGATCGTCTGGGAGGGAACCCGCCCCGATCCGGAGGCAGTCAGACAGTGGTTTCGCACACGAATCGATCGCATCGAGAAGGGTCTGGGCTTCGCTCGCACTGACATCAACGCCCATAACAGCAACCTACTTAACCAGATGCCGCAATGGGTGGCCCAACGCCGCGCACGACTGCTCGCGGCGCGGCAAGTCCATGCCAGTATCGGCATTCCGATCCGGCGGCGGGCTGACGCCAACGTCTACGCACTGCCGGTACAGCGGCGTCGCCTCGTCACCCGCACGACGCAGTCGAGCCGGGCCCAGGCTAATCCCTTTGAGCCCGAGCCGGCCCTTGAAAAAGCAAGCTACGAAGATGCACTCGCGGTCCTGCGTAACGCGCGTAACGCGTTCGAGCGCAGTCCATCGCTGACCGAAAAGCTCGGCGAAGAACTCATCCGTGATCTGCTGCTGATCCTCTTGAACGCTCAATTCGAGGGCAGAGCTGGCGGCGAACTATTTAACTGCGGCGGCAAGACCGACATCCTTATCCGCGAGAAGGACGCCAACGTGTTCATCGGGGAGTGCAAGATCTTCGGACCCAAGGACGGCGCCACCAAGATTACGGACACGATCGATCAACTCTTGGGCTACCTGACCTGGCGCGACACCAAGGCCGCGTTGTTGCTGTTCATCCGGGACCGCGACGTCACCAGCGTGATCGGCAAGGCCGTCGCGGCGTTCGAGGCGCATCCGAACTTCAAGCGGCGTGGCTCGACCGCCTCGGACGAGCGGTACGACTTCGTGGTCCACGCGAACGGTGACCCTGCCCGCGAGATGCACATCGCGTTCCTGCCGTTTCTAGTCGGCGGTGCTCGGTAGCTGAGCAGCCTGTTGCGTTAATCGCCCGAGCGCTCGTCGGCCACGTTTGTCGCCCCAGCGAACGGACTCAATTCGGGCAGGGGCAGTTGCTTCATATGGCCGACGTTGCCCCTCAGGGCGCCGAATGCATTGCGGCTCCTACACCCCTTACTGCGGCCCGGCTACCGCGTTCTGCCCTAGATCGCCGGACCTCGGCTCCGAGCCCATTCGGGATTCGCCCCCCGAACCGATCAAGAACCGCCGACTGCCGCAGCCCCCGACCACCCGACCATCGTGCGCAGCAGCCACGGAGCGGTGTCCTAGAGCAGCCCGCCGCATCCCACCGTTACCGCCCCCGATGCTCCTGACCACCCGCCACGGCCGGACACGAAAAAGGCCCCGACCCAGTGTGAACCACCAGGTCAGGGCCTATCTCGTTGGTGCGCCGCCAGGGACTCGAACCCCGAACCCGCGGATTAAGAGTCCGCTGCTCTGCCAGTTGAGCTAGCGGCGCTCGCTGACAACGACGAGCACGCTAACACGTCCGCGACCCGACCTCGGAACCCCTCCCCGGCCCGCGTTCAGTGCGCCGGATTGGGCGTGTGCGGCAGTTTGCCGAGTTGCTTCCAGTTCGTCTCGGCGACGTCCACGCCGTAGTGCTTGGCGGCGGCGAGGATGTTCTGGAAGGCCAGGTCGCGGTCCGCGTCGGTGACGCCCTGCACCTGGTCGAAGCGGGCGATGGCGTTGCGGACGTGGCTGGCGTCGGTCATCGGCTCCTTGCGCTTGCCGGGGAAGGCGAAGACGGTCTCCGGCAGCTCGCGCTTGTCCTTGTCGGTCAGGCCGCCGTGCTTCTCGTGGGGCTTCCAGGTCGACTTCATCGCCCACCATTACCCATTTTTCGTCCAGACGTACGCCCGGACCGGCTTGATTAAGGGTGTTTAAAGACCCTGTCCGGCACGCGCGGCGAATGCCTACCATACGGCGGCCGTGACCGTTCGGGTCAGCCTGTCGTGTGTTCGTTGGGAGTGACCCGTGTCGTACGAAGGCCCGCCGCCGTCCCGTCATCGTCCCCCGGGGTGGGCCACCCACAAGAGACTGAGCGTCGCCGCGGGCGCGGCCGTCGTGCTCGTCGTCGCGGCCGGCGCCGTGTACCTGGGCAACGGCGCCGCGCAGTCCGAGCCGTCAAACGCGGCCAACGCCGCCGAGTACCCGTCGCCGTCGGCCGGGCAGCCGGAGTCGTCCGGAACGGCGGTGTCGGCCCCGGCGACACCTTCGGTCTCCGCGACTCCGTCGACCGGCGCGACGCCGTCGGCCGCTGCCGCACCGAAGGTTCCCACCACCGGCTGGGTTCCGATCGACCGGGCGGCCTGGAAGGCGCAGGCCGACGCGTACCAGGCGTTGAAGATCGACCCCGCCCCGGCCGGTGTCGGCGACCTGCCGGAGTTCCGGGCGGACTGCCAGTACAGCCACCGACTGCCGGACGACCCGATCGTCGCCCCCGGCCTCCCGGGCGCGTCACACATGCACTCCTTCGTCGGCAACAAGGCCGTCGACGCGAACACCGTCGCCGGAGACCTGACGAAGTTCACGGCCACGTCCTGCAAGCCGATCCAGGATCACTCCGCGTACTGGGTGCCCACGCTCTACGACAACGCGACCGGTAAGCCGGTCGAGACCACCGGCTTCCGGGTCTACTACCGCTCGCTCGCGAAGAACTCGACCGGCCAGATGCCCATGCCCAACGGCCTGCGCATGATCTCCGGGGATGCCAAGAAGAAGCAGCCGACACCGCGCGGCGCGACCGGCCAGTTCTACTGCGCCTTCTACGGTCCCGGCGACCTCGACGGCGTCGCCCGCAGCACCAACGGCAACTGGCCGATCTGCGGCGGGACCGCCACGCTGCACTTCATGCTGCAGTTCCCGGACTGCTGGGACGGCAAGCACCTGGACAGCCCCAACCACAAGGACCATGTGGCGTACGGCAGCGGCGGTACCTGCCCGCCCGGCCACCCGGTTCGGATCCCGGCGATCACCTTCGACATCCAGTACCCGGCCAAGGGCACCCCGGCGGGCTACTACCTCTCCTCCGACAAGGCGGGCAAGAGCGCCTCGTCGATGCACGGCGACGCGTTCGTGGTGTGGGACGTCAACACCATGAACAAGCGCACCAAGAACTGCGTCCTGGGGCGCCGGACCTGCGACAACTACGGCTACCAGAAGTAGTCGGGGCCGGACCGGAGAACGGCCCGGCCCCGACTGACGATCGCCTAGGGCCAGTTTCATAAGGGCGGTCGAGCCGAGGCGGAGTCCGGGCGGCGATCCGGCAAGGCGCGGTTTCGTCCGGATACCGGTGTTGTATCCGGACGAAACC
>NZ_JBFAOC010000063.1:0-35569 GCF_040675055.1 Micromonospora sp. NPDC049662
GAATCCGGCCGGATCCTGACGCGAACCTCTTGATCAACAGGGTTGGGGGTGGGGGTGGGGGAGGGGGACAGGGTGGGGTGGCGGCCCCCCGTGTGGCCGCCGCCCGTTGTGGATCAGCCGTTCAGTAGGTCGTACGCCATTGCCGGTGCCTTCACGGCGGCGGCGCCGGTCGGCGCGGTGATCTTCGGCGCGCTGCCGTAGTCGGCGTACTTGACGACGTAGTCGTACGCCTTGGTCTTACCGGCGGCCGGCATCTTGAGCGTCAGCGACGCCAGGTGCTTGTCCGCACCGACCACGGCCGTGAACGGCACCTTCTTGCCCGCCTCGCCGAGGGCCGCCGCCTCGCCGTCCTCCAGCGCCTTCGCCGCCTCCCCGGCGCTCACGTCGATGAAACCGACGTACTGGCCGGGGCTCTTCTCCTGCACCTCGGTGGCCGCCTGGATCAGCGGACCCGCGTTGCCCTGGTCCACACCGTCGAACGTCGGGATGCTCGCGGCGTCGGTCAGCTTCGCGCGGTCCAGCTTCATCCACTTGTCGGGGAACTTCGGCAGGCCGGGACGGCCACTGAACTTCGCCTTCACCCAGTTCTGGTCCTTGATCACCAGGAACGACATCTTCACCACGACGCCGTCGTCCGGCGGCATGACCATGTTGATTTCGAATCCCTCGGACGCCGGGTCGATCCGACCGTCGATCGTGCTCGACGCGTCCTTGCCGCTGAACCGGAACGCCCCCTCGGTGCCGTCCGGGACGGCGGCGAGGAGCGCGTCCTTCGGACTGACGCTCGGGCTGGCGGACGGGCTCTTCGGTGGCGTCGCGGTGGGTTCGCTTGCCGCTCCGCAACCCGCGAGCAGGGTGGTCGCGGCCAGCACGGCGGCGACCGTACCGACCGTCCGTCGGATGGTGCCGGCGGTGCCCGTTGCCTGTGTCATCGCTTGTCTCTTTCTCGTTGCGTGGCTTCTGCCGACGACGATGCTGCCGGCCGGCACGGCGGTTCGGCTGCCGATATGCTGCCGTCCGGCTGCCGGGCACTGCCGTCCGGCGGTCCCGGGGGTGTCAGGAGCGAGAACGCGCATGTCAGGCCAACTGCGTTTCGAGATTCTCGGGCCTCAGCGGGCCTGGTACGCCGACCGGGAAATCGACCTCGGTCCGGCCAAGCAGCGGGCGGTGCTCGCCGTACTGCTGCTCGCCGCCGGCCGCCCGGTGTCCACCGGGCAGATTGTCGACGCGGTCTGGCCGGAGGACCCGCCCGCGAACGGTCCCAACGTCGTGCAGAAGTACGTGGCCGGGCTGCGCCGGGTGCTGGAACCGGACCGGTCTCCCCGTACGCCGGGACAGGTGCTCAGCCTGACCGATGCCGGCTATTCGCTGCGGGTGGACCCCGAGGCGGTCGACGCGGTCCGCTTCGAACGGGGCGTACAGGCCGTCCGCCAGCGACACACGAGCGGGCGTACGGACGAGGCGCTCGCCGAACTGGCCGCCGCCCTGGACCTGTGGCAGGGGGAGCCGTTCACCGGCTTCGCTGGGCCGATCTTCGAGGCGGCCCGGCAGCGGCTGGTGGAGTTACGCGCCGTGGCGTTGGAGACCCGGTCCGAGTTGACGCTGGACCTCGGACGGCACCGCGAGACGATCGGTGAGCTGGTGGAGTTGGTGGCCGAGTTCCCCGTCCGGGAACGGCTGCGACACCAACTCGTGCTCGCGCTGTATCGCAGCGGGCGGCAGGCGGAGGCGCTCGCCGCCTACCGGGAGTTCGGCGACCTGCTCCGCGAGGAGTACGGCATCGAGCCGGGTGAGGCGTTGCAGGAACTGCACCGGCGGATCCTGCGCTCCGACCCGACCCTGGCAGCGACCCCACACACCGCCGATCCTCAGGCGCAGCGCCACGCCGAACCAGAGGTGCAGCGCACCCCCGCACCGGGCCCGCAGCGCACCGTCCAACCACAGGCGCAGCGCACCGCCGCACCGGAGACACCGCAGCCGGCAGCCCCGGTGCCCGGACCGGAGGCTTCGCGGCCGGCGGCCACCCTGCCCGGACCGGCAACGTCGGTGGTCGCCCCCGTCGGTCTCATCCCCTCCCCGCCGGGCCCGGCATCGCCGTCCGCCCTGTCTGTGCCGCCTCCCCCCGCGTTCATGCCCCTGCCACCTCCGGCGGCCCCCACGAAGCCCGCTCGGCGGGAGACGCCGCGTTGGGCGAGCAGGACGGTGACGATCCTCGGGACGGTGCTCGTCCTGCTCTCGTTCGGCTGCCTGACCTGGCTGGTGATCCTGGCCTACGCGGGGTGGCGGCGGAGTTGGCGGCTCGCGCTCGCGGGCCTCGGTTACCTGGCACTGCTCGTCGTCGAGGTGGTCATGCTCGACGTCGAGAGTCCGGAAGCCGAGGTGCCCGGACCGCAGGCGGTGACCTTCCTCGGCCTGGCCCTCATCACCTGGCTCGCCGGGGCCGTGCACGTGGTGCTGCTCAGCCGTGGACTCTGGGCGGCGATCACCGGACGACCGGACAGTGCCCGCGGTCGCGCCGACGAGGAGCGGCGCATCCGCCGGGAGCACGCCCGCTACCTGCTCTACCACTACCCGGCGGCCCGTGCCGAGTTGGGACTCGGGCGACCCGACCTGCCCGGCACCTTCGACGACGGCGGTCTGGTCGACGTCAACGGGGTCCCGGAGCAGGTGCTCACGGCCCTGCCCGGTCTGACGGCCGAGCAGGGCCGGCAGATCGTGGTGGACCGCTGGCTGCGCGGCCCGTACGCCTCGATGGAAGAGTTCGCGTCGCGCTGCCTGCTGCCTCCCAGCGCGACCGAGCCGCTGCGCGACCTGTTGCTCTTTCTGCCCCCGGCGTCCCGGCCCGATGAGGCGCGAACGCGCGGATCGTGACCGGCGCCTCCCGCGCGGGCCGGGGTTCTGACGTACGACGCTGGTAGAAATGCCGGATGGGCGACGAGCGGGCGGCGGTACGGGAGCGGGCCGAGGCGGTGCTGCGCCGGCTGGCCGGTGAGCACGCCCGGCTGCGCGAGGACCAGTGGCGGGCCATCGAGGCGTTGGTCGTCGACCGGCGTCGGGTGCTGTGCGTGCAGCGCACCGGTTGGGGCAAGTCGGCGGTCTACTTCGTGGCCACCGCGCTGCTGCGCGACAGCGGGCAGGGTGGCGGGAGCGGCGAGCACGGCCCGACCGTCATCGTGTCGCCGCTGCTGGCTCTCATGCGTAACCAGGTGGAGGCGGCGGCCCGCGCCGGCATCCGGGCCCGCACGATCAACTCGGCCAACCTCGACGAGTGGGACGAGATCACCGCCGAGATCCAGGCCGGGGCCGTCGACGTCCTGTTGATCAGTCCGGAACGCCTCAACAACCCGGACTTCCGCGACGGCGTGCTGCCGAAGTTGGCCGCGACGACCGGTCTGCTGGTGGTCGACGAGGCGCACTGCGTCTCCGACTGGGGGCACGACTTCCGGCCGGACTACCGGCGGCTGCGTACCTTCCTGGCCGAACTACCCGAGCGCACGCCGGTGCTGGCCACCACGGCCACCGCCAATACGCGGGTCACCCAGGACGTCGCCGAGCAGTTGGGTGACGCGCTCGTCCTGCGCGGGACGCTGGACCGCGAGTCGCTGCGGCTCGGCGTGCTCGACCTGCCCAGTCCGGCGCACCGACTGGCGTGGCTCGCCGACCACCTGGACGAGTTGCCCGGCTCCGGCATCGTCTACACGCTGACCGTCGCGGCGGCGGGGGAGACCACCGAGTTCCTGCGCTCGCGGGGCTACCCGGTGGCGTCGTACACCGGCCAGGCCGAGGACGCCGACCGGCGCGCCGCCGAACAGGACCTGCTCGACAACAAGATCAAGGCGTTGGTCGCCACCAGCGCGCTCGGCATGGGCTTCGACAAACCCGACCTGGGCTTCGTCGTCCACCTCGGCGCGCCGCCGTCGCCGATCGCGTACTACCAGCAGGTCGGCCGTGCCGGCCGCGCCGTCGAACACGCCGAGGTGCTGCTGCTGCCCGGCGTCGAGGACGCCGCCATCTGGCGCTACTTCGCCTCGCTGGCGTTCCCGCCGGAGCAGCAGGTCCGGGCGGTGCTGGCCGCCCTGCACACCGACCGGCCGCTCTCCACCCAGGCCCTCGAACCCCTCGTCGACCTGCGCCGGGCCCGCCTGGAGCTGATGCTCAAGGTGCTCGACGTGGACGGCGCGGTCCGCCGGGTGCGCGGTGGCTGGCTCGCCACCGGCGAGCCCTGGGTCTACGACGAGGCCCGGTTGCGCCGCGTCGCCCAGGCGCGCACCGTCGAACAAGAGGCCATGCGGGAGTACGCGTCGACGGGCGACTGCCGGATGCGATACCTACGGGAGCGCCTGGACGACACCGGGGCGACCGACTGCGGCCGGTGCGACAGGTGTGCCGGCCCGCTGTTCGCGGCGGACGTGTCGACGGCCGCGCTCGCCGCCGCGCAGACGTTCCTGGGCCGGCCCGGCGTCCAGATCGCGCCCAAGAAGCTCTGGCCGACCGGGTTGGACGCGGTGGGCGTACCCCTCAAGGGCCGGATCGCCCCGGCGGACCAGGCGCTGCCCGGCCGCGCGGTCGGCCGCCTCTCCGACCTGGGGTGGGGTGGTCGGCTGCGGGACCTGGTCGGCCCGGAGTCGCCCGACGCGCCGGTGCCCGACGACGTGGCCGGCGCGGTGGTCGAGGTGCTGAAGGCCTGGGCGCACGGCGACGACCCGTGGCCCCGCCGGCCGGTGGCGGTGGTCGCCGTCTCGTCCCGCCGGCGGCCCCGGTTGGTCGGCTCCCTGGCGGAGCGGATCGCCGCCGTGGGCCGGCTGCCGCTGCTCGGCGCGGTCACCGCGACCGGCCCGGACGGCCCCGGCGGGCCGCGCGGCAACAGCGCCCAGCGGGTACGCGCGCTGCACGACGCCTTCTCCGTACCGCCCGAACTTGCCGATGCGCTGGCCGCGCTGGACGGGCCGGTGCTGCTCGTCGACGACCTGGTCGACTCGGGCTGGACGATGGCGATCCTCGCCCGGGAACTCCGGCGGGCCGGCGCTCCCGACGTGCTCCCGCTCGCGCTCGCCGTGGCCGGTTGAGTCGTCCGCGAGCGCCGGTCAACGGCGGCGGGCGGAAAGTTCCCGGGCCGGGCGGATTGCGACGGCCGCCACGCTGCCCCGGCGTCGACCGGAACCGACCGGGCACGGCGGTACGGTGTCGGGATGAGCTGGACGCCGGCGGTGCCTGACCAGGCGGGCGCGCCCCCGTCGGACGGGAGCGCCGTCGCCGCCGACCGGGCTGGCGGGCCCCCGTCGGAGGGGAGCCCTGTCGCCTCCGGCCGGGCGGGCGAGGCGTTGTCGGCCGTCTCGGCTCCGGGGGTTGCCGGTGCGGCCGACCGGAGCACGGTCCGGTTGGCGCTGGTGGTGGGTGGTCTGGTGCTCGCCGTCCTGCTCGGCTTCGGCCTCGGTCGCCTGAACGGCGGCACCAACGTCAACGGCGGCACCGGCCTCGGCGGCGGCACCACCGGCGGTACGGCGCTCACCCCCGACCACACCCACCCGGCGGGCACCGCGGCCCACGACCACGGATCCGTCACGGGCGCCGGCCAGGGCGCTGCTACCGAGCCGGGCGGTCTGTCGGTCAGCTCGGGCGGATACACGCTCGTGCCACTGGGCACCGAATTTTCCGTCGGCCGCACCGGGCAACTGCGCTTCGAGGTACGCGACGCGCAACGTCGACCGGTTACCCGCTTCGCCGTCGTGCACGACAAGCCGATGCACGTCATCGTGGTACGCCGGGACCTGACCGGCTACCAGCACCTGCACCCGACCATGACGCCGGACGGCATCTGGTCGGTGCCGGTGACCCTCCCGCAGCCCGGCGTCTGGCGGGCGTACGCGGACTTCACCGTGGTCGCCGACAACGGCGGCCAGAGCGCCGTGACCCTCGGCGTGGACCTGGTGGTGCCGGGCGCGTACCAGCCACGTCCGTTGCCCGCGCCGGCCACCTCGACGACGGTTGACGGGTTCACGGTCGGCTACCAGGGCAGTCCGCAGGCCGGGGTGACGGTGCCGCTGACCTTCCGGATCGACGGTCCGAGCGGTGGCGCGGCCCTGGAGCGCTACCTCGGCGCGTACGGGCACCTGGTGGCGCTGCGCGAAGGCGACCTCGGCTACCTGCACGTGCATCCCGAACCGGAGTTGGCCGACGGTCAGGTCAAGTTCTGGCTGACCATCCCCAACCCCGGCCGTTACCGCCTCTACCTGGACTTCCAGGTAGCCACCAAGGTCCACACCGCCGAACTAACCCTGACCATCCCCTAACCCCCCTCCCGCGCTGCGTTGATCATGACGTGTTGCCATTCGCCGGCGTGGCGTGGCAATAACGTCATGATCAACGTGGGGATCGGGTGGGGGTTAGCCGGCTCGGCGGGTGGGGCGGCGGGCCAGGTAGCGGAGGAGGTCGCGGATGTGGTGCTTCTCCTCGGCCGGGACGGTGGGGTCGGCCAGCCGGTCCAGGATGGCGCGGACGTCGGCGTCGACCGGGCCGTCGTCGCTGCGGCGTCGGGGCGTCGGGCCCGCGTCGGGCAGTCCGAGGGCCCGGAACGCGGCCGCCACCGGCAGATCCAGAGCGGCACAGAAGCCGCGTACCTTCGCCAGTTCCGGATAGTCCTGCCAGTCACCGGCGAGCCAACGGAACACGGTGGAGCGGCCCACGCCCGTGTGCGCGGCGAGATCGGTCACGGTCCACCCGCGCTCTTCGCGGGCGTCGTCGATGGCCCGCCGGACGAAGCGGGCGAAGGCCATCTGCGGTGTTACGTCTGCGGAACCCATCCGGTATGTCTTTCCCTCCCGGCCGAGCACTGGGAAGATGCGCCTCCGAGCGTAGTACGCCGAGGATCGGAAACCACTGACTGACCGCACAAACTGTCCCACGGATGAGACTCCACCTCGGGCAGTATTCGGACCGGTACCGAGCGATCATCATCGTTCTTCTACTAAGCTCGGTGCCCGTCCCGGCATGGCGCACGCGCGCCTGCCGCGTTCGCCCGGACCACCGCCGAGGAGCACCATGGCCGAATCGCGCCGTCCGCAGCCGTACCAGCCTGGTGCGGTGAGCCTCTTCTTCGTCGTCAAGGCCGGCGTCTTCGCCGCCGGGTGCTGGATCTGGCTGCTGGTCCTGGTGCTCCGCACCGACGCGGCGACCGGTGCCCACGTGCTGGCCGCCACCGGCGCGATCACCACCACGCTGGTCGCCGTGGTGCTGGGCGCCCGGATGGCGCTACAGCAGAACGCGGCCGTCCGGCACGCCGAGACGAAGAAGCTGCTCGTCGACATCTCCTGGAACGCGTTCACGGCCGCCGGCAACGCCGAGAGCTCGGGGAAGGTGGTGCCCTTCCCGAGCAGCCCGGTGGACGACGACCGCCCGACGCGCAACGGCGGGGACCGGGTGGCGGTCTTCGACCGATCCGGCAGCCGGGACCGGGGCGGCAACGCCGACCGCCGACGCTGACGCCGCTGCGAAGTCCCGGGCCTGCGGCAGGTCCAGCCCGCGAACCTAGCTGGCGGACCCCGTGTCGCCGGCCAGCAGGACCTCCAGCCGGGGCGTGACCTGCCACTGGTCGACCAGCTCGCGGTACTCCGTGTGCCGTGGGTCCGCGACACCGGTGTGGCGGGCGCGGATCAGCAGGTTGCGGGGGGTGTGCTGGGAGTCGACGAACTCCACCACCTCGGCCCGGTAACCGTGCGTCCGCAGCAACCCGGCGCGCAGCGCGTCGGTGAGCACGTCGGCGAAGCGCTCGCGCAGGATGCCCTGCCGGGTCAGCAACTCGTACGGCGCCGGGGTGGGCTGCCCGCGCAGCTGCTTGGCGAGGTCGTGGTGACAGCAGGGCGCGGCGAGTACCCAGCGGGCCTGCCAGCGCACCGCGCGGGCCAGCGCCTCGTCGGTGGCGGTGTCGCAGGCGTGCAGCGCCAGCACCAGGTCCGGGGCGGGTTCGACGACGGCCTCGGCGATCGTGCCGGCGACGAAGCTGACCTTGTCGGCCCAGCCCAGTCGCTGCGCCAGCTCGGTGTTGCGCCGGCGCTGGTCCTCCCGGACGTCCACGCCGACCAGCTCGACATCGAGCCCCCGGCCCGTCAGGTAGCGGTAGGCGGCGAACGTCAGGTAGGCGTTGCCGCAGCCGAGGTCGACCACCCGCAGCGGACCGGTCAGGTCGTCGGGCAGGGTCGCGGCCAGGGCCCGCAGGAACGCGTCGACCTGCCGTCGTTTCGCCGCCGAGCCGCCGATCTCGGCGAAGATCGGGTCGCCGGGATCGAGCAGGTACTCCTTCGCCCGGTCGTTCCCAGCCGGTGTCGTCGCCGGTCGGGCGGTCGCCGCGCGGTGTACCTGCGCCTCGCCGGACTTGGTCACCCGGAGCTGGAGGGTCGCGTCGGCGGTCTCCACGTGCCAGTTGCCGAAGGGCTCGGCCAGGAGCTCGTCGACCGCCGCGTCGGCCTCGGGACCGGGAGCGACATTGCGGGTGTACGGGCGTACGCCGTCGGAGGTGGTGACCTGAAGTCGGGGCCCGGCCTTGAGCGTCACCGGCCGCAGTTCGGCCCGCTCGACGGTGGGGCGACGGCCGCGACGGCGTCCCGCGGCGACCGCCCGGGTCAGCGCGGGGTCGAGCAGCAGCGCCCGAACCTCGGTCAGGGCAGCGTCAAGTGGTTGCGGCATCGTTCCAACTTCAGCAGGTGGGGTGGGAAGAAGGGAACATCCCCCGCACCGCGTGAGGCGGGGCGGGGGATGTCGGATGGATCTCGCTGCGTCAGTCCGCGGTCGCCTCGGCCGGCGTACCCTCGCCGGAACCGCCACCACGACGGCGTCGGCGGCGGCGGGGCTTGGCGGCCTCGCCCTCGGCGGCGTCGACGGACTTGGCCGGCGCCGCGTCGGCCGTGATCACCGCGGTCGGCTCACCGGTCACCGCCTCGCCGGCCCGGCGGCGACGCCGGCGGCGCGGGGTGCGGGTGGCCTCATCGCCAGCGGCGTCCGCAGGTGCTTCGGCGGCCGGCGTGCCGGCGTCGGCGCGGTCGCGGCGACCGTCGCCCCGACCACGGCGCTCGCCCCGGGCCTCGCCACGAACCTCACCGCGCCGGCCGCCCCGGCCAGCGCTGTCGCCCCGGCGCGAGCGGGTGGTGCCGCCGAGGTCTTCCTCGATCTCGGCGGACAGCCCGGCGCGCGTCCGCTCGGCCGTGGGCAGCGTGCCGCTGACCTCGGTCGAGATGTGCAGGTCGGTGTAGAGGTGCGGGGAGGTGTGGTACGTCTCCGGCGGCTCGGGCATCTCCAGACCGAGGGTCTTGTCGATGATCCGCCAGCGCGGCATGTCGTCCCAGTCGACGAAGGTCACCGCGACGCCGGTCGCCCCGGCCCGACCGGTACGACCGATGCGGTGGGTGTAGGTGTCCTGGTCTTCCGGGCAGTCGTAGTTGATGACGTGGGTGACGCCGGTGACGTCCAGGCCCCGGGCCGCGACGTCGGTGGCGACCAGGATGTCGATCTTGCCGGCGCGGAAGGCCCGCAGGGCCCGCTCCCGGGCACCCTGGCCGAGGTCACCGTGCACCGCGGCGACCGCGAACCCACGGAAGTCGAGATCCTCGGCGACCCGGTCGGCGGCCCGCTTGGTACGCGTGAAGATCATGGTCAGCCCACGACCCTCGGCCTGCAGGATGCGGGCCACCACCTCGACCTTGTTCATCGAGTGGGTGCGGTAGACCAGTTGCTGGGTCTGCGGCGACGGCCCGGTCTCGGCGGTGTGCCCGGCGTGGATCGTCATCGGCTGGCGCAGGAAGCGCCGGGACAGGGTGACGATCGGGTCCGGCATGGTCGCCGAGAAGAGCATCGTCTGCCGGTCTTCCGGAAGCATCGCCAGGATCTTCTCGACGTCGTCGAGGAAGCCCAGGTCGAGCATGCGGTCGGCCTCGTCCAGGACGAGCGCGCGTACCCGGTCGAGACGGAGGTGCTTCTGCTTCTGCAGGTCCATCAGTCGACCCGGCGTGCCGACGAGGATCTCGACGCCCTTGCGCAGCGCGTCGATCTGCGGCTCGTACGCCACGCCGCCGTAGATCGGCAGCACCCGGACGCCGCGCGTCCGGCCGGCGGCGGCCAGGTCCTTGGCGACCTGGATGCCCAGCTCACGGGTCGGGACGACGACAAGCGCCTGGGGGACGCCGTCGCCACCCTCGCTCGGCGCGAAGACCCGCTCCAGCAGCGGCACGCCGAAGCCGAGGGTCTTGCCGGTACCGGTGGGCGCCTGGCCGATGAGGTCGACGCCGCGCAGCGCGATCGGGATCGCGTACTCCTGAATGGCGAACGCGCGGGTGATGCCGGCCGCGGCCAGCGCCTCGACGGTCTCGTCGCGGGCGCCGAGGGCGGCGAAGGTGGGTGCCTCCGGTCGGACCGGGGCGGTGGGGGCCAGTTCCTGGCCGTCCATCAGATCTTGAGTCAGCTCGCTCATGTGGATGTGGGGGTGCCCTCTCGTGGGTGCGCCCCGTCATGTCCTCAGGGCGCGGTCGGTATGACGCGGGCCACACGGTCGGGGGCAGACTGCCGAGCCAGACCGGGCCGCACGCGCACCGCAGGCTGGACTTCGATCAGATCGGCGCCCGCGGCAACTGCTCTATGCTACCCGAACAGGCAAGCTCACGTCCCGATTCCCGGCCGGCCAGCCGCCACGCGGGGGGACTGAATGTGAACTGCGTCACACGCGGTAGCCTGCGCTCGTGTCCACCGCCGGTTCCGCCGTCCCCGACCTGCTCGGCCTGGTCGCCTTCGGTGAACTGCTCGCCTTCGAACGCATGGCCGCCGACGCGCGACTCGCGCCGGACCTGCGCCGCCGCGTCGAGCTGGACCAGATGGCCGCGGCCGAGATCGACAACTACCGCCGGCTCGCCGACCGGCTCGCCGCGCTCGGTGTGCCGCCGGAGGAGGCGATGGCGCCCTACGTGCGGCCGTTGCAGGCGTACCACGACTCCACCGAGCCGCGGGACTGGGCCGAGGCCGTCACCAAGGCGTACGTGGGCGACACCATCACCGACGACTTCATCAGGGAGATCGGCCACGCGCTGGACGGACCCGACCGGGCGCTGGTGCTCGACGTGCTGCACGACTCCCGGTACGCGGAATTCGCCGCCGCCGAGATCCGGCTGGCCGTCGCCGACGACCCACGGGTGGCCGGCCGGCTCTCCATGTGGGCCCGGCGACTGGTGGGCGAGGCCCTGTCCCAAGCCGGCCGCGTCGCCGCCGAACGCGCCACGCTCACCGTACTGATCACGCAGGCCGAGCGGATCGACGTGCCGGAACTCTTCGCGCGGCTCACCGCCGCGCACACCGCGCGAATGGCCACCGTCGGACTGAACAACTGAGCGCCACTGGTCGGGCGCGTTCACGCGGTACCGGCCCGCGGCAGGTGGCGCGACGCCGACCTGCCGCGACGGCCGGACCGGTCAGCGGACGGTGAAACCGACCGCCCGGGGCGACGCCTCGGCGATCTCGACGTAGGCGACCTTCTCGACCGGAACGATGACCCGCCGGCCCTTCTCGTCGGTCAGGGAGAGCGTGCCGCCGTTACCGGCGAAGGCGTCGGTCACGATCTGCTCGATCTCGGCCGGCGACTGCGCGCTGTCCACTACCAGCTCGCGTGGCGCGTACTGCACGCCGATCTTGACCTCCACTGTGCCTCCTCAACTGGGGCGAGAGAACCGCCCTGCGAAGGCTATCCGATCACGGGCCCGGCGGTCAGGCTGACTCACCTTGCAGCGGGAAGCTCGCGATGCCCCGCCACGACAGCGCGGCCACCAACGCCTCAGCTTCGGCCTTCGGCACCTGTCGGCCGCCGGCCAGCCAGAACTGTGCGGCCGTCTCCGCCGCGCCGACCAGCCCGGAGGCGAGCAACTCGGCATGCGACCGGCTCACGCCCGTGTCGGAGATGATGGTGTCGGTGATCGCCGCGATGCAGCCCTGCTCGACCCGCTCCACCCGCTGCCGTACCGCCGGGTCGTTACGCAGGTCCGACTCGAAGACGAGGCGGAACGCCTCGCTCTCGTGATCGACGAAGTCGAAGTACGCCCGGACCGACGCGCTGACCCGTTCCTTGTTGTCGCTGGTCCCCCGCATCGCCTCCTGCACCTGAGCGACGATGGCGTCACAGTGGGTGTCCAACAGCGCCAGGTAGAGGTCCATCTTCCCGGGGAAGTGTTGGTAGAGCACCGGCTTGGAGACCCCGGCCCGCTCGGCGATGTCGTCCATCGCCGCAGCGTGGTAGCCCTGCGCGACGAACACCTCCTGGGCCGCCGCGAGCAGCTGCTTACGACGCGCGGAGCGGGGCAGGCGCGTCGGCCTGCCAGCGGTCTGTGCGCCGTTCCCCACAGCCGTCATGGGATCCTCCGAGTTCTTCGTACGAGCCGCCATTTTCCCCCCAGACCGGGGCGGCCCCCGACCGCGTCGTGGAATTGGCCCGCCGCTGTAACTTATCGCCACTCTCCCCACACGGTAGCCTCAGCGAGGGCGACCAAGGAGCGCGCGGTGAGTGAAACAGGGCAACCCGGAGCCGCCACCCCGGGAGAGCACGGTGACGGAGCGGGTCAGCACGACGACCCGGGTCGTTCCGGCAACGGGTGGGCGCCCTCGACGGGCGGGTGGTCACCGTCCGGCGAGAGCGAAGCGGCCGGGGAGCAGGCGCCACGATGGCAGCCCGACCCTGCGTCCGGCTGGCGCAGCACCTCGACGAGGCACGGTGACCTGCCCGCGCCTCTGCCCGGGCTGCCCGGCGCCGCCGAACGGCCGGCCCGGGTCAACGGCCACCACCTGAACGGCGTCCACCAGGCCGAGGCCGAGGGTGACGGCGTGCCCGACGGCGCCCACCACGGGGACGCCGAGATCAACGGTGTGGGTGCGTCGTCCGGTCGGCAGACACCGGTCAGCGCGCCACCCGGACGGACCGCCGAAGACCGGCCCGACCTGGGCGCCGGCCGCCTGGCGGTGCCCGCCCAGCGCCCCGCGCCCCCCGCCGACCAGGGGTCGGGGGAGGCCGACAGCGGTAGTGCCCGGCACCTGACCGCCGACCCCACCGCGCCGCGTGCCGCCCGCTGGGCCGAACCCGGTGTGCCCGGCACCGCGCCCATCCAGGTGCCGCCCGTCGGCACGGCCGCCTCGGGCTTCGAGGTACCACCCGGACTCCACGCGCCGACCGGCGACCGCTCGACCGCCGACGACCGGGAGGCCGGGTCGCGCGCCCGCCGGGAAGCGCTCGCGCCGGAGTCGTCGGCCGGGTCGGGGCGCGGCGACGAGTCCGAGCCGGAACGCCCCGCCGCCGACCCCCGGCGCGTGGGCGAGCCCTCCTCCGTCGAGCCGGACTGGTCCGGGCCCAGCTGGAACCGCCCGAGCTGGGGCAGCGGGTGGGCGCCACCCTGGTCCCGGCAGGACGGCGAACCGTCCGACCAGCCGACGCGGGACGAGTCCGCGCCGGGTTGGGTCGCCGAGCCGAGCGTGCCGTACGAGCCGGTGCGGGCCGAGCCGACGCGTCCGTATGAGCCACTGGCCGCCGAGCCCCCCCGCGCGTACGACATCGCCACCGAGGCGGAGGCGGCCTCCGATCGCGGCCGGCCGTCGCGCCCGTCCTGGGCCGGCGAACGTCCGGCCACGACCCCGGCCAGCGTGCCGCCGGAGGCCCCCCGCTCCGAGCCGACCGAGCGCCCGGCCTGGGCCGGCGGGCCGACATCCGAGCCGGCCGGTACGCCCGCCGTGCCTCGTCCGTCCTGGGCCGCGCCGATATCGAGCGGCGTGTCGACCGACCCGCCACCCCGCGCGAATGCCTCGGACCCCACCCCGACCAGCGGGCCCGGTGCGCCCGCGCCCGCCGCGTCGGCGGCTGCCGAGCGTCCGTCGTGGGGCGGGGGTTCCGTGCCGACCAGCGGTCCGCCGGCTGCCGAGCGTCCGTCGTGGGGCGGGGGTTCCGTGCCGACCAGCGGTCCGCCGGCTGCCGAGCGTCCGTCGTGGGGTGGCGGTTCCGTGCCGACCAGCGGTCCGCCGGCTGCCGAGCGTCCGTCCTGGGCCGGGAGTCCCGTGCCGACCAGCGCCGCTCAGGTGGAGCCGACCAGCGGTCCGCCGGCTGCTGACCGTCCGTCCTGGGCCGGTCCGGCATCGGCCCTCCCGCCGCCGCGTCCCTCGTGGGCCGGCGAGCCGGACCCGGCTCCGACCAGCTTCGGGGCGTCCCGCCCGTCCTGGGCCGGTGCTCAGGCCTCCGACGGCACGCCCGCGCGCCCAACCTGGGCCGGCCCCGCGCCGGTGGACCCGCCAGCGCCGGTCGACCCGCCACCGGCGCCCGCCGGCCCACCGGCGACGGTGGTGGATGCGCCGTCGCAGAGCACGCCGTCACCGACGACGCCCGTCCGTCCGGCGGCCGAGCGTCCGTCCTGGGCAGGAAACTCGCCGACACCCGTGGCGAACGCGGCCGCCGAACGACCGGACTGGTCCGAGGGGCGCATCCCGGCGGCCTCGCCGGGCGATCGTCCGTCCTGGCCGGCCAGCCGGCCGGCGAGCCCCGCTCGTGGCAGCGACGCGGGCGAGGCGGCCCAGCCGGTCCGACCAACCGGGCCGTTCCGGCTTCGGCCGGCGAGCCCCGAGCCACCCGACCCATCGACCGTCGGGCCGGCCCCCACCGCCCCGACGGCAACCGGTCCGGCCTCGGCGACCGCCGGGTCGGGGCGACACGACCGGCCATCCGCGTCCGCCGCTTCCTACGCGGCCCGCCGATCCGCCCCGGAACCGGCGTCGCCGGCCGACGCCGCCGCCAGCGGTCGACGGCCCGACACGCCGGCGGTACTGCCGCAGCGCGTCCCCGCGCAACCGGACGTGCCCGTCGTGCCGGAGCCGCCAGCCGTGGAACCACCCGCCGAAACCCCCGAACTCGCGCGCATCGCCACCCACCTGCGCCGTGACGACGAGCCCGCTCCGTTGCGGGAACGTCCCGAGGGATTCGACGTCAACGCCATCCTGGACGCCGTCCGGGAGGTAGCCGGTGTCCGGGACGCGGCGCTGCGTCGTACCCCGGCGGGTGCGCACAGCCTCCGGCTGGACCTGGCCGACGGCGCGGATCCGGCCGAGGTGAGCCGACAGGTCGCCCGGCTGCTCCAGGAACGGATGGGCCTCGCCGCCGCACCGCAGAACGTGCCCGGCCTGCCTACCACGCCGCCCCCACCGGTACGCCGCCGCGCCGCCGAGACACGACCTGCCGAGCCCCGCTCGGGTGGCGCGAAACCCGCCAACGCGCGACCCGCCGAGGCCCGTCCCGCCGAGCCACGCAACAACGTCGCGGAGACGCGTATCGCCGAGGGCGGCAGCCCGGCGGCGGCCGCGCCGACGAGCCCCGAGCAGCGGACCGCCCTGGACGCCGCGCCCCGGCGGCGGACGGGCGCCCCGCACCGGGGCCGCGCCACGGTCGAGGAGCCCGGCTCGGTCTCGGGTGTGCCCGCCGGCGGAGCCACCGGCAGCCCGGCGACGCTCGGTACGTCGTACTCCGGTGGTCAGGTGACCACGACGGAGTCGGCGCCCTCCCGCCCGCTGGACACCGGCGGCGCGCCGGGGCCGCGCGTGGTCATCGACCACGTGCAGGTCAGCACCTTCGGCCTGGACGCCAATGTGGAGGTACGGCTGCTCGCCGGCGACGGCACCGCGGCCGGGTACGCGACCGGGCCGGCGGTGGACGGCTACGTGCTGCGGCTCTGCGCGGTGGCCGCCGCCGCGGCCGTCGACGAGCTGCTGCGCGGCACCGAGAACGCCGAGCGTGGCCGCTGCTTCGTCGAGCACGCGGCGGTGGTGCCGTTCGGCAACTGCGAGGTGGCCACCGTGGTGGTGCTGCTGGTCTGCGACGGCTGGGTCGAGCAGCTCGCCGGCTCGGCTCTGGTGGCCGGCGATCCGCGGCAGGCGGTGGTCCGAGCCACGCTGGCGGCGGTCAACCGCCGGCTGGAGGCACTACTCTCCTGAATGGTGCGAGGCAGACTGGAGGGATGAAGCGTGCCACCCTCTGGCCGGACCATCTCCTTGCCGACGCCGGTGTGCCGCCACCGTGGCCGGGCCGGGAGGTGCGCCTCGACGGCCAGGTCCTGTACGTGCGGGACACCCCCGCGACGAGCGCGGACGCGGAGCCGGCGCTGTTCGTGCACGGGCTCGGCGGCTCGTCGCAGAACTGGACCGACCTGGCCGGGCTGCTCACCGACCGGTTGGACGGCCAGGCCATCGACCTGCCCGGGTTCGGTCGCAGCGAGCCGGGACGGCGCTACACGATTCCGGCCTTCGCCGACCTGGTCATCAGGTGGATCGAGCACTCCGGTCGGGGACCGGTGCACCTGTTCGGCAACTCGCTGGGCGGCGCGGTCTCGGTCCAGGTGGCGGGGCTGCGGCCGGACCTGGTCCGCACCCTCACCCTGATCTCTCCGGCGCTGCCGTTCCTGGATTTCCGACGGTCGTTGCAGGGCAGGATGCTGCCGGTGCTGGCCATTCCGGGGGGTGAGCGGCTGGTCGCCCGGCGGTTGACCCAGCTCGCCCCGGAGATCATGGCCGAGCAGGTGCTTGAGGCGTGTGTCGCCGATCTGAGCCGCATCTGTGTGCAGCGCCGGGAGGAGGCGTTGGAGGAGATCCGGGTGCGGTACGAGGCGGCGCACTACGCGGCCGCGTACGTCCGGACGTTCCGGGGTCTGGTCTCCAGCTTCCTGCGGGCGTACCTGCCGGGGTCCGGGTCGCTGTGGCGGCTCGCCGGGGCGGTCCGCGCGCCGACGCTCGTGGTGGGGGGTCGGCAGGACCGGCTGGTCGACGTCCGGGTCGCGCCGCAGACCGCACGGGCCATCCCGGACAGCCGCCTGTTGATGCTCGACGGGGTCGGCCACGTGGCGCAGCTCGAGGTGCCCCGGCTGGTCGCCCGCGCGGTGGTGGGTCTGCTCACCGAAAAGGGGGACGCCGTCCGGCCGTCCGATCTGGCAGGCTGACCGGAATGTTCAGGTCCGCTCACCGTCATCGACGCTTCGCGCTGATCGCCCAGTTGGTGGCGGTGGTGCTGGCGATCGGCGCGGCAGTGACCGTGGTCGCCGAGGAGCGGGGCGAGCCGTCCGACCGGCTGACCGCCGAGGAGGCCGCCGCCCCGCCGCTGGTGGCGAGGCCGCTGCCGGGGTCGGTGAGCCCGTCGCCGAGCGCCACGGTGGCGGCGTCGCCGAGCGCGTCGCCGGTGCTGCGGATGCCCGGAGCGGTCCCGAGCGCCGGGACGGGCCGCTTCGAACACGACGACCGCTCCGGCCCGGTCCTGGGCCGCGCGGGTGAGCTGCGTCGTTACCGGGTGGCGGTCGAGTCGGGCAGCGACGAGGACGTGGCCGCGTTCGCGCAGGCCGTCCAGGTGGCGCTCACCGGACCGGGCAGCTGGGTCGACAGCGGTCGGCTGCGGTTGCAGCAGGTGCCGGGGGACGCTCCCCGGGACTTCACCGTCTACCTGGCGACGGCCCGTACGGCGGGCCGGATGTGCGCCGCGGGTGGGGTGGACATCCGGATCGACGGGCGGCCGTACACCTCCTGCCGCGCGCCCGGTCAGGTGATCGTCAACCTGGACCGGTGGCGGTTGTCGGTGCCGCACTACGTCTCGGCGCGCGTGCCGCTGTCGGTGTACCGGACGTACGTGGTCAACCACGAGGTCGGTCACCAGCTCGGGCACCATCACGAGCGCTGCCCGGGCTCGGGGCGTCCGGCGCCGGTGATGATGCAGCAGACCCTCTTCCTCAACGGGTGCCGGGCCAATCCGTGGCCGTACGTCGACGGTCGGCGCTACGCCGGGCCGGCACTCTGAGACGTATTGCGGCAATAGCAGCCAAAAGCGGAGAATTGCCCGAATAATCTGGCAGGCTTGGCGTCATGACGCCGTCGTCCCCTTACGGCCCGCCCGAGCCGCCCGACCCGCCGGCAGGGTCGGCGTACGAGGGCGCGCGTCCCAGTCTCGTGCGAATGCGCCGTCGCCGACGGCGCACTCTGCTGCTCGGTGTGCTCGTCCTCGCCACCGCCGGCGCCATCGGCGTGACCGTGGCGGGTGGCGGTGAGCCGCCGGCCGACGCGCCGCCCATCCCGACACCGGGCGGCATGGGCGTGGGCGGCGGGGAGGCCCATCCGGCGCCCAGCGACTACCCGTCGGTCGGCGCGGGACGGTTCACCGCCGCCGACTCCGAAACCGCGGTGCACGGCGAGGACGGACCGCTGCGCCGGTACCGCGTCGTGGTCGAGCGCGACAGCGGCCAGGACGCCGGCACGTTCGCGGCGCGGGTCGACGAGGTGCTGGCCGACCCGCGCAGCTGGATCGCCTCCGGCGAGCTGCGCGTGCAGCGGGTCGCCGACGCCCGGGCCGCCGACTTCACCATCTACCTCGCCACCCCGGTCACGTCAGAGCGGATGTGCGCCGAGGGCGGCCTGTCCACCGAGCGCTACACGTCCTGCCGGCTACCCGGCCGGGTGATCATCAACCTGGCCCGCTGGCAGGAGGCGGTGCCCGACTACGGCGCACCGCTGGAGACGTACCGCACCTACGTGATCAACCACGAGGTCGGCCACGAGCTCGGTGCCGAGCACGAGGCGTGCCCCGGTCCGGGCGAGCCCGCCCCGGTGATGCAGCAGCAGACGTACGGGCTGGAGGGCTGCGTGGCCAACGCCTGGCCCTACCTCGACGGCCGTCGCTACGCCGGCGACGCCATCCCCTGAGTTATTCCCGCTCCCGCATCGCGGACCACGTGTCCTCCCTCATGGCCGAGCGGGGCCCCGGCGAGCAACAATGGCGCGGTTCACACCGCCGATCCCGGGGAGTCCACCGTGTCGTTGCCCCCGCTCGTCGAGCCCGCCGGCGAGCTGACCGTTGACGAGATCCGCCGCTACTCACGCCACCTGATCATCCCGGACGTCGGGGTGGCCGGTCAGAAGCGGCTGAAGAACGCCCGGGTGCTCTGTGTCGGCGCCGGTGGCCTCGGCTCGCCGGCCCTGTTGTACCTGGCCGCTGCCGGGGTCGGCACGCTCGGCATCATCGACTTCGACACCGTCGACGAGTCCAACCTCCAGCGCCAGGTCATCCACGGCGTGTCCGATGTCGGCCGCTCGAAGGCCGAGTCCGCCGCCGCGTCGATCCGCGAGATCAACCCGCTGGTCAACGTGGAGATCCACAACACCGCGTTGGACCGGGAGAACGTCCGCGAGATCTTCGCCCAGTACGACCTGATCGTCGACGGCACCGACAACTTCGCCACCCGCTACATGGTCAACGACGCCGCGGTGCTGCTCGGCAAGCCGTACGTCTGGGGTTCGATCTACCGGTTCGACGGGCAGGCGTCGGTGTTCTGGGCCGAGCACGGCCCCTGCTACCGCTGCCTCTACCCGGAGCCGCCGCCGCCCGGCATGGTCCCCTCCTGCGCCGAGGGTGGCGTGCTCGGCGTGCTCTGCGCGTCGATCGGGTCGATCCAGGTGAACGAGGCGATCAAGCTGCTCACCGGCATCGGCGAGCCGCTGGTGGGCCGGCTCATGGTCTACGACGCCCTGGAGATGGAGTACCGCAAGATCAAGGTTCGGAAGGACCCGAACTGCGTGCTCTGCGGCGAGAACCCGACCGTCACCGACCTGCTGGAAGACTACGAGGACTTCTGCGGCGCGGTCTCGGTCGAGGCCCAGGAGGCGACGCTCGACTCGACCATCACCGCCCTGGAGCTCAAGGAGTGGCAGGACGCCGGCAAGGACATTTTCCTCGTCGACGTGCGGGAGCCGGCCGAGTACGAGATCGTGCGGATTCCCGGCGCCACCCTGATCCCCAAGGGCGACATCATCTCCGGTGAGGCCCTCGCGAAGCTGCCGCAGGACAAGCAGATCGTGCTGCACTGCAAGTCCGGCGTCCGCTCCGCGGAGGCGCTGGCCGCGCTCAAGGCCGCCGGCTTCAAGGACGCCGTCCACGTGCAGGGCGGCGTGCTCTCCTGGATCAAGCAGATCGACCCGTCGCTGCCCGCGTACTGACCGGTGAAGCCGGGGCGGCCCTGTCGTCCCGGCTCCGACCCGTCGCGTCAATCGACGCAGATAGCTCCGACCAGACCCGCGCACCGAGCGACGCAGCCATTTCCGGCTGGCCGATTCCCCGAGGCGGGATCGTGTCTGCGCAGGTAGCGTCTCCGCCGTGGTCGACTTGGAAGCCGCGATCGGGTTCGTCGTGGCGCACGGGGACGCGGTGGAACGCGCCCGCCTCTCCTGGCTGCGCAACGGCACGCCCGCCCCGCCGGAGCTGTTGGACGCGGCCGAGGTCGGCCAGTCACCCGACGGCGGCTGGCCGGCGACCTGGGGCGGTGAGGTGGCCTCGGTCGACGCCACCTGTTTCCGGCTCGGCGAGCTGGACGACCTCGGTGCGCTGGGTCGTCCCGCCGCCCGCCGGGCGCTCGACTGGTTGGCGTCTCGGCAGCAGCCCGACGGCGGTTGGGACGAGGACCTCTCCCTGGCCGGCTCGGCGCCCGAGTGGGCCCGACCCGGTGACCCCGAGGCCAAACTCTTCCTCACCGCCAACGCCGGCTTCTGGCTCACCGTCGCCGGCCTGGACGCCCGCGCCTCAGGTCCGCTCGATCACCGGGTCGGTGGGGCGTACGCCGGTGTGGTGCAGGCCGCGGCGCAGTCGATCGTCGCGCGGCTGCGCCCGGACGGGACCTGGCCGTCGTTCCTCGCCGCCGGCTGGCTGAGCGCGGCAGTACTGCACCGCCAGGACATGTTCCAGGAGTCGGCGCGGATCCAGGTGGTGCTCGCCGAACGGATGGCCACGATGTCAACGGGCGACGTGGCATGGCTGGCGGCCACGCTGCGCCGCGTCGGCATCGACTCCCACGACTGGGTCATGGTGCGCGCCCTGCGGCGGCTCGGCGAGACCCAGCGCAGCGACGGTGGGTGGGAGAGCGACGACGGTCACCAGTTCGACGTGCACTCCACGCTGTCCGCGATCCGGGCCTGCCGGCCGGGCGATCAGCGCACGTGACCGTCGCCGGTGACGACGTACTTGGTGCTGGTCAACTCGGGCAGGCCCATCGGCCCCCGGGCGTGCAGCTTCTGCGTGGAGATGCCGATCTCCGCGCCGAAGCCGAACTCGCCCCCGTCGGTGAACCGGGTCGACGCGTTCACCATCACCGCCGCCGCGTCCACCCGGGCGACGAACTCGCGGGCGGCGGTCGTCGAGTCGGTGATGATCGCCTCGGTGTGTCCGGTGCCGAAGCGGCGGATGTGCGCGACCGCCGCGTCCAGCGAGTCGACCACCGCCACCGAGATGTCGGCCGACAGGTACTCCGTGGCGTGGTCCTCCTCGGTGGCCGGGACGACGGCCGCCGAGTGGGCGACCACCTCGGGGGAGCCGTGCACGGTCACGCCGGCCTCAGCGAACGCGGCCAGCATCGGCGGTAGGAACGCGTCGGCGACGTCCACGTGCACCAGCAGCGACTCGGCGGTGTTGCAGGTGGACAGGCGCTGCGTCTTGGCGTTCAACGTCACCGCGACGGCCTTGCCCAGGTCGGCGGCGGCGTCGACGTAGACGTGGCAGTTGCCCACCCCGGTCTCGATCACCGGCACTGTCGACTCCTCGACCACGGTGCGGATCAGCGACGCGCCACCGCGCGGGATGAGCACGTCGACCAGCCCGCGAGCCCGCATCAGCTCCTTGACCGAGTCGCGCGAACTGGCGTCGAGCAACTGCACCGCGTCCGCCGGCAGACCGGCCCCGGCGACCGCGTCGCGCAGCACCGCTACCAGCGCGGCGTTCGAGTGCGCGGCCGACGACGACCCGCGCAGCAGCGCCGCGTTACCGGACTTGAGGCAGATCCCGGCGGCGTCCACCGTTACGTTGGGCCGCGCCTCGTAGATGATGCCGACCACCCCGAACGGCACCCGGATCTGGCGCAGTTCCAGCCCGTTGGGCAGGGTCGATCCGCGGACCACCTCGCCGACCGGGTCGGGCAGCGCGGCCATCTCACGCAGCGCTCCGGCGATGCCGGCCACCCGGCCCTCGTCGAGGGCGAGCCGGTCCAGCACGGCCGCGCTCAGCCCGGCTTCGCGCCCGGCCGCCAGGTCCGCCTCGTTGGCGGCGAGGATCTCCGGGGTACGCGTCACCAGCGCGTCGGCCATCGCGACCAGCGCGGCATCCTTGACGGTACGGGTGGCCACGGCCAGTTCGGCAGCGGCGTCCCGCGCCCGCTTCGCCTGCTCGACGACGCTCATCGGTCACTCCTCGCGTTAGGAAGGGCCCCTTGTACAACGCTAGGCGTTAACAAGGTGCCCTTGCTTACAGCAGTACGAGGTCGTCGCGGTGGACGACCTCCCGTTCGTACGCCGGGCCGAGCGCCGCGGCGAGTTCGGAGGTGGAACGGCCGAGTAGGCCGGGCAGCTCCACCGCGTCGTAGTTGACCAGGCCACGGGCTACCGGCGCACCGGCGTCGTCGACCAGGTCCACGGGGTCGCCAGCGGTGAAGGTGCCGTCCACGGCGGTGATGCCGGCCGGCAGCAGCGACTTGCGCCGCTCCACGACGGCGGCCACCGCGCCCGGGTCCAGGTGCAGGCGTCCCCGGGGCGAGGTGGCATGGGCCAGCCAGAACAGCCGGGCCGTCGGCCGTTGCCGCTGCGGGTGGAACAGCGTGCCGACCGGCTCGCCGGCCAGCGCCGGGGCGGCCAGGTCGGCGGAGGTGAGCACCACGGGGATGCCGAAGCCGGTGGCGATCCGGGCCGCCTCGACCTTTGTCACCATGCCGCCGGTGCCGACGCCGGACCGGCCGGCGCCGCCGATGGAGATTCCGGCGAGGTCCTCCTCGTTACGGACCTCGGCGATCCGCACCGACTGTGGACGGGTCGGGTCGCCGGTCCAGAGCGCGTCCACGTCGGAGAGGAGCACCAGCAGGTCGGCGTGCACCAGGGCGGCCACCAGGGCGGCCAACCGGTCGTTGTCGCCGAACCGGATCTCCTCGGTGGCGACCGTGTCGTTCTCGTTGACGATCGGCACGGCCCGCAGGTCGAGGAGTTTGCGCAGGGTGCGGTACGCGTTGCGGTAGTGCGCCCGCCGGGTCACGTCGTCGACGGTGAGCAGCACCTGCCCGACGGTGCGGTCGTGCCGGGCGAAGCTGGCCGCGTACCTGCCGATCAGCAGGCCCTGGCCGACGCTGGCGGCGGCCTGCTGGGTGGCCAGGTCGCGCGGACGTCGGGTCAGACCGAGCGGGGCGAGGCCGGCGGCGATCGCGCCGGAGGAGACCAGCACGACCTCGCGTCCCTCGGCGCCGAGCCGGCCCAGGGTGTCGACGAGCGCGTCGACCCGCTCGTCGGCGAGACCGCCGGTGGCGGTGGTCAACGAGGAGGACCCGATCTTGACGACGATCCGCCGAGCGGCCGTGACTGCGTCGCGCACCCGCCCATTCTGCGTGGTCACGCCCGCGTGGCCCGGTGGCGTTCCCATATGGTGGCGGATTGTGACTCCTGACGAGTACGTCGAGGCCGTGCTGGACCTCGTGGAGCGGATTCCCGAGGGCCGGGTGATGTCGTACGGCGCGGTCGCCGACGCGCTGGCCGAACGCTCGGGTCGCTCCTCCGCGCGCCTGGTGGGCGCCATCATGGCCCGGCACGGTGGCTCGGTGCCCTGGCATCGGGTGGTGACCGCGGGCGGCCGGTTGCCACCGGGGCACGAGCGCGAGGCGCGGGCCCGGCTGCGGGCCGAAGGGACGCCGTTGCGCGGCGCGGGGGTGGACATCGCGGCGGCGGGTTGGTCGCCCGGGGAGGGGATGTGACCCCCGCCATAACGTGAGTAACATTCGGCCCCATGAACCAGCCGCCGGGTGCTGCCGGCCTGCCCGCCACCGGACGGCTGCCCCGACCGGTGCACGTCGGATACGCGCTGGGCTCGCTGGCCACCGGCGCGTTCGGCACCGTGCCCGGCCTGCTGTTGCTGCCCTACCTGACCGACACGCTCGGCGTCGCCGCCGGGGTGGCCGCCCTGCTGGTGCTGCTGCCGAAGGCGTGGGACGTGCTGGTGAACCCGGTCGCCGGCCGGATCTCCGATCGCACCCGGTCACGCTGGGGCGCACGCCGCCCGTACCTGCTCGTCGCCGGTCTCGCGCTCGCCGCGCTCTTCGCGGCCATCTTCGCGGCGCCGTTCGACAAGGGGCCGGCCGCCGCGACGTACGTGGCGCTCGCCTTCCTGGCCACGGCCACCGCGTTCGCTTTCTTCCAGGTGCCGTACATGGCGATGCCCGCCGAGATGACCGACGACCACACCGAACGCACCCGGCTGATGACCTGGCGGATCGCTGTGCTGGCGCTGGCCATCCTGATCTCCGGCGCGGTCGCCCCGTTGGTGGTGACGGCCGGCGGCGACGGCGTGCCCGGACACCGCTGGATGGGCCTGTTCGTGGCGGCGCTCATCGGCGTCGGCGCGCTCGGCGCGTTTCTCGGCACCCGGTCCGCACCCGCTGGTGTGGTCGACGTCAGCGAACCGACGCTGCGTGCGCAGCTCGCCGTGGCCGGGGCCAACCGGCCGTTCCGGGCGCTGCTGATCTGCTTTCTGGTGCAGTCCGTGGGGGTGGCGACCATCCTCGCCGGGGTCAACTACTTCGCGGGGCAGATCCTGCGCGACGACCGGAACGGGCCGACGCTGCTCTTCGCCTGTTTCGTCGGGCCGGCGCTGCTGGTGATGCCGCTCTGGGCCCGGGTCGGCGCCCGGCTGGGCAAGCGGGCCGCCCTGGTCGTCGCCGGGCTGATCCTGGCCGCCGGGGCGTTCGCCCTGGTCGCCGCCCCGGTGCTGCCGTCGGTCGCCGTCTACCTGGTGGTCGCGGTGCTCGGCGTCGGGTACGCCGGGCAACAGGTGTTCGCGCTGGCCATGCTCCCCGACTGCATCGCGTACGAGACGGCACGCACCGGTCGACGGCAGGCGGGCGTCTTCACCGGCCTGTGGACCGCCGGGGAGACCTTCGGCCTGGCGCTCGGCCCCGGCATCTACGGCCTGGTGCTGCAGGTCTCCGGCTACGTCTCCTCCGACACCGGAACCGCCGCCGCCCAGTCCGACACGGCGAGGCTCGGCGTCCTGCTCGGCTTCACCCTGATCCCAGCCCTGCTGATAGCTCCCCCCATCCTCCTGCTCCGCCACTACACCCTCCCCACCCCTGCCCCCACCCTCGGGGTCGATCATGAAGTTGTGGTGGGAGACAAAAGCCGTTAGCCGTTACTAGAAGGGCACCATGACTCCATGATCGACGAGAACACGCTCGGGGCGGGCGCGTTGTCCCGCGACGGGGTCAGCGCGGAACAGGCGCTGGACGAGGTTCGGCGGCTGCGCGCCGGTGACCGGCCCACCCACGGTGGACGGCTGTTCGCCTACGTCTACGACCCGGCGGTGCCGGGACTCGACGACCTCACCGCCGCCGCGCACTCCGAGAGCGCCCACGTCAACGGTCTCGACCCGACCGCGTTCCCGTCCCTGCTGGCCATGGAGAACGCGCTCGTCGGCGCGGCCGGCCGGGTGCTCGGCGGCGGCCCGGGGACGACCGCGCCGGACGTGGTCGGCAGCGTCACCAGCGGCGGCACCGAGTCGCTGATCCTCGCCGTCAAGGCGGCCCGGGACGCGCACCCGGAGATCGCCGCGCCCCGGATCGTGGTGCCGTCGACCGCGCATGCCGCGTTCGCGAAGGCGGCGCACTATCTGCGGGTGGCGCTGGACGTGGTGCCGGTCTCGCCGGACACGCTGCGTCCCGAACCCGCCGCGATGGCCGCCGCGATCGGGCCGGACACGGTACTTGTCGCCTGCTCCGCGCCCTCGTACGCGCACGGGGTGGTGGACCCGGTCGCCGAGATCGCCGCCGTCGCCGCCGAGGCCGGAGTGCGCTGCCACGTCGACGCCTGCTTCGGTGGCTGGTCCCTGCCGTACCTGCGTCGCCTCGGCGAGCCGGTGCCGGCGTTCGACTTCACGGTTCCCGGCGTCACGTCCATCTCGGTCGACCTGCACAAGTACGCGTACGCGCCGAAGGGCGTGTCGGTGCTGCTGCACCGGGACGCCACCGGACGCGCGCCGCAGTACTTCGCGTACGCCGACTGGCCCGGCTACACGATGATCAACCCGGTGATCGCCTCGACCCGCTCGGGCGGGCCGATCGCCGCCGCGTACGCCACCCTGCGACACCTCGGCGACGCCGGCTACCTGCGGTTGGCCGCCACCACCCGGGACGCGGTCGCTGCCCTGGCCGACGCGGTCCGCGCCGTCGACGGGCTACGGCTGATGGCCGAGCCGGAGTCCACGGTGGTCTGCTTCACCGCCGCCGAGGGCGGCCCCGACCTGTTCGTCCTGGTCGACGAGTTGACCGCCCGTGGCTGGCACACCCAGCCCCAGCTGTCGTACGCCGATCTGCCGGCCAGTGTGCACCTCACGGTGACCGCCTCGGTCGCGCCCCGGGTGGCCGAGTTCGGCCCGGATCTGGCCGCCGCGGTGGCGGCGACCCAGGCGAGCGGCCCGGTGCGGCTGCCCGCCGAGGTGGCTTCCCTGGTCGGCGTCCTCACCCCCGAGGCGCTGACGCCGGAGGTGGTGGCCGGCCTGGCGGCCGGGCTGGGCCTGGGCGGCGGCGACAGTTCCGGTCCGCTGCCGGATCGGATGGCGGTCGTGAACACGCTGCTCGACGCCGCCCCGTCGGCGCTGCGCGAGAGGTTGCTGGTCGAGTTCGTGGGCCTCCTGCAACGCCCCGACTGGAGTTCGGGCGAGTGAACCCCGGTGCCCCACCCCGACGGGATGGGGCACCGGACATCCTCCTCGTCAGAACACGCCGGGGAGTTGCACCTTGTTGTCCTTCTCGTTGCGGTCGCGCCACTGCCGGTCCTGCGCGTCGTAGTGGGTCACGAAGAAGAACCGGGTGGTCGCATCGGTGCCCGAGCGGCTCGGCACCCGCTGGACGAACGTGTAGCGTCGCGACTCGCCGGCCGGCACCCCCGGCACCAGACACGTCCGGTGGTCGTCGGCCGCCGCGGCCGCCGGGTCACACCTGGACCAGTCACCTGTCGTCGGCGCACCCACGTCGAGGCCCCTGAACTGGACCTGGGCCGCGTCGACCGATCCCGCGTTGGTGACGGTGAGGACGATGGTCAGCTCGCGACCACCGGTGACATTTACCAGTGTGTGCGTCATGGACAGGCGCAGGTCGGTGAGCCGGGGATCCTTCCCGAACTTCGTGGGGCCGCCTGTCTGCACGAACCGGCCACCCTTGAACCGGTAGGTACGCGTCTGTTCCTGCTTCCAGTACGTCGGGGTGTCGCAGCACGGCTGCAGGTCGGCCACCCGCACGTCGACCGTGCCGGCCGCGGTGAGGGTCACCCCGAGGATGTCCTCGACACCGTCGGTGGTCCGGACGACCCGGCCGAGCGTCACGATGCGCCCGTCGTCATCCCGGTCGAAGGCGACGACCTGCTTCGCCAACGCCTCCCCGTACCGGCAGGCGACGACGGCAACCGTCTCCTGAGCGCCGTCACCGTCCAGGTCGGCGTGGTCCACGGACAGGTCGGTGAGCAACGGGACGAAGCTCTTGTTCGAGGTGGTCGCCAGCCGCACGTTCGTCGTGATGCAGGTGGACGGCGCGGTCTGCGGCCACGTCGGCAGGTCGACACGGGCGGCGAGCAACTGGGCCCGGCTGATCCGGCCGTCCGGGGCGCCCGGGTCGGCAGTGGGTGTGGAATCTGGTGATTGGCTGACCGACGGTGTGGGTGGTGGCGGGGTCGTCGTCGGCGGGGGTGTCGGGTCGACGGACTCCGCCGGTACCGGTGGCGTTCGGTCGCCCTTCAGCGCGGCGTTGGCGACGACCGGCGCCAACACCAGCACGACCGCAGCCGCCGCGACCGCCACGACCCTCGTCCGCCGGCGACGGCGCAGGGTACGTCGGGCCTGGTCGGGACCGGGGCCGACGGCCCGGGCGGTGACGTCCGCACGGTACGCGGTCAACCGTTCGCGCAGCCGCGGGTCGAGATCAGACATCGGACACCCCCTCGGTGTTCTCGTCCAGCAGTCCGGCCAGGGCGGTCCGGCCCCGGTGCAGCCAGGACTTCACGGTGCCCTCGGCCACTCCTTCCTGCAGGGCGATCTGACTGACCGACAGGTCGGCCAGGTAGTGCAGGATGACGGCCCGTCGATGGTTGGGCGGCAGTTGCGTGAGCGCCGCGTCGATGGCCACCCGATCCGGCGTGGGGCCGTCCACCTCGGCTTCGACGTGTCGCTGCCGCAGGAGGTGGTTGCGTGCCGTGCGGAGCCGACGCCAGCGGCTGCGGGCCAGGTTCCAGGCGACCCGGCGGACCCAGGCCACCGGATCGTCGTAGCGGACCAGGCGGTCCCAGCGTGCCAGCGCCCGGCAGAACGCCTCCTGGGCGAGGTCCTGCGCGTGGCCCAGATCCCCGGTGTACGCACACAGTTGGGCCGTGACGCTCCGGAAGTGCGCGTGGTAGAAGTCGTCGAAGGCGATCGCCGCCGCGTTCGACCCTCCGGACGTCAGCACCGCCGGCGGTTCGTTGGCGCGGGCCCCCATCGTTGCTGTCACTGCCCCTCCCCGTTTGCCCGCTGGGCCGGTGCCCCTGGGCGCCGGTAACACTCCGCCGCGAGGCACCTGGTTGCGGTCCGCCCAGCCGCGAATCCGACAGTCGACGAGCGGGCCGCGGCGGACGGGCAGGCCGACGACGGCCGCGCTCGGGTGAGCGCGGCCGCCTCGTCCAGTCGATCCGTGTCCGTGTCCGGGAAGGGTCAGCGATAGCCGAAGGTCGACTCGTTGTCATCGCTGTTGTTGTCCAGCCACGGGTCCATGTCCGGGTCCCGGGACCAGGTCCAGAGTGTCGCTTTTCCCGGGGCCAGGCTGGTACCGGCGGCGACCCGCAGTTCCAGGGTCCGCCGCATCTCGCCGTGCGCAGGCACGGCGCTTATGTGGCAGGACACCAGCACGGTGCTCCCCGTCCCGATGTCGCAGCCCGACCAGCCGTCCCCGACGGGCTGCAGCGCCTTCGGCAGCTCGATGGTGAAGAGCACCCCGGGCGGCGTCCGATCCGCGTCGTTGCGGATCCGCACGGTGACCGTGCCCGATCGGGAGTCGTCCGCCGCAGGGGTCAACACCAGGTCGGTGGCGGTGATCGACAGGTCGGCCGATCGCGGGTTGGGGCCGAAGGTGCTCGGCCCGGACACCTGGTCGAACGCGTCACCGGTCCAGCGGTAGCCGCGCCACTGCCGTTGGGAGTTCTTCATCGGCCAGCCGCCGCCGGGCGCGACGTCGAGCACCTCGACCCGAACCTCGCCGTCGTCGCGTACGTCCAGGGCGGTCACCCAACCCGGCGTGGGCGAAGCGGTGCCGGCCACGCGGCCGAGGGTGACGACCCGGCCGGACGCGTCCCGATCGAAGGCGACCACCTGGAACGGCCCGCGGGTGCCGAACAGGCAGCGCACGAGGGCGACCGTCTCCGTCGCCCCGTCGCCGTCCAGGTCGCCGTAGTCGAGCGCGACCAGCTCGTTGACGCCTTCGCGGGCCGGTTCGGCACCCAGCCGCACCCGCCCAGTGGGGCATTCCGCCGGGGTGGTCCAGGCGGGCAGCGACACCGTCGCGGCGAGCAACTGGGCCCGGCCGATGCGGCCGTTCGGGGCGGCGACGGTCGGGCTGGCGCCGCCGTTCGACGCCGTGGCAGACGGGCTGGCCGTCGCACTGGCGGTCGCGGTCGCCGACGGGCTGGCGGACGGCGCGGACGTGGGATCCACGGGCCCCGGCTCGCGATCGGGGCCGTTCATCGTCGCGTACCCGACGGCGGCCCCGCCGAACAGCGCGAGCACCGTCGCGGTGGTGGTGGCGAACCGGCGACGGCCGCGGCCTCGCGCCGTCCGCCGCACGGCGGCCGGCCCGGGCACCTCGACCTCCTCCAGCACGGTACGGCGGTAGTGGGCGAACTCTTCGGCGAGGTCGAGGATCTCCTGATCAGACATCTCGCACCTCCTCGGTGGTGTCGCGCAGGTGCGTCGCGAGGGCCGCCCGTCCCCGGTGCAGCCAGGACTTGACGGTTCCCTCGGCGACCCGTTCCTGGGCGGCGATCTCGGCGACCGTCAGGTCGGCGAGGTAGTGCAGTACGACAGCCCGGCGCTGCTTCGGCGGCAACTTGGCCAAGGCGGTGTCGAGGGCGACCCGGTCCGGGCTCGGCTCGGCGACGTGTGTCTCCCGTTGCCGCAGCAGCCAGGCCTGCGCGGTCCGCAGCCGCCGCCAGCGGTTGTGGCCGAGGTTCCAGGCGACCCGGCGTACCCAGGCCAGCGGATCGTCGTACCGGGCGAGCCGACCCCAGTGGGCGTACGCCCGGCAGAACGCCTCCTGAACCAGGTCCTGCGCCTGCCCACGGTCACCCGTGTACGCGGTGAGCTGCACCACCAGCGAGCGGAAGTGAGCGTGGTAGAAGTCGTCGAAGACCAGTTCGGCGGTCGCGGGGAGAGGACTTCCCGGCGGGTCGGGGGGCGGTCCGCCCACCCGTACTTCTCCTGTCACAAGCACTCGTCCTCCCCGTGGTGGCCGCAGGCGGCGTGTTCGCCAGCACCGGTCACACACTCTGCTGCGCCCGCCGGTTGCGGTCGGACCCGGTGGGGTTGCCTGTCCGGTCCGTGACAGCCGGCTGTGATTCACTGTGGGGTGAGGAGAGGGGACGTCCGTGCAGCTACCGGCAGTGCTCGGTGAGCCGATCCGGTTCGTGCTGAACTGGGGGCGCCGCTACTCGCTCTGGGTGTTCAACTTCGGCCTGGCCTGCTGTGCGATCGAGTTCATCGCCACCAGCATGGGCCGGCACGACTTCATCCGGCTCGGCGTGATCCCGTTCGCCCACGGCCCCCGACAGGCCGACCTCATGGTGGTCTCCGGCACGGTGACCGACAAGATGGCCCCGGCCATCAAGCGGCTCTACGACCAGATGCCCGAGCCGAAGTACGTCATCTCGTTCGGCGCGTGCTCGAACTGCGGTGGCCCCTACTGGGACTCGTACTCGGTGACCAAGGGCGTCGACCAGCTCATCCCGGTCGACGTCTACGTGCCCGGCTGCCCGCCCCGCCCGGAGGCGCTGCTGCACGGCATCCTGCGCCTTCAGGAGAAGATCGCCGCCGAGCAGTCCGGGATCGGCGGAGTGCCGCAGCGGGACCTGCTCGCCGCGCCCGCCGAGGCCAGCGCCCCACGCTCGGTCGACTCCCTCACCGCCCCACCCGTACGCCCACCCGACGCGGGCTGACGAACGCCGGGGCCGCCGCCCGGACGAGTCCGAGCGACGGCCCTGCCGTGTGGTGATCAGCTGGTGGCCGCGATGGCCAGCGTGGTCTGGGCGGTGTTGTCGCTGGGGTCGGCGTCCGGGCCCGACGGGAACCAGTTGGTCGTCAACGCCAGGGTGATGACGTCCTGAGCGTCGGCCGGGTCGGTCGGCGGGGTGATCACCAATCCGAAGCTACGCACCTCGCCGGGCATCATCCGTTGCCCCGGTACCCAGGAATGGTCCGTCAGGACCGGCCCTTCCGACGGGATGGTGTATTCGATGCGCGACCCGGCGGGCAGCGGACTGGCCTTGATGTCGAGGCCGACGTGCGGCGCGTCCCCCTTGTACCGCACGGTCACCGGCAGGTAGAGGCGGCCGGTGCCCTCCGGGTCGAGGGTCACCGGGCCCACCGAGTCGATGGCGGCGTCCGGCTGGGCGTCCTGGACGTACGGCCGGGGGCGGATCAGCGACCCGGTCGTGGACCGGAACAGCGCAGTGAGCGACCTCTCCGCGATCAGGCCACCGTTGATCGAGGAGACCGCGATCCGGCCTCCGGTCATGCTCATCGGGTACGCCCGCGGGGTGGTCAGCACGTGGAAGTCCAGCGTGACCGTGCGGCTCTCGCCCGGGGCGAGGTAGGCCCAGTTGTTCGAGAGGGAGCAGTCGAACAGCCGCCGGTTCTCCTCCATCGCGCCGAACCAGTCGCAGCGGCTGTCCGTGTCCTGGAACGCGCCCGGGACCGGCTCGCGCAGCGTCAGGTAGAAGTAGTCGGTCTCGCTGCCGGTGTTGGTGACGGTCACCGGGAGGCTGTCCAGGTAGCCCCGCTCGGTCGGCTCCAGGATCAGTCTGCCCACCGACACGGTGCCGCCGGCGGCGTCCGCCGGTGCCGCGGCGGCCGGTCCGGCCCCACCGATCGTGGCGGTCAGGCCGAGCAGTGCGGCGGTGAGCAGGGTCCCCGTTTTGCGGAACATGTGTGTCCGGTCCTCCGTGGTCGACGCCCGGCGAGGGACCTGCTGCCGCCCATGGCAGCAGCGATCGGCCGACGTGACCGTGGTGTCCGGACCCCCGCGCGTGACGCAGACAGCATGATCGATGGGTTCCCGTTCCGCCACCCCGTTCTGCCAGCCCGTGGTGGACCCGGCCGGCTAGCCTGCGGACCATGACCAGCTCAGGGGACCGGCGCTCGGACCACATCACCGAGGTGCTCAGCGCGGAGTTCGGCGCGTCGATGGCGATCGATCCGGCGGCCTTCCGGCGCAAGTTCCGCAAGATGGCCGCGTCGCCGTTCGCCTTCTACCGGGGCAGCGCCGCGCTGTTCTACGCCGACCAGCGCGGTGACTTCGCCGACGACCGTTTCCTCGACGAGCGGACCGGCCGGGTGTGGATCCACGGCGACCTGCACGCGGAGAACTTCGGCACGTACATGAACGCGTCCGGGCAACTGGTGTTCAACGTCAACGACTTCGACGAGGCGTACGTCGGCCCGTTCACCTGGGACCTGCGGCGGTTCGTGGCCAGCGTGGCGCTGCTCGGCTACAGCAAGGCCCTCTCCGACACGGTGATCGACGAGCTGGTGACCGGCTTCGCCCGCGCCTACCTGACCGAGTTGCGGGCGATCGCCGCCGGTGGGGACGACGCCATCGGCTCGATCACCCTGGACAACGCCGACGGGGTGCTGCGTCGGGTGCTCCAGCAGGCCCGCCTCAACACGCGGGTCGACCTGCTCGCCGCGCAGACCACCGTCGACAACTACGAGCGGCGGTTCTCCGTCACCGACGGCGTCTTCGAGGTCGACGCCAGGACCCGGGACCGGGTGCTCGCCGCCTTCGAGGAGTACCTGGAGACCCTGCCCGCCGCCACCGCCCGGCTGCGTCCAGGGGCCGCCCGGATCAAGGACGTGGTGCTGCGCAAGGGCGTGGGCATCGGCTCGGCCGGGCTGCCGTCGTACAACCTGCTGCTGGAGGGGCACACGCAGGCGCTGGAGAACGACGTGCTGATCTACATGAAGCAGGCGCAGGTCCCGGCGGTGGCCCGCTACAGCACCGACGAGTCGGTGGCCCGCTACTTCCGGCACCAGGGTCACCGGACCGCCGAGTCGCAGCGCGCGTTGCAGGCGCACGCCGACCCGTGGCTGGGCTACACCGAGCTGGACGGGGCGGGTCAACTGGTCGCCGAGGTCTCCCCGTACGCCGGCGATCTGAACTGGGCCGACGTGAACGAGCCGGATGAGCTGACCGGGGTGCTGGCCGACCTCGGCCGGGCGGTGGCCCGGATGCACTCGGTCGCCGACGACGAGTCCAGCCACGACCTTGTGGACTACTCCACCGAGGAGGCGATCGTCGCTGCCGTAGACGCCGACGAGTCGGGGTTCGTCACCCATCTGGTGGACTTCGCGCACGCGTACGGGGTGCGCGCCCGCCAGGACCACCAACTCTTCGTGGACCTGTTCCGCAACGGCCGGCTACCGGGGATCTGACCGATTCACGAGGCGAACTCGAGCACGACCTTGATGTCGTCCGGCCCGGCGGTGTACGCGTCGGCGTACCGGTTCACCGGCACCCGCCGGGTGATCAGGGAGGAGAGCCAGACCTGGTCGGCACGCGTGAGGGCCTGAGCTGCCATGTTCCAGTGCCGCCGGTTGGCGTTCACCGAGCCGAACACCACGTTGTTCTCCAGCACCAGCGCCCGGTTGAGCGCCCCGGCGTCGAAGTCGATGCTCCGGCCGCCGCTGGACACCCCGGCCAGGCAGACGATCCCGTTCGGCGCGGCCTTGCACATGACGTCCAGGACCACCGTGGGCGCGCCGGTGCACTCGATCACCACGTCCGGCTCGAAGGGCAGGTCGTTGACCGGCACCGCGTGGTAGGTGGCGCCCAGCCCGGCGACCAGCTCCGGCTTCGGCCCGTCGGTGGCCCGGTCCAGCACGTGGACGGTGAGCCCGCGCTGGGCGCCGAGCAGCGCCGCCAGCAGCCCGATCGGTCCGGCCCCGGTCACCAGCACGGTCTGCGGCTGCCACTCGGCCCGGTGCCCGATCCGTTCGATGTGGTCCCATGCCTTGGCCACCACGCTGGTCGGCTCCAACAGCACGCCGACCTGGGCCAGCGCGGGGTCGAGCTTGACCGCGAACTCCGGTTCGATCCGCCAACGGTCCCGGGCGAAACCGGGCAGTGCCTTGATGCCGTGCTCGGTGTACCGCCCGTTGCGGCACATGTCCCACTCGCCGACCGCGCAGTTGGGGCAGGGCACCGGGTCGGGATGCCGGACGATGCCGGCCACCAGGTCGCCGGGTTGCAGGGTGCCGGTCGGGTCGTCGAGCACCCGGCCCAGCGACTCGTGCCCGATGACGAGCCGATCGGCGCCCGGCGGCGCCTCGCCGTAGTCGCCGGCGATGATCTCGTGGTCGGTGCCGCAGATGCCCACGGCCAGGGCCTCGACCAGGACAGCGCCCTCCTCGGACGCCGGCTCCGGCTGATCCTCGACGAGGCTCAGCGAGTTGGCTTGCCCGGGTTTCACCGTCACAGCGCGCACGCCCTCATCTTTCCCCGTGGGCGGGACAACCGCCGGTAAAGCCGGAAGGTCACCGGAGGCCGGTCGCGGACCGTGGGCCGGGTCGGCACCTAGGATCAGCGGCATGACGTCAGAAGAGGTCGGCGCTCGGCTGGTCGCGTTGCTCGCGCCCGTCGAGGCGACCGCGTCGGTCTCCGGCGGGCAGCGGTTCGCCCGGGCCACCGTCGACGTACCGCTGGCAAGCTGGTCGACCGCCGTCCGCGCCGCCCGCGACGACACCGAGCTGGCCTGCGACTTCTTCGACTGGCTGTCGGCGGTCGACGAGTTGGCCGAGGGCTTCGACGTGGTCGCGCACCTCTGGTCGACGCGACTGCGGCACGGCGTGCTGCTGCGCACCCGGGTGCCCCGCGACGCGCCCTCGGTGGCCTCGGTGGTGGACCTCTACCCCGGCGCCGCCTGGCACGAGCGGGAGACCCACGAGATGTTCGGCATCGACTTCGCCGGGCACGGTGAGCTGCGACCGCTGCTGTTGCCCCCGGAGTTCGAGGGCAACCCGCTGCGCAAGGAGTTCGTGCTCGCATCGAGGGTGGCGAAGCCCTGGCCGGGCGCGAAGGAACCGGGTGAGTCGGAGGCCGGCGGTGGCCGCCGGCCGATCCGCCCGCCGGGCGTGCCCGCTCCGGGCGAGTGGGGGACGACGCCCACCCCGGCCGGCGCGGGTGGTGTGGGGGAGGGGCCGCGCGGCGGCACCCCGGCCCGACCGGCCGGCGACCGTCCGGCGCGGCCCGCGGCG
>NZ_JBFAOC010000064.1:0-35147 GCF_040675055.1 Micromonospora sp. NPDC049662
GGCGCCCCCCCGCCGCCGCGCCGGGGCGGGGGGCCCCGGGGGCGGGCGGGCGGGGGGCGGGGGGCGGGCGCGCCCCGCGGACGGACCGGCGACGGCCGCGCCGAGCGCGACGGCCGTCGCGCCGCCGGCGGCCAGCAGGGAACGGCGAGACAGCGGGGTACGAGGCACAGTGATCTCCCGAGGGTGAGGCGGTTGCCTTCTTCCTACCAGGCGATCATCCACAGTGGTGCGCCGGTTCCCCGCCGCCGCCCCGGCCACCCGGTCGCGCGCGGCGGCCGGGGGGACCGGGGTTCGGTGTATCAGCGGTGCTCGCTGTCGAGGGCGGCGACCTCGCGTACGGCCTGGGCGACGGCCGTGAAGTCCTTCTTGAGGATCGCGCCGTGGTTGCTGGCGACCTTCGCGTGGACTCGGATGTTCGGGTTGCGCGTGGTCACCGCGTCGAGGCTGGCGCGGATGCGTTCCTGCTCGTCTCCCTTGCTGCCGAGGGACGTTCCCGAGGCGACCACGTACCGCACCGGGACGGTGATGCCGTCCAGCACCGGACCCAGTTCGCGTTCCCGGGAGAGCCGGCCCAGCTCGATGTTGCTCTCCGCCTGCTGGGCGGCGCTCATGCGCGGGGTCAGGCCGGTCGGCCGCAGCAGCGGCGTGAACCAGCCCAGGCGCCGGAACAGCTTGCGGATCCGCAGCTCCATGGCGTCGTCGAGCCAGTCGTGCGGGAACGCGCCGTCGACCAGTACCGCGCCGATCGTGCGGTCCGGGTTGCGGTGGGCCCAGTGGGCGCCGACGACGGCCCCGTACGACCAGCCGACGAGCACCGCCCGCTGGACGCCTCGGGCGGCGAGAACGGCGTCGACGTCCCGGACGGCCGCCTCGAAGGAGTAGTCCGCCGAGCGTCCCGACTTTCTGCCGCGGGCCCGCTCGTCGTAGGTGATGTGCCGCCATCGGGTACCCAGGTCGGTGATGACGTTGCGCCAGTACCCCTGGGTGGCGAACTGGCCGTTGAGGAAGACCACGGGGACGCCCGCGCCGCCGGTGTCGGTGACGGCCAGGGCGGTGTCGTCGACCGGCACCATGCCGGTCCACGGCGAACTGGTCGAGGAGGGGGTGTTCGTCGTCATTGTCGTACTCCTTGAGGGGGTTGGGGTTCAGAGGCTGCGGGCGGTGATGTCGCCGTGCGAGGTGGTGGCGTGGATGTCGAGGTCGGCGCTGCCGTGGTTGACCAGGTCGTTGCTGATGCGCCCGTGGCCGGTGCCGGCGTCCAGGGCGGCCGAGACGCCGCTGGCGGCGGCGACCGAGATGTCGCCGGACTGGGTACGCAGCACGAGCCGACCTCGCGTTGCCTGCGCGACGCGGATGTCGCCCCGCGTGGTGCTGATCTCGGCGGGGCCGTTGAGCTGACCGACCTCGACGGTGCCGTCGACGGCGGTGAGGCGCATGCTCGCCGCCTCGTCGACCTTGATGTGGCGGTACGCGCCGTCCACGGTGACGTCACCGAGGCGTCCGACGCCGCGCAGCTCGGCGCTGGCGGCCCTGATCTCGACGCGGGAGTCGGCGGGCAGTTGGACGGTGACCTCCACCGAGCCGGCGGGGCCCAGGAGCTGGTTGTCGGGGGACGCGGTCGTGACCCGCAGGACGCCGTCGGCGTACGCGATGGTGGTCTGCTCGGCGGCCCGGGTGTCGCGGCTGCGGCCGGCGTCGGCGGGCCGGACCTCGACGGTGGTGTCCGCGCGGTCGGCGGCGATGAGTTGGACGCGCCCGGCGGGGATGTCCAGGACGGCGGCGATGGGGGCGGGGGTGGCGAAGCTCTGCACGGCGTTCTCCGATGCTCTCTCCGGTGTTTCTGACATTGGAAACGCTACGTTGCTTTCCAGTTAGTGGCAACAGCCTTGTTGCGTAGATGGGTAGTAAGGGCAGCTCAGAGCGTTGTAAACGTTGCAACCGATCTGCCGCTAAAGCAACGGCCGGCGTTACCGCCATTGCAATCGACTGGCGGTGAACGCTATGGTGGCAATGCCGTTGAGGACGACCACCGAGGAGATCACCGTGCCGGGAGGCAGACTCACCCAGCAGGACCGTCAGCAGATCGCGTCCGGGCTGGCCGACAGCCTCCCGTACGCCGAGATCGCCCGACGCCTCGACCGTCCGACCTCGACGATCACCCGCGAGGTGCTGCGCAACGGCGGCCCGAACGCCTACCGGGCCGAGCTGGCCCACCGCGCCACCGAACGCCGCGCCCGCCGCCGCGTGCCGTCCGCCACCCGGACCGCCGAGGCGATCCCGCAGCCGCACGGCCGCGACGCCGAGGCCGTCGCCGAGTACGAGGAGGTGTTCACCACCGTCCTCATGGCCACGGGTCTGAACAAGATGGGAGCCCGGGTACTGACCTGCCTGTTCACCACCGACACGGGCAGCCTCACCGCGGCGGAGCTGGCCCAGCGTCTGCACGTCAGCCCGGCGTCCATCTCCAAGGCCATCAGCTTCCTGGAGAGTCAGAGTCTCGTCCGCCGCGAGCGCGACGAGCGCCGCCGCGACCGCTACGTCATCGACACCGAACTCTTCTACCAGGCGACGATGGCCAGCGCCCGCGCCAACGACCAACTCATCGCGACAGCACGTGAGGGCGTCGCCGTCCTCGGCCCCGGCACCCCGGCCGCCGCCCGCCTGGAGAACATCGCCCGCTTCCTCGACTTCATCAGCGAGAGCATCACCCGCGCCGCCGAACAGGCCCGTGCCGTCCTGCACACGCGGGCGGTGAACTAGTTCCGGTCCGGGCGGTGCCGGGCGTACGCGTCGACGAGCCCCCAGCGTCCGGGAATGTCCAGCAGCGCGATCCGGTCGAAGGCGGACGGCAGCGCGGGATTGACGGCCAGGTGTTCCTCGTGCGGGTCGAGGCCGAGCAGGGTGCGCAGCAGCAGCATCGGCGCTCCGCTGGACCACGCCTGCGGGCTGCCGGCGGTGGGATACCGGACCGGGTACCGGGTGGTGCTGCGGTCGAAGCCCCCGAACGCCTCGGGCAGCCGCCCCTGGAAGTAGGTCGCGGCCGACAGGATGCCCTCGGCGATGCGGCCCGCCTCGCTGAGGAACCCGTAACGGCGCAGGCCCCACGCGATGAACGAGTTGTCGAACGGCCAGACGGTGCCGTTGTGGTAGCCGAGCGGGTTGTAGCGGCTCTGCCCGGAGGCGAAGGTCCGCACGCCCCAGCCGGAGAAGAGCGCCGGACCCATCAGGTGCTCGACGACCCGCGCGGCCCGGTCGGGCGCCACGATGCCGCTCCACAGCAGGTGGCCGATGTTCGAGGAGAGGCTGTCCACGGGAGTGCCGTCGTGGTCGAGCGCGAGGGCGTAGTAGCCGCGGTCCTCGAGCCAGAAGTCCCGGTTGAAGCGCTCGTACAACGCCGCCGCCTCGCGTTCCAGCCGCTCGGCGTAGTCGCGGTCGCCCCAGAACGTACGCGCCAGCCGCGCGCCACGGAGCTTGGCGTCGTAGGCGTACCCCTGGACCTCACACGTCGCCCTCGGGAACCCGGGCAGCCGGCCGTCGGCGTAGGAGATGCTGTCCCAGGAGTCCTTCCAACACTGGTTGTCCAGGCCGGTGGCCCGGTTGCGCCGCTGGTACCAGACGTAGCCGGTCGACGTCAGGTCCGCGTACGCGTCGATCCAGTCCAGGGCCGCGCGAGCCTCCTGCTCCAACTCCATCACCAACGCGGTGTCGCCGCTCCACCGCTCGTACTCGTCGAGCAGCACCACGAACAGGGGCGACGCGTCGACGGTGCCGTAGTAGGGGGAGTGTGGCTGCTCCTCGAACGCGGCCGACTCCCCGTAGCGCAGCTCGTGCAGGATCCGGCCGGGATCCTCCTCCAGCACGTCGTCGGTCCGGGCGCCCTGGAGCGAGGCGAGGATCCGCAGTGTCGGCGGGGTCAGCGACGGCGTGACGGGCAGGGTCTGTAGGCAGGTCAGCAGGCTGTCGCGGCCGAACAGGGTCATGAACCAGGGGAGCCCGGCCGCGGGTACGGCAGCTCCGCCGAGTGACAGCGGCGCGAAGCGCAGCGCCGCGAGGTCCACCAGGCTGCGATGGTAGACCTGTTGGAGGGTGGCGCTCTCGGTGTCCAACGTCGGCGCCTGCGCCACCCACTCGCGCACGCTGTCCGGCAGTGTCGACTCGTCCGGGCGTAGAGCCCGCAGGGCGGCGCGCAGGTCGACGCCGTCCGGTCGCAGCGCCCGCATGACCACCCGCAACCGGGTGTCCCACTGCTCCCCGGGCCGCAGCCGCACCGCGTACCGCAGGCCGCGCGCGTCGATGGTGGCCGACTCGCTCGTCGACACGACGACCTCACGCCGGTACGTCCCGCGTCGATAACCGACCCGCAACTCGTTCGGCTCGACGTCGGTGTAGTAGCTGCCCGCCTTGTCCTGGATATCGAACTTGATCTCGAAGATGTCGGCGAAGTCGGCCTCGACCTCCAGTCGCACGTCGAGGTCCACCACTCCCTGGCCGTAGTTGAAGATCGTCAGCGTCTCGGTGAGGTCCGGGCCGATGCGTCGCCGCCGGATCGCGGACACGTCCGCCTCCACGTAGTCGACGGCCCCGCCCGGCACCACGAAGAACGTGACCTCGTAGTACTGGCTGTCGTCCACCGACAGGGCGGCCAACCGCTCGCCGTTCACAGTGAGCACCCAGCGGGACAGATAGCGCGTGTCGTTGGCGAACAGCCCCACCGGCGTTGCGGGCGACGACTCCACGTCTCCACTGGCGTCCGACACGATGAAGGTGTTGCCGTCGATGCACGACACCGTGCCCGGGATGTCCCTCACGGCGCGCTGGTCGCCGTCGGCTGGTCGGCTCCCGCGCCACCCTCGGCCGCGCGGGGAAACAGTCGCCCGATGCGCAACGCCAGGGCGAGGTCGCCGTCGACCAGGATCTCGCCGCGCTCGATCGCCGCCAGCCCGTTCACCTCGCCACGCGCCATCGACTCCGCCACCTGTGCCGGCACCCTGATGACGGTGTCGGCCGGGTCCCCGCTCTGCGACACCTCTAGCTTGCCGTGGTCGATGACCAGGAGCCACTGCTCCAGGTCGTCCCCGTCGGCGATGTCGAAGCGCACACTTCCGCACACCTTGCTGAACCGCGGATCCCGGCACGCGGCGGCCAGCCGCTCGAAGAAGTCGCTGGTCGCCGTCGTCATCCCACCTCCCGGCCCGACAAAGAGCGGACGACGGCTACCCGCTGCGGCCCGTTGCTAACGCCCGACCGACGGAAATGAGCTGTCGGCGTGGCAGGCGCACCGCTCAGAATGTCCGCCGTGGCGAAGGAACAGGTGCTGGCGAGGGTGGCGGCGGATCTGGAGCGCGGGCACGTGCACCCCGCGATGCAACGCCTGGCGAGCCTGACCGCCGCGTACCCCGACGACCTGGAGGTGCGGGCGCGGCGTGCCGCGCTCTACCGGCAGGTGGGCAACGTGGCCGAGGCGGGGCGATGGGGCTTCCTCGGCGAGGACGCCGACGCGCGGGAGGTCGCCGCGTTCGAGCAGGCCTACGGGAACGCCTGGCGGCGTCTGCGGGCGTTGCGGGTGACCGCCGACCCCAGCGCCAGACTCGGGCCGGTGGCGGGCGCGCGCTTCGCGCGACTGCTGGAGCAGGCCGGCCGGTACGGGCCCGTCACCTGGACCGATGACGGGCCACGTCCCGATGAGCCGAGTTCGTGGCGGGACGGGTTGGGCTGCCTGGTGGCGGCGGTGATCGGCGTGGTGCTGGTGGCGCTGTGCGTGGTCGGCCTGGTCACCGTGCTCCGGTGGGTTTTCTAGTCGAGGTCGAAGTCGACCACGACCGGCGTTCGCCCGACCCGCAGGGGAGTCGCGGCGTCGAAGCCGGCCGCGTCGCGGTGCCACACCGGCGGGGCGTACGCGCAGTCGCAGCGCAGCTTCACCCGCTGCCCGGGGAGCAGGCGCAGGGCGTACCCGCTCCCCACGTCCGCCACGCCGGCAAGGTCTCCGGTGCTGGCGTCGAAGGCAAGCACCTGGGCGTAGGTGAGCAACTCGTCGACGCGTACCGCCCCGCTGACCGGGGTGCCGGCGGGCAGCGCCTGGTCCAGGGTCGTCGTCCGCGCGGCGCGGACCCGGACCTTTCGCGCCTGCGCCCGGCTGCCCACCCCGCCGGACCAGACGGTGGCGTACCCACCCGCGGCGAACTGCACCGGCCACTCGTACGGCCCGAGGCCCGTGATCGTGTAGCGGCCGTTCTCATCGGTTGTGGGCCCGTGGTCGTCGTACTTGGGGTCCGGCACGTACGGCACCACCATCACCAGCGCTCGCGGGACCGGGGCGTCGGTCGCCGCGTCGGTCACCACCCCGACGACCGTGCCGGGCGGATCGAGCCGGATGTCGGGCGCGTTGGTCACCGTGCCGGCCCGGACCCGGATGACGGACGCGCGCTCGCGCTCACCGGTGCCGCCGTGCCGGCCGACCCACTGCCAGCCGTGCCGGGTCGTGTCGTAGGGCCGCACGAGCAACCGGTAGTCCCCGGGTGCGACGTCACCGGTCACCAGGCTGCCCTGCTCGTCGGCGCAGCCGCCGTACCGGCCGAGCTGGTCCTCCCCGAGGGTGACCGCCGTCAGCGCCGCGGCGTCGATGGGCACGAGCGCGGCGCAGGCGCGGGGCACCGGCGCGCCGGTGGCCGCGTCCCGCACGACGGCGCGAACGCCGCCGGGCGCGGGCGACACCTGCCGGGGGGTACGCGCGCCAGCGGGCGCGGCGGCCTCCACGACGAGCAGCGCGATGGCGATGGTGGTGGTCAGCTTGCGCAGGAGGGTGGGGCTCACGGGCGTGCTCCTCGCGGCGACGGAACGGGGGTGCGCCGACGGTAACGGAGCGTTGCTGATCCAAATCGGTCAATGTCGTGATGCTGACTGAAGGTGACGTGCTGCCGGTTGATCAGCGTTGTGTTCCGGACACACCGCCAGGTCTGGCGTGGGCGGCGAGCCATGTGGGCGGCAGGGTGAGGGTGTGGAACCACTCGCGCGGCACCTGATCGAAGTACGGTCCCTTGAGGACCGGCTTTCCCCCGCCGAACCGGTCGGCCGCCGCGGCGGCCCGCCGGGCGCTGAAGCGCCAACCGCCCGTTGCCCGGGAAGTGATGATCCTGCCGCCACGGGCGATACCGACGTTACGGTTCGGATTTGGCCGGGTGCTGGTCTTCCAGATGCGGCCCGTGAAGTGGACGATGAAGTCGATTTGGGACCACGGTTCGCGCGTCGCGGGCCGGCCGTACTCGTCCGGGCCCAGGTAGACGCCCTGTTCGTCAACGGCGAAGAGCAACTCCTGCCGGACCGCGCGGCCGACGCGGCCCCGCATCAGGGCGAGCATGGTCGCCTCGAACCCCAGCCCAATGATGACGAACATGTAGCGCTCGGACAGGTCCTGTAGGCCGATCACCACGGCGGTCATCGGCAGAGCGCTGTACAGCGCCAGCGTGAGCCCGGTCAGGATGCGGCTCTGCCGAACCTCGTATGCCCCATCCATTTTCATGACTACAAGATAGCGGTGATCATCAACAAGGTCTGATCGGCGTTCTCCCTCAATTCGGGCGCGTAGGGAGGATCCAGCGCATAGCGTCACGGTGGCGGCTCACGGCCGCCCGCGTCGGTGGCCGCCGGCGCTCGCGCCGACCGAAGGGGACCGGCTCATGGACCGGGTCGACAACATGCTCCTGCCGGAGCTGGACGGCCCGGTGCCGACCGCGGCGACGCGGGCGCTGGGTCTGCTGAGCCTGGCCCTGGGCGTGGGCGCGCTGGCCGCGCCCCGGACCCTGGCCCGCCTGACCGGCGTCGACGACTCACCCGCCGCGCGGGCCGTGATCCCCGCCGTCGGAACGCGGGAGGTGATCCACGCGGTCGGTCTGCTCACCGGCCGCCGCCCGGCCGGTTGGGCGTGGACCCGGGTCGTTGGTGACGCCCTGGACCTGACGCTGCTGGGCCGGGCCATGGTCGACCGGCGGGGGGAGCGTCGCCGCCGCCTGGCCCTGACCACGGCCGCGATCGCCGGCATCACCGCCCTGGACGTCGCCACCGCGATCGCCGCCGGTCGTGCCCGCCGGGCCCGGGAGCGGATGATCCGGATGGAGATCGCGGTGACGGTCAACCGGTCACCCGCCGAGGCGTACCGGTTCTGGCGTGACGTGGAGAACCTGCCCCGGTTCATGGCGCACCTGGAGTCGGTACGCGCCGACGACCTGCGCCTCTCGCACTGGGTCGCCCGTGGACCGGCCGGTCGCCGCGTCGAATGGGACGCCGAGATCATCGACGATCAGCCGAACAGGTCGATCACCTGGCGGTCGCTGCCCGGCAGTCGGGTGGCGAACGCCGGTCGGGTCGCGTTCGTACCCGCCCCGGGCGACCGCGGCACCGAGGTCCGGGTGCAACTGCGCTACGCGCCACCGGCGGGCGCGCTCGGCCGGGCCGTGGCGAAGCTCTTCGGCGAGGAGCCCGAGCAGCAGGTCCGTGACGACCTGCGCCGATTCAAGCAGGTACTGGAGGCCGGCGAGGTGGTCCGCTCCGAGGGCAGCCCGAACGGCATCTCCGTACGCCAGCAGGCGATGCAGCGACCCGCGCAGCCGCTGCCGCCGACCCGGCGCTGACCGTTTCTCGAAGGGGCGAAGCAATGAAGGCCACCGCCTGGATGGGCGCCGACACCGTCAGGGTGATCGACGTACCCGAGCCGACGATCATGAACGCCCGGGACGCCATCGTGCGGGTCAGCACCACCGCGATCTGCGGCTCCGACCTGCACCTCTACCACGGCTACATCCCCGCGATGCGCAAGGGCGACATCCTCGGCCACGAGTTCATGGGGGAGGTGGTGGAGGTCGGGCCGCAGGTCCGCAATCTCAAGCCCGGCGACCGGGTGGTGGTGCCGTTCCCGATCGCCTGCGGGCACTGCTCCTCCTGCCAGCGTGGCCTCTACTCGGTGTGCGAGAACTCCAACCCCAACGCCGGCATCGCCGAGAAGGTCATGGGCCACTCACCGGCCGGCATCTTTGGCTACTCCCACCTGCTGGGCGGGTACGCGGGCGGCCAGGCCGAGTACGCGCGGGTGCCGTTCGCCGACGTCGGCCCGCTCAAGGTGCCCGACGAGATCCCGGACGACCAGGCCGTCCTGCTCGCCGACGTCTTTCCGACCGGCTACCTGGGCGCCGAGATGTGCGACATCAAACCCGGGCAGGTCATCGCGATCTGGGGCGCGGGGCCGGTGGGGCTACTCGCCGCGGCCAGCGCCCGGCTGCTCGGCGCGGAGCGGGTGATCGTCATCGACCGGTTCCCCTACCGGCTGCGTCTCGCCGCCGAGCACGCCGACGCCGAGACGATCAACTACGAGGACGTCGACGTGCTGGACACCCTCAACGAGATGACCGCCGGTCGGGGCCCCGACGCGTGCATCGACGCGGTCGGTCTGGAGGGCCACCACGCCAACTCCGCGATGTACGCGTACGACCGGGCCAAGCAGGCCACCCGGACCGAGACGGAACGGCCGTTCGCCCTGCGGGAGGCGATCCTGGCCTGCCGATCCGGGGGAGTGGTGTCGGTCATCGGCGCGTACGGCGGCTTCGTCGACAAGTTCCCGATGGGCGCGTTCATGAACCGGTCACTCATCATGCGGACCGGTCAGTGTCATGTGCAGCGCTACACCCGCCCCCTGCTGGAGCGCATCCAACGCGGCGAGATCGACCCGAGCTTCATCGTCAGCCACCGCATGCCGCTGCGCGACGCCCCCAAGGGCTACAAGATCTTCCAGAAGAAGCAGGACGACTGCACCAAGGTGCTCCTCAAGGTCTGACCGCCCCAGCTCCCGCGATCTTGCACTTTCTGCGGCGACACAAGGGGCATACCACCCCATGTTGACGACCGAAACCGCAAGATCGGCGCGAGGGGGGTGGCGCGTTTGTGGTCCGTGGGCTCGGGAACGCCGTCCGTTCGTCCGTTAGCCGGCCTGCGCGCCGGTCCAGGAGGCGAAAGGGAGCGGGTCATGGAGTACGAGCAGATGATCGCGACCGTACGACAGCGCGGAGGGCTCGGGGAGAACGAGGCCGTGCGCTCGGTGCAGGCCGTCCTGTCGGTGCTCGGCGAACGGCTCGCCGGACAGGAGGCCGACAACCTGGCGGCACAGTTGCCCGATCGGCTGAACGATTCTGTCACCCGAAACCCCCAGGGACGCCGGTGGGACGTCGACGAGTTCCTGAAGAAGGTCGGCGACCGTGAGCAGGTGTCGAACGGGGACCAGGTGCGTCAACACGCCCAGGTGGTGCTGAACACCGTCGCCGAGGCGCTCGACGACGACGACCGGCACGACCTGCTGGCGCAGTTGCCCGGCGGCATCACCGACCTCTTCGGTGTCCCCACCCCACGTGGCTGAGCGCGGTCACGCTCTCAGCGGGCGCGGACCCCGGCCGCCACGGTCAGGGTCCCCGCCGCCGTGGTCATCGACGTGCGACGTCCGAGCCGATGGGCCGACGGTCGACGGCCGGCGAGAACGGGCGATCGTCAGGGAATCGGCCACTCGTGCACCGGCCGGTTGCTGTGCATCAGCTCCACGTAGTGCCGCACCACCTCGCGCAGCGCCTCCGGCCGGTCCAGGTGATCGGTGGACTCCAACCGGTGCAGCGTCGCCACCTGCCAGGTCGCGCCGTTGCGGTTGGTCAGGCAGCGTTGCTCGATGACGCCCAGCAGACGGTCCCGCTCGGTCGGGTCGAGGCCCCACCGGTCCAGCCCGTGGTGCGCCATCGGTAGCAGCCGGCGCAGCACCAGCTCGGTGACCGGCAGGTAGCCGAGGCCGGGCCAGAAGACCTGCGCGTCGATGCCGTGCCGGGCGCAACTGGTGAAGTTCTCCTCGGCGGCGCTGAACGACATCTGTGACCACAGTGGCCGGTCCGACTCGGCGAGGGCGCGGACCAGTCCGAAGTAGAAGGCCCCGTTGGCGATGGTGTCCAGCACGGTCGGCCCGGCCGGCAGCACCCGGTTCTCCACGCGCAGGTGCGGCCGGCCGCGCGACACGTCGTACACCGGACGGTTCCAGCGGTAGATCGTGCCGTTGTGCAGCCGCAGCTCGGCGAGGTTCGGCACCTCGCCGGCCGCCAGGGTCTGCGCCGGGTCCTGCGGGTCGCACACCGGCAGCAGCGCCGGGAAGTAGCGGACGTTCTCCTCGAACAGGTCGAAGACGCTGGTGATCCAGCGTTCGCCGAACCAGACTCTGGGGCGTACCCCCTGGGCTTTGATCTCTTCCGGCCGGGTGTCGGTGGCCTGCTGAAACAGCGGGATGCGGGTCTCGCGCCACAGCTCCCGACCGAACAGCAGCGGCGCGTTCGCCCCGAGCGCCACCTGGATGCCGGCGACCACCTGGGCGGCGTTCCAGTAGTCGGCGAACTGCGCCGGGCTGACCTGGAGGTGGAACTGGGTGCTGGTGCAGGCCGCCTCCGGGGTGATCGTGTCGGCGGTGACCGCCAGGCGCTCCACCCCGGAGATGGCGATCGGCAGGTCCTCGCCGCGCGCCGCGAAGATCTGCTCGTTGAGCAGCTTGTAGCGCGGGTTGGCCGACAGCGTCTCGGCGGTGAGGTGCTCGGGACGCAACGTCGGCAGGATGCCGATCATGACCATGTGCGCGCCGATCGTGCGGGCCTTCTCCTCGGCGGCGTTGAGGCTGGCGCGCACGTGCTCCTCGAAGTCGAGGGTGCCGGTGCCGGTCAAGCGGCGCGGTGGCACATTGATCTCGATGTTGAACTGGCCCAGCTCCGTCTGGAAGCTCGGATCCTCGATGGCCGCCAACACGTCGGCGTTGCGCATGGCCGGATTCGACGCCTCGTCCACGAGGTTCAGCTCGATCTCCAACCCCGTCATCGGCCGGTCGATGTCGAACCGCGACTCCCGCAGCATCTCGGCGAAGACATCCAGACAGTTCCGCACCTTTTCGCGGTAGCGGGCCCGATCCTCCCGACTGAAGGTCCGTACGCCGACATCCTCGCCCATGGTCACCGCCCTGTCACCGCTGGTTCCCCCTAACCTCGCACGTGGCCGTACGAGCGGGGAAGACCCGAGGGTTCTTTCCTACCCAGTGGCGGGCCCCGTGACCCCTGTCGCACGCTCTGTGGTCGGCGAGAGCGCGAACGGCCGGCACCGCTAGCATTGCCGGATGCGCGAGAAGGTGACCCGGCTGTTCGTCGCGGCGGCGATCGCCGAGGCCTGCTCCTGGCTGGCCCTGCTGGTGGGGATGGCCGTCAAGTACGGTCCGCCGGACAATGAGCTGGGCGTCAAGATCTTCGGGCCGATCCACGGCGGCCTGTTCATCGCGTACGGGTTGCTGGTGCTCGCGGTGGCGCGGCTGCGCCGCTGGAGCCTGCCGGTGACCGTCGTGGCGCTGGCGTGCGCCGTGCCGCCGTTCGCCACGCTGATCTTCGAACGCTGGGCACATCGCCGGGGCATGCTCGGCGGCGACCGGCAGCCGGTCCGCGAGCCCGCCCCGGTCGGCTGACCGGCCCCGGCCGAGCGCTCAGGTCAGCGCGGAACAGGCCGCGACGCCGGCCAACAGCAGAGCGCCGATCGTCGCCTGCAACAGCAGCGGTGGTCCCAGGTGTGACCAGAGGGTCGCGGTACGCGGGGTGAGCAACTGCCCGGTGGTCAGGTTGACGATCCGCTCGATCCGCGGCGGCAGCTCCGGATCGCGCTGCGGGCGCAGGGTGAGCTGCACCTGATCGGCCGGGTGCAGGGCGCTCTGCGGCAGGTGTCCGTGCAGCTCGACCTCGCAGAGCTGACCGGCGGTGTTCCGCAGGCGGACCGGGGTGACCAGGTACTCCGGGCCCTGCTTCAGCTCCTTCCAGCGTCGGCGGGCGCCACCGCCGCCGAACGAGAACAGCGCGCGCAGCAGCAGGGCCGGCAGCCGGGCGAACGCGGCCGCGGCGAGCACCGCGACCAGCACCGGTTGGCCGACGCGTATTTCGCGGGTGTAGCCGTCCAACAGGCGGACCAGCCGTCCCGTGACGATCCGCTCCGTCGGGTGCACGATCCGCCGGGTATCGAGTCCGCTGTCCATGTCCACCACCGAGAGTCCGCTTGTGTTCACTGATCGTATCGATGTCCCCGGTTGAACGACGTGAATGAAACCTGGTCACGGGCTCACGCCCGCGAGGTGACATCCCGGGCGACGGGGGTAAGCGGGCGGTCGAGCTGGAAAGGGGTCGAGCATGCAGCTGTCCTTCCTGCGCCCGCTCTACGACCGACCCGGGCCGTGGTGCTCGGTGTACCTGGACGCCTCCGCCGACACCGAGGACGCCCACCCGGCGCTGGACCTACGCTGGCGCGCCCTGGAACGCCGCCTGGCCGAACAGGGGGCGGACGAGGCGAGCGTCGCCGCGCTGGACCGGGTGATCCGGGGTCACGACCCGATGGTCGGGGACTACGGCCTGGCGGTCTTCGCCAGCCACGGTCAGGTGGTGCTCTCCGAGTACCTGTCCGCGCCGCCGCTGCGCGACCTGGCGAGTTACGGGCCGTTGCCGCACGTCATGCCGCTGCTCGCCCAGCGCGGCGAACAGGTGGCGTGGGTCCGGGTGGTGGCCGACCGTACCGGGGGCGACGCCGTCGCGGTCAGCGCGGGCGGCGTACCCCGACGGGCGCACGTCGCCGGCCGGGAGAGCTTCCCGCTGCGTCGGGTCCAGCCCGGCGGCTGGTCGCAGTCGCGCTACCAGCGGGCCGCCATGGAGGCGTGGCACCAGAACGCCGGCGACGTCACCGCCGCGACCGTGGAGCTGGCCGACCGCGTCGGCGCGGACGTCGTGGTGGTGGCCGGTGACGTCCGGGCCACCGGGATGATCGCCGCGCAGATGCCGCCGCGCTGGCAGGACCTGGTCGTCCGCACCGACGCGGGCTCCCGGGCCGGCGGCGCCGACCAGAGCATGCTGGACGACCTCACGGTGCAGACCATCGCCGAGGTCGCCGACCAGCGGATCACCGCCGCGCTGGACAAGTTCGGCGTGCAGGAGGACGTCGGCGCGGGACTCGACGCGGTCGTGTCGGCCCTGCAACGCAACCAGGTCGACACGATGCTCATCGTCGACGACCCGTCGGCCAACGGCGAGCTGTGGATCGGCCCCGAGCCGACCGAGATCGCCGTCGACCCGGCCCAGTTGAGCGCGATGTCGGTCGGCGACCCGCAGCGGGTCCGCGCCGACGCGGCGCTGGTCCGGGCGCTGGTGGGCACCGACGCGGCGTTGACGGTGCTCGGCGCGGACGAGGCGCCGCAGCTCACCGACGGCGTCGGCGCGGTCCTGCGGTACGTCGACGAAGGCACCCCGGGACGCGGCAATGGCTGAGCGCCGGGTCGCGGACCTGGTGGTCGAGCGGATGCGGGCCTGGCGGGTGCCGCGCGCCTTCGGCTACCCCGGAGCGGCGATCGCCCCGCTGGTCGAGGCGCTGGAGGACGCCGGGGGCGACCCGGCGTTCGTTCCGGCCCGGCACGAGGAGACCGCCTCGTTCATGGCCACCGGGCACGCCAAGTTCACCGGTGGCATCGGGGTCTGCCTGGCCACCCAGGGACCGAGCGCGGTGCAACTGCTCAACGGCCTGTACGACGCCAAGCTCGACAGCAAGCCGGTCGTGGCGATCGTCGGTGAGGACGTCACCGGGCCGCTGGGCGGCGCGCACCAGCAGATCGGGTTGAGCCGGCTCTTCGGCGACGTGTGCAACCAGTTCGTCCGGTACGGCCGCAGCCCGGCGTCCGTACCCGCGCTGCTGGACCAGGCGTTCCGCACCGCGGCGGCGACGCGGAGCCCGACGTGCGTGGTGCTGCCCCGGTACCTGCAGGAGGCCCTGGTGCCGGACCTGGGGACGCACGCGGCGGGCGTGATCACGGCGACCCCCGGTGAGCCGCTGGCCCGGGTGCTGCCGCACGAGGTGGACCTCGACGCCGCCGCGCAGGTGCTCGGCAACGGCCAGCGCACCGCGATCCTGGTGGGCCAGGGTGCCCGGGGCGCCGCCGCCGAGATCGTCGAGCTGGCCGACCGCCTCGGCGCCGGGGTGGCGACGTCCCTGCTGGGCAAGCCGATCCTGGACGAGCGCCTGCCCTTTCACGCCGGGGTGCTCGGGGAGGTCGGCACGCCGGCTGCGGCCGAGCTGATGGGTGGCTGTGACACGCTGCTGCTGGTCGGTACGAACGACCCGTGGACCGACTACTTCCCGATGCCCGACCAGGCCCGCACGGTGCAGATCGACATCGACGGCACCCGCATCGGCAGCCGCTACCCGGCCGACGTCCCGCTGGTCGGTGACGCCACCGAGACGCTGCGGGCACTGCTGGAGCGGGTGCCCGCCCGGCCGCACCAACAGTGGCGCGCGACGGTGGAGAGCACCGTCGACCGCTGGCGCGCGACCGCCGCCGACCGGGCCGCCGCGCCGGCCGAACCGATCAACCCGCAGCTCGTCCTGCAGGAGCTGTCCACCCGGGTGCCGCACGCCGGGTCGGTGGCGGTCGATGTCGGCTCGGTCCTCTACTGGTACGCCCGGCACCTCGTCCTGCCGCCCGGGGTGAACGCGCAACTCTGCGGCACCCTCGGTTCGATGGGCTGCGCCCTGCCGTACGCGGTGGCCGCCAAGCTCGCGGCCCCGGATGCGCCGGTGGTCGCGCTGCTCGGCGACGGGGCCATGCAACTCAACGGCCTCGCCGAGCTGATCACGGTGTCGCATCACTGGCAGGACTGGGCCGACCCACGGTTGGTGGTGCTCGTGCTCAACAACCGCGACCACAACGGCATGGGCGGTGGACGGGAATCGTCCGGGGACCCGATGGGCCGCCGTCCCGACGTGCCGTACGCGGGCTGGGCCCGGCTGCTCGGGCTGCACGGCGTCCGGGTGGACCGTCCGGAGCTGGTCGGCGCGGCCTGGGACGAGGCGCTCGCCGCGGACCGGCCCTGCGTCCTGGAGGCCGTGGTCGACGCGACGGTCTCGTTGGCGCCCCCGGAACCGGCCTTCGCCGACCTGCGTGGGCTGTACGCCGAGGGCGAACCGGCCCGGCGCGTCCGCGAGCAGGTGGAGCAGGCCGTGGCCGTCGAGGATCTCGTTTAGGCGCACGCCACCAGGGCATCAGTAGCGGCCCGACGACCCTGGAGGTCCCATGCCGGAGCCCGCCGACCGCCGCTACGGTCCCGCGCCCCTGCCGCAGCCGCGCGGCCCGCTGTCGGCGGCGGTGACCGACGCGCTGCGACGCGCGCCGTACGACCTGCCGGCGGACCTCGGCGTCGACCTCGACCCGGCGGACCCGCTGACCGACGAGGATCTGCAGCTGACCCTGTTCCTCTGCTACGAGCTGCACTACCGGGGCTGGCAGGGCGTCGACGAGGGTTGGGAGTGGCAGCCCACCCTGCTGGCGCTGCGGGCCCGCGCCGAGCGCCCCTTCGAGGCGGCGCTGCGCCGGCTGGCCGACGTGCCGGCGGTGCCGGCGGACGGCGTCGCGGCCGGGCTGGCCGAGCTGGTCGCGGCCGACGACGGGCCGTCGCTGGCCGCCGCGCTCCAACGGCGTGCCGACCTCACCCAGTTCCGCGAGTTCGTCGCCCACCGCTCGGTCTACCACCTGCGCGAGGCGGACCCGCACAGCTGGGCGCTGCCGCGCCTCGGCGGCCCCGCCAAGGCCGCCCTCGTGGAGATCCAGACCGACGAGTACGGCAACGGGCGGTTGGACCGGATGCACGCCGAGCTGTTCCGGCGCACCCTGGAACGGCTGGGCCTGGACACCGGCTACGGGACCCACCTGGACGTGGTGCCCGCCGTGACCCTGGCGACCAACAACCTGATGTCCCTGTTCGGGCTGCACCGACGGCTGCGCGGGGCGCTGCTCGGGCACCTGGCGGCCTTCGAGATGACCTCGTCCCTGCCGAACCGCCGCTACGGCAACGGACTGCGCCGCCTCGGCCTGGACGAGGTGGCGACCCGCTTCTACGACGAGCACGTGGAGGCGGACGCGGTGCACGAGCAGATCGCCGCGCACGACCTGTGCGGCGGCCTGGTCCGGACCGAGCCGGCGCTCGCTCCGGACGTGCTCTTCGGCGCGGCGGCGGCGCTCGCGGTGGACCGGCTCTTCGCGGCGCACCTGCTGGACAGTTGGGCGGCCGGCCGCAGCTCGCTGCGGTCACCCGCCCCGCCGACCCCGCCGCCGACCGTCCCGCTCGTCGGCGTGGGTCCGGTGTCCGTGACGACCCCGCCGACGCCGATCGCGCTGGTCTGATCCGCTCAGCCCTCGCGGGTGGTGCCCGCCCGGAAGCTGATCGCCTTGTGGGTGCCGTCGCAGAACGGCTTGAGCGCCGACCTGCCGCAGCGGCACAGCGCCACCGTGCCCCGCCGGGCGTCGATCCGTTCGCCGTCCGGGGTCACCAGCGCGAAGTCGCCGCGGACGAGCAGTGGACCGTCCTCGTACGGGGTGATCGTGGCGGCGGCGGGCTCGCTGGTGTCGTCGGTGCGCATGGGCCCCGATGTGCCCGCCCCAGCCCCGGTGAAACCTGCGCGGCCGATCGTCGGTGATGACCGGCGCAACCCGCTGACCAGCGGATTGTGACCGCCGGGTGGGTGATGCCCCGTTTGAACCCCATCGGGACGGGAAGCCGGGCCGCGTGGTGAGCGAACGAGGCAAGGTGGGGCCGGTGCACAAGGTGCACAAGGGGCTCACGGCCGATGGCGCCGGCCTGGCCGGCGACCGGGTCGTGGCCCAGGGCAGCGCTGCCCGGGTGCTGGTCGCCGCCACCGCCCGGGCGCTGCGGGGCGCGGACTGCGCCGACCTCGGGCACACCGGGCCGATCTCGCGGTTTCCGACGGCGCCCGAGCCGGTTCGCCGGGCCGCGGCGACCCGAGCCGCCGGGCGGGTCGCCCTCACCGTCGACCAGATCGGTGAGGTGGACGCGGCCCGGGTGGCCCGCTGGTTCGTCGACCAGTACCCGCGCCGCAGCTATCCGGGGGTGCTCATCGGGTCGCCGCACGGCGCGGCCGCCCACCTGGCGGTCGCTCTCGGCGTGCCGTGGCTGCCCGCCGGCTTCGAGATGACCGTGCACTGGAGCGACGGGGCCGTGGACCGTCCCCGGGAGGCGCTGGCGCACGGGGGCGCGCTCGCCGAGCGGCTGGTCGGCGGCAACCCCGACGTGCACCTGCGCCAGGTGCACTGCCCGGCCAGCCGGGGAACCCTCACCGGCGTCACCGTGTCGCTGGCCGCCCGCTGGCGGTCGCTGCCGGCCGCGTACGCGCAGTTCCTGACCGACCGGCTCAGCGCCGACGCCCCGGTGCTGCTGGTGCGGGACGCGCGCACGTGGCCGGTGCTGGAACGTGGGCCCGGGCACAGCTTCCAGGTCGGCTGCCCGGCGAGCGGACTGGACCCGGTGGACTTCCACCCCGACAGCCACGCCCTGCGGCAGGTCCTGCGGGCGGTGGGCGGCGACGCCGCCCGGTGGGCGCCGCCGGAGGTGTCGGTGCCGTCAGGCGACGCCGAGTACGGCATGGACCCCGGATTCGAGCTCTCCGCGCGGGACTTCGCGGACCGTCACGGTCGCCCGCTGCATCGGGTGCTGGTGCCCCGGCCGGGAGCGTTGAGCGCGGCTGTGGCCGACCTCTACCGGCGCTGGTTGCGGGCCGCCGGGAAGACCGGTGACCGGTTGGTGGTGGAATGCGGTCGGCTGCTCGATCCGTGGCAGGTGGTGCGGGCGGGGCTGGTGCCGTACTGGTGCGAGAACGCCACCCGCCGCAGCGTGGACGAGGCCGAGTGGTGGCTGGCCGGCAGCGAGGAGTTCAGCTCGGTGGACGTCCTGCCCGAGCCGCCCGGTATGCGCTCGCCCGCCCTGGCCGGGCTCCCGCAGTGGTTGGCGGTGGCGGGCTTCGGCCGACGACGCCGGGCTCTTGACCGGACCTCCGCGCGGGGCTATCCGGTGACGTCCGTGCCGACGCGCCGGGCCACCGAGGTCATGCGCGCCCAGCCGTACGACCTGCCCGTCCCGCCCCCGCTGGGGGTCGCAGAGGCCCTGTCGGTGCTTCGTGACACCGGCGGCCACCAGGGGTTGCTCGTCTCCTGAAGGGGAGGACGCCGAAACTTCCTCGCGAACCCGGGGTCCCGTGATTGAGTACCTACGGAGCGGGAACATCGCTGGCTGCGACGACCTGATCGCGCTGCGTAGAGATGTTGTCGCCCGCTGGCATCCCAGTCACTGACCCACTTTCCGGCCCGGTGCGTGGCTCGACCACGCGCACGACCGGTTTCCCGATCCGGGCGGGGGACCTTCCTGAGGGAGGCGCGGATGTTCGGACAGACGAGCACGACCACGACCACACCACCACCCACCGAGCGTGGTCTGGAGGACCTCGACGCGGCGGCGCTGGCGTACGCGGCCCGGATCGAAGGGCTGCCGCCGGAGCGGCGACAGGAGGCGCGCGACGACCTGGTCCGCTTCGCGCTGCCGTTCGCCGGCCGGCTGGCCCGCCGTTACCGGGGGCGGGGCGAACCGCTTGAGGACCTGGAGCAGGTGGCCCGCCTGGGGCTGGTCAACGCCGTCGACAGGTACGACCCGGAGCGGGGTTCGTTCACGGCGTACGCGGCGATCACCATCGTGGGCGAGATCAAGCGCCACTTCCGGGACCGCACCTGGGGCGTGCACGTGCCCCGGCGGCTGCGTGATCTGATCCTCGAGGTGGGGCAGGCCACCGCCGCGTTGACCAGCGAGTTGTCCCGCGCGCCGTCGGTGGCCGAGCTGTCGGCCCGACTGGAGACGCCGGAGGAGGAGATTCTCGCGGCGTTGGAGTCGGCGGCCGGCTACAGCCCGGCGTCGCTGAACGCGCCGGTCGGCGGGGAGAGCTCCGCGGAGTTCGGCGACCTGGTCGGCGAGTCGGACAACGCCCTCGAATCGGTCGACGACCGGGTGACGGTGAGCGGCCTGCTGCACCGGCTGCCCTGGCGTGAGCGCCGGATCCTCGCCATGCGCTTCTACGGCAACCAGACCCAGGCGGAGATCGCCGCCCGGTTCGGCATCTCGCAGATGCACGTGTCCCGCCTGCTGTCGCGGGCGCTGACCTGGCTGCGGCAGGCCATGCTCGCCGACGCCCCACCGCCCTGGCAGAACGGCGCCGCCGAACCGGATCCGGGCAAGACCCGCATCTCGGTACGGCAGAACGGTGACCGGGTGGTCGTCGAGGTCGGCGGCGAGGTCGACCGCGACGGCGCGGACCAGCTACGCCGCGCGATGTTGGAGGCCGTCACCGGCCAGCCGAGCGAGGTCGTCGTCGACCTGGTCGGGGCGGGCGGGTTCGACGCCGGCGGGATCGCCGCGCTGGTGGCCGGTCGGGAGGCAGCCGAGCGTACCGGCGTGCCGTTGCGGCTGACCCGGGTCCAGCCGGCGGTGCGCCGCTCGCTCACCGCCGCCGGGCTCCCGCCCGCTCGGGACTGATCCGCCGAGGACAGCAGGGGCCCGACACCGAAGGAGGTGTCGGGCCCCTTGGCGCGTACGACTCTCAGCGGTCCTCGGTCTCACCGCCGTCGCTGTGCGGGTGCCGCCAGCGTTCGTGCGGCTTCGGCGCGTCCTGCGCGTCCTTCGGCGCGTCGCTCTGCTCGAAGCTGGGCCGGCGTACGCCCTCGGGCTCGGGTACGTCCACCGGGCGGGCGCCGGACTCGGGCGCCGGGTGGTAGCGGGCCGCCTCCATGGCGCCGTGCGCGCCCTCGGGCGCGGGTGACTCCGGCGCGTGGTGCTCGAGGTGTATCTCGTCGCCGAACTGCTGGGGTGGCTTCGTGGTGCGCTGCGGCAGGTCCCGGCCCAGGTCGGCGACGAGTGGGCCGTACTTCAGGTCGAACGCCGGCCGCTCGGAGCGGATGCGGGGCATCTTGTCGAAGTTGCGCAGCGGCGGCGGGCAGGTGGTCGCCCACTCCAGCGAGTTGCCGAAGCCCCACGGGTCGTCCACCGTGACCATCGCGCCGTACCGCCAGGACTTCCAGGCGTTGTAGATGAAGAAGAGCGTGGACAGGCCGAGGATGAACGCGAAGATGCTGGAGATGGTGTTCAGCGTGGTGAAGCCGTCGCTGGGCAGGTAGTCGGCGTACCGGCGGGGCATGCCCTCGGCGCCCAGCCAGTGGTGCACCAGGAAGGTGCCGTGGAACCCGATGAACATCGTCCAGAAGTGCGCCTTGCCGAGCCGCTCGTCGAGCAGCCGTCCGGTCATCTTCGGCCACCAGAAGTAGTAGCCGCCGAAGAGCGCGAAGACCACCGTGCCGAACACGACGTAGTGGAAGTGCGCCACCACGAAGTAGCTGTCGTGGGTGTGCCAGTCGACCGGCGGGCTGGCCAGCAGCACCCCGGTGAGGCCGCCGAGAAGGAACGTCACCAGGAAGCCGATGGCGAAGAGCATCGGCGTCTCGAAGGTGAGCTGCCCCTTCCACATGGTGCCGATCCAGTTGAAGAACTTCACTCCGGTGGGCACCGCGATCAGGTAGCTCAGGATGCTGAAGAACGGCAGCAGCACCTGCCCGGTGGCGAACATGTGGTGCGCCCACACGGTCATCGAGAGCACGGTGATGGCGATGGTGGCCAGCACGATCCCGGTGTAGCCGAACAGCGGTTTGCGGGAGAACACCGGGATGATCTCGGTGATGATGCCGAAGAACGGCAGGGCGATGATGTACACCTCGGGATGGCCGAAGAACCAGAACAGGTGCTGCCAGAGCATCGGGCCGCCGGTGGCCGCGTCGTACACGTGGGCGTTGAGCAACCGGTCGGCCGAGAGCGCCAGCAGCGCGGCGGCCAGCAGCGGGAAGACGAGGATCACCAGCACGCTGGTGAACAGCATGTTCCAGGTGAAGATCGGCATCCGGAACATGGTCATCCCGGGCGCGCGCAACGTGAGGATGGTGGTGATCAGGTTGACCGCGCCGAGAATGGTGCCCAGGCCGGAGACCACCAGGCCGAGCACCCACATGTTCGCGCCCACGCCGGGACTGTTCTCGACGCTGCTCAGCGGGCTGTAGGCGGTCCAGCCGAAGTCCGCCGAGCCGCCCGGCGTGACGAACCCGGCGACCACCATGAGACCGCCGAACAGGTACAGCCAGTACGCCAGGGCGTTGAGCCGGGGGAATGACACGTCCGGCGCGCCGATCTGGATCGGCACGATGAAGTTGGCGAATCCGAAGGCGGCGGGCGTGGCGAACAGCAGCAGCATCACCGCGCCGTGCGAGGTGAAGAGCTGGTTGTACTGCTCGGAGGAGAGGAACTGCAGGCCCGGCCGGGCCAGCTCGCCGCGCATCACCATCGCCTGCAGGCCCGCCACCAGGAAGAACCCGAAGGAGGTCAGCAGGTACAGCACGCCGATCTGCTTGTGGTCGGTGGTGGCGAGGAACTTGATCAGGGAGTTGCCGGGGACCGGCGTCCGCAGCGCCCCGGGAAAACCCCCGAAGCGGGCCGGTGCCAGGATCGCCGGTCCCCGATCGCGAACGGGTTCCGTGGTTACCCGCTTGGGCATGGCTGCTCACCCCGTCGTGACGGCAGAAAGGACGGGCGTGCCTACCCGACCCTTGCACCATGTAACCAGGCTTAAGCGGTGAATTCGGTCAGATCGCTGGTACCGGTCGAAGTGCCCCGCGGCCTCACGCCGCCGGCAGCATCGCCCAGACGGCCTTGCCCTGACCCGCCGGCACGCTGCCCCACCGCTGCGCCAGCTCGCGGACCAGCAGCAGCCCGCGGCCACCCTCGGCCCGCAGGTCCAGGCCGGCGGGTTGGGCCGCCGTCGGGCTGCCGTCCACCACGGCCAGGTGCAGGTACGGCCGCCGCAGCGTCACGGTCACCTGCATGGGGGTGCCCACGTGCCGGACGACGTTGCCGACCAGCTCGGTGAGCACCAGAGCCGCCGGACCCGCCGCGTCGGGCAGGTTCCACCGGGCGCACGCGTCGCCGACCAGCTCCCGGGCCCGCCGGCACGCCTCCGCCACCGGCTCCAACCGGGCGCGGATCCGCAGCGCTCCCTGCTCGCCGGCCACCCTCGTCGCCTCCGCGCAGTTCAGCGAGACCGGAACCACCCGGCACGTCGTCGACTCGGCCAGCCAACGGGCGGCGGCTGGCGGCGGGGCGCAGAGCACCACCGGCACTGCCGGCCACTCCTCGGCACGCCGGGCCGTCGCCGCGAAGACCGACAGCGCCAGCCGGTCCCGCACGTTCACTCGGGCGAGGTCGACCACCAGCGCCTCCGGCTGGGCCGCCAACGCGCCGTCCAGCGCCTGGTGCACCGACCGCATCGTGCCCAGGTCCAGGGCGCCGGTGAGCCGGACGACCGCCACCGGTGCCGTGTCGCGCACCTCGCAGGTTATCCGGCTGGCCATCGGGGCGTCCTCGATTCGCTGGTGGGTCGGGATCTGCCCACTACCCGAGGTTCCGCGCCAGCAAACCGGACCGACCGGCCAGGGCGACGCGGCTCACGGTCGCCGGGGCCGCGCGGTCAGCAGACCCAGCGCGATCAGACCGAGGCCCAGGCCGAGGTGCAGCCAACCGTCGGCGGCGTTGACCGGCAGGACGTTCGCGCCGGTGTCGTGGTCCACCGCCAGTCCGTAGAGCCAGAGCACCAGGTAGACCGCGCCGCCGCCGACCAGGAAGGTCCGCGCGCCGCCGACCGTCCGCGCCAGCGCCAGGCCGACGACCCCGAACAGCAGGTGTACGAGGTTGTGCAGCACCGACACCTGGAAGGCGCCGAACAGGAACGCGCCCGAGGTGTGCCCCGCGAAGCGCAGGTTCTGCGTACCGCTGGTGATCCCCGGGACGAAGCCGAGCACACCGACCAGCAGGAACACGACGGACGCGGTGCTGGCCGCGCGGCGGACCGGCGGCTTGCCGTCCGCCGGGTTGGCCCGCGCCCGGGAGTGCGCCATCGGTCCGACCATCACCGGCTCCCTCGCTGCGCGGCAGGCGTACGGGTGCGCCTACCCGTCGCCGCCGGGGGCAAACGCGCCGGCGGCGACGGCGGCTCAGACCGGTTGCAGGCGGGACGCGGTCGCCAGCTCGCGGACCCGCTGGTACAGCTCGACGTAGCGCTGGGCCATTACCGCGGGCGTGAAACGCTCTGCCGCGACCCGGCGGCACTCGTACGGGTCGAGCAGGTCCGCGGCCAGCACCAGATCGGCCAGCTCGTCCTCCTCGCCGGTGAGCAGGCCGGTGCGTCCGTGCTCGATCAACTCGGGCAGGCAGCCCCGGGCGGTGGCCACCACCGGCGTACCCAGGGCCAGCGACTCGACCACGGCCGTGCCTCCCGGCTCCTCCCAGCGCAGCGGGAACAGCGAGGCGCGGGCGCTGGCCAGCAGGTCGTCGCGCTCCTGCCCGGCCACGGTGCCGACCCAGCGGACCAGGTCGCCGTCGACGTGCGGCGCCACCTCGTCGAGGAAGAACCGTACGTCCGGGTTCTGCCGGGCCTCGTCGCCCGCCGCTGCCAGGTCGGCCGGGCGGTGGTACGGCCCCACGGGACCGGCCAGCACCAGCGGTACGCCGATCCGCCGCGCGAGCCGCGCGCCCACGTCCTGCCCCTTGCCCGGGTTGATCCGACCGAGGATGAGCAGGTGGTCGCCCTTGGGCGGACCGGGCCGACGGTCGGCGTCCACGGCCAGCGGGGTGGACAGGTGCACGTGACCCACCGAGTGCTCCCGCAGCGCCAGTGGCGCCCGCGCCAACTGCGACGCCGAGACGCCGTTGACCCGGACCCGGTCGCCGCCGTCGAGAGCGCCGTAGAGCGCGGGGTGCTTGGCCAGGTCCCAGTGCAGGGTGTGCAGCACCGGCGGCCCGGACGGTCCCATCGCGGTGAGCGTGGCCAGCCCGACCGCCTCCACGTGGTCGTGCACCAGGTCGATGTCGTCACGGGAGTGCAGCTCGCGGACCACCCCGGCCAGGTGCGCCTGCGCGATGCCACAGACCTGGTTGTAGGGCCGTTGCAGCGCGCCGAACTGCCCGTCGGAAAAGACCGACACCTTCTCGTCCACCGGCAGAGCGCTGGACTCCACCGAGGCGAGCACCACGCGCACGCCGAGCCGCCGCAGCTCGGGCACCAGGGTCGCGATCACGTTCTCGATGCCCCCGTACCCGGGTGGGGGCACCGACAGCCACGGGCCGGCGTTCATCAGCACGGTGAGGCTCATCGACGGTCCTTTCGTACCCGGGCGGTGGCCGGCCGACGAACCGGGGCGCTCACGCGGCCGCCACCCGTCGGCGGGGGAGCCGGTGGCGCAGCTCGGCCAGCGGCGGACGCTCCTCGATGGACACGTCGCTGACCACGACCTCCCGGTCCAGGTTGGGCAGGGTGTCGGAGCCGCCCCGGCGGAACTGGGTCAGCAGCGCCTCCGGCATCAGGCCGGGGGTCGCCCAACCGCGTCGTTGCAGCCGGGACCACGCGGTCAGCATGATCTGCGCGGACATCCGGCCCAGCGCCGCCGTGTCCTGGTGACGGTGCTTGCGTTCGCCCAGGTCGACCTGCGCCAGCGCGTCCAGACCGACCAGGTCCAGCAGGTCGATCATCATGGCGGTCTCCACGCCGTACCCGGAGACGAACGGCACCCGGGCCAGCACGTCGCGGCGTCCGGCGTACTCACCGGCGAGCGGCTGCACGAAGCCGGCCAGTTCGGGCCAGAAGAGGTTGAGCAGCGGTCGGGCCATCAGTTCGGTCACCCGCCCGCCGCCGTCCTGTTCCACCGTGGCGGATCCGACGAGCGGGCGGTGGTAGAAGCCCTTCACGAAGTCCACCGACGGGTCGGTGAGCAGCGGCCCGAGCAGGCCGGTGACGAAGTGCGGGCGAAACTCCCGCAGGTCGGCGTCGATGAACGCCACCACGTCGCCCCCGGCGGCGGCCAGCCCCGCCCAGAGCGCGTCGCCCTTGCCGGTGAGCCGGGGCAGGCCGCGGGTCATCGCGTCCTGGCTGACCACCTCCGCGCCGGCGGCCCGGGCCACCTGGGCGGTGCGGTCGGTCGACCGTGAATCCACCACGATCAGCTCGTCGACGAGCGCGACCCGGTCCATCAGATGCTCCCGGATGGTCGACACGATCGCGCCGACGGTCGCCTCCTCGTTGCGTGCCGGCAGCACCACGCTGACCCGGCTCTCGCCCTTGGCCCGAAGCAACCGGCGTGCCGGCCAGTCCGCCGCCGACGTGGTCCGGTACGTGGCCCACGCCTCCACCACCGGTGACACGGTCGTATCCCGCACGGGCACCCCCTCTTTTCGTGCGTGGAACAAGCAGGGCTCTAGTTCCCACTTGCCGCCTCGCGCTAACCGTTCCCAGGGCAACAGCTTGATCACGACGTGGCATCGGCGCGTTCCCGGGGGATGAACGTTTGATTGCGCGCATGCCAGGGGACTGCTCCCGACGGAGCCGAAACGTTCTCGGAAGAGGTTGTCGAATGGTCAGCTGTCGGGTGGGCCTGGTCGGTGCCGGGGGAGTGGCGCAGCGTCATGCGCGGGTGCTGTCCGGATTCGACGACGTCGAGATCGTCGGGGTCACCGACGTGGTTCCGGAGGCGGCGGCCGCGCTGGCCGCGCGGCACGATTCGCGGACCTTCACCGACGTGGCCGAGTTGCTGGCCGCCGGCCCCGACGCGGTGTACGTCTGCGTGCCGCCCTTCGCGCACGGCCCGGCCGAGGAGGCGGTGATCGACGCCGGGGTGCCGATGTTCGTGGAGAAGCCCGTCGCCGTCGACCTGGGCACCGCCGAACGCATCGCCGACCTCGTCGCCCGGCGTGGACTGCGCACCGCCGTCGGGCACCACTGGCGTTACCTGAGCGTGCTCGACACGGCCCGTGAGCTGCTCGCCGACCGTCCGGTTCGGATGGTCAGCGGCGCCTGGCTGGACAAGGTGCCGCCGGTCGCCTGGTGGTCGCGGCGCGACCGGTCCGGCGGCCCGGTCGTCGAGCAGGCCGCCCACGTGCTGGACCTGATCCGGGTGTTGGCCGGCGAGGTGACCGAGGTCACCGCGTACGGCGACGGCACGCCACCGCCCGTCGACGGCGCCGACATCGACTCGGTGACCACCGCCACGCTGCGCTTCGCCAGCGGCGCGGTCGGCACGCTCAGCGCCGCCTGCGTGCTCGGCTGGAAGCACCGCGCCGGCCTGGAGATCCTCGCCGACGGGTTGGCCCTGTCGCTGGGCGAGGACGGCCTGCTGATCCGTGACGCCGACGGCGAACGGCACGTCCCGGCCGATCCGGAGGCCGCCCGGGTGGCGGTGGACCGCGCGTTCGTCGACGCCGTCCGCGGTGTCGGCGACGACGTGCGGGTCCCGTACGCCGAGGCGTTGAAGACCCAGCGGCTGGCCCTCGCGGTGGCCGACTCGGCCCGCGGTGGCCGGACGATCCGACTCACCACGCCCGCCGATTCGGGCGCCCTGAGCACCGGGGTGACCGTCGATGCGTGATCGGGTCGTCGCCGTCACCGCCCCCGGTCGGGTGGAGATCGTCGAGCAGGAGGCCGCGCCGCTGCGGCCCGGCACGTTCCGCGTCGAGACGCTGTTCAGCGGCGTCTCCGCCGGCACCGAGCTGAGCTACGTCAAGGGCACGAACCCCTACCTGAACGTCACCTGGAACGCCGACCTCGGGCTCTTCCAACCCGGCGCGGCCAGCACCCCGTACCCGGTGACCCGGCTGGGTTACATGCAGGTGGGCCGGGTGGTGGAGAGCGCGACCCCGGCGGTGGCGATGGGCGCGGTCGGCGCGATGACCTACGGGCACCGCACGGGCTGGCTGGCCGACCCGGTCACCGAACGGTTCGTGCCGCTGCCCGACGACCTGGACCCGCTGCTCGGCGTCTACGTCGCGCACATGGGCCCGATCTGCGCGAACGGTCTGCTGCACGCCGCCGCCGACCTGCACGGCGCGGACGTCCGCTCGCTCGGCGACGGGGTACGCGGCCGGCGGGTCGCGGTGGTCGGCGCCGGAGTGGTGGGCCTGCTGACCGCCCTGCTGGCCCGCCGGCACGGCGCCGCGTCGGTGGTGGTGCTCGACCCGACCCCGCGGCGTCGTCGGGTCGCCGACGCGCTCGGCCTGGAATCGCTCGACCCGGAGGCGGACGACCCCGCCGTGGCGCTGAAGACCCGGTGGGCCCACGTCGCCGGCGACCGGGGCGCCGACGTGGTGTTCCAGTGCCGGGGACAGGCGTGGGCGTTGCACCTCGCGCTGCGGCTCCTGCGCCCGCAGGGCACCGTGATCGACCTGGCCTTCTACCAGGGCGGCGCGGACGCGGTCCGGCTCGGCGAGGAGTTCCACCACAACGGCCTGGCCCTGCGCTGCGCGCAGATCGGACGGGTACCGCGCGGGCTCGCGCCGACCTGGGACCGGGAACGGCTCTCCGCCGAGACCGTCGACCTGCTGCGGACGTACGGCGATGTCATCCGCAAGCACCTGGTCTCGGCGGTGGTCCCGTTCGACGAGGCGCCCACCCTGCTCACCGACCTGGCCGAGCGCCGCCGCCAGGAGCTACAGGTGGTCCTGGCCGGCTGAGGAGCCGTCGCGGGGTGAGCGGGCCGGCTACCGTTCGCCCCATGAGCACCTCGACGGACACGCCGGTCGACAGCCGTCCGGTCGGTCTACGCGCCCTGCTGCCGTACCTGCGCGAGCATCGGGGCACCCTCGTCGTGGTGGGCGTGCTGTCGCTGGCCGGTTCGGCGGCGGCACTGGCCCAACCGCTGCTCACCCGGTCGGTTCTGGACCGGATCGGCCGCGAGCACCCGGTCTGGTGGCTGGTGGCGGTGCTGGTGGGGCTCGTGGTGCTCGGCGCGGCGATCGGCGGCCTGCGCGACTACCTGCTGCAACGTACCGCCGAAGGGCTGGTGCTGGGCACCCGGCGACGGCTGGCGGCCCACCTGCTGCGGCTGCCCATCGCCGAGTACGACCAGCGGCGCACCGGCGACCTGCTCTCCCGGGTGGGCTCGGACACCACCCTGCTGCGGGCGGTGGTCACCTCCGGGCTGTTCGAGACCGTCACCGGGGCGGTGATGGTGGTCGGGGCGGGCACCGCGATGGTGCTGCTCGACCCGCTGCTGTTCGGCGTCACCCTGCTCGGGGTGGGCCTCGGGCTGGGCTTCGCGGCGACCTTCGCCCGGCGGGTCCGGGCGTTGGCCCGCGCAGCCCAGGAGCGGGTCGGCGAGATGACCTCGGCGGTGGAGCGGGCGATCTCGGCGGCCCGGACCATCCGGGCCAGCCGGGCCGAGGCGCGGGAGGCGGACACCGTCGCGGTCAGCGCCCGTGAGGCGTACGGGGCGGGGTTGCGGGTGGCCCGGGTGCAGGCGCTGATCGGCCCGATCGGCTCGGTCACCGTGCAGGGGGCGTTCCTGCTCGTGCTCGGCATCGGCGGGGCGCGGGTCGCCGCCGGGGCGATCTCCGTCGGCGATCTGGTCGCCTTCGTCATGTACCTGTTCCTCCTGGCGCTGCCGCTGGGTCAGGTGCTGCGCGCGTACACCCAGTTGCAGTCCGGTCTGGGCGCGTTGCAGCGGATCGAGGAGATCCTGGACGTGCCGGCGGAGGGTGCGGCGGACCGACCGACGGCCGGGCCCGCGACGACGACCCCGCGCCGGGCCGCACCCATGATCGAGTTCGACCGGGTCGGGTTCGGCTACCCGGGCGGCGCGTCGGTGCTGCACGGCGTCAGCTTCGCGGTGCCGACCGGCACCCGTACCGCCCTGGTCGGCCCGTCGGGGGCCGGCAAGTCGACGCTGCTGGCCCTGGTCGAGCGCTTCTACGAGGTGAGCGCCGGCGCGGTCCGGGTCGACGGCGTGGACGTGCGGGATCTGCCCCGCGACGCGCTGCGGGCCCGGCTCGGCTACGTGGAGCAGGAGGCGCCGGTGCTCGCCGGCACGCTGCGCGAGAACCTGCTGATCACCGCCCCTGACGCGACGGACGACCGGTTGCGCGAGGTCCTGGACGAGGTCAACCTCACCCACCTGGCCCAGCGCACCCCGCAGGGCCTCGACGTGCAGGTGGGGGAGGGCGGGGTGCTGCTCTCCGGGGGTGAGCGGCAGCGGCTGGCCATCGGTAGGGCCCTGCTGGCCGCCCCGCCCGTGCTGCTGCTCGACGAGCCGACCAGCAACCTCGACGCGCGCAACGAGGCCGCGCTACGCCGCGCCATCGACGCGGTGGCCGTGCGCCGTACGCTGCTGATCGTGGCGCACCGGCTCGCCACCGTGGTGGACGCCGACCAGATCGTCGTCCTCGACGGCGGCCGGGTGGTGGCCGTGGGCACCCATGCCGAACTGACCGCCACCGACCCGCTCTACCGGGAGTTGGCCACCCACCAACTGCTGGTCGCCTGACCGCGCCCCGGCGGGACCAAACTTGCCGGGCGGCCGGGCCGCCCGTGTCGGGCCAGAATCGCGTACCGTTGCCGCTCATGGGTGTGTCGCAACGGTTCAAGAGCAAGTTCCGGCGTTTCCTCCAGCGCCCGGGATCAACCGTGGATCTTGCTCCGCTGGAAAAGCTGCTGCCGGCGATCGAGGCGCGCGAGGACGACCTCGCGGCGCTTGACGACGCCGAGCTGACCGAGGCCGCCGGTGCCGCCACCGGCTACGAGGAGATCTGCGCCGTCGGCCGCGAGGCCGCCCGCCGGGGCCTCGACCAGCGGCCGTACGACGTGCAGCTGCTCGGCGCGATGGCGCTGCTCTCCGGCAAGGTCGCCGAGATGGCCACCGGTGAGGGCAAGACGCTGACCGCCACCATCGCCGCGTACGGGCACGTCCGGCTCGGCAACGGTCCGGTGCACGTGCTCACCGTCAACGACTACCTGGCCCGCCGGGACGCCCAGTGGATGGAGCCCGTCTACACGCTGCTCGGCCTGACCGTCGGCTGGGTCAACGAGGCGTCCACGCCCCAGGAGCGGCGCGACGCGTACTCCTGCGACGTCACCTACATCTCGGTCAGCGAGGCGGGCTTCGACTACCTGCGCGACCAGCTCGTCACCGACGTGGAAGACCGCGTGCAGCCGGTACTGACCACGGCGATCATCGACGAGGCCGACTCGATCATGATCGACGAGGCCCGGGTGCCGATGGTGCTCGCCGGCGCGGTGCCGGGCGAGCAGGACCCGGTACACGCCGCCGCCGCGCTGGTGCGCGGCCTGCGCAAGGGTCGGCACTACACGATCGCCGAGGACGGGCGCAGCGTGGCGTTCACCTCTGCCGGCCTGGCCGCCGTCGAGGCCAAGCTCGGCATCGACCTGTACGACGAGGAGCACGTCGAGCAGCTCTCCGCGGTCCACGTGGCGCTGCACGCCCAGACCCTGCTGCACCGTGACGTGGACTACATCGTCCGGGACGGCTCGGTCGAGCTGATCGACGAGATGCGCGGCCGGGTGGCCCAGCGCCGCCGCTGGCCCGACGGGCTCCAGGCGGCGGTCGAGGCCAAGGAAGGGCTGGACGCCACCGCCGAGGGCGAGGTGCTCGGCACCATCGCGGTGCAGGCGTTCATCGCGCTCTACCCGAAGGTGTGCGGCATGACCGCCACCGCGGTGCTGGTCGGCGACCAGTTGCGGGAGTTCTTCAACCTCGAGGTCGCGGTGATCCCGCCGAACACGCCGTGCGTCCGCGAGGACGAGCAGGACCGGATCTACGCCACCCGCGCCGAGAAGGACGAGGCGCTGATCGACGAGATCCGCCGCTGCCACGACGCCGGGCGGCCGGTGCTCGTCGGCACCCTGGACGTCAAGGAGTCCGAGGCGCTGGCCGCCGGGCTCAACGCGGCCGGGGTGTCCTGCGTGGTGCTGAACGCCAAGAACGACGACGAGGAAGCGGCGATCATCGCCGAGGCCGGCGCGTACGGCGCGGTGACGGTCTCCACCCAGATGGCCGGCCGGGGCGTCGACATCCGCCTCGGCGGCAGCGACCAGGCCGACCGGGACCGGGTGGCCGAGCTGGGTGGCCTCTACGTGATCGGCAGCGGTCGGCACGACAGCCGCCGCGTCGACGACCAGCTGCGGGGCCGCGCCGGCCGGCAGGGCGACCCGGGCGGCTCGGTCTTCTTCGTCAGCCTGGAGGACGACCTGGTCGTCCGGCACGCCGCCGACGCGGTGCCCCCGTCGCCGCGGATGAACGCGGACGGCCTGGTCACCGACGAGCAGGTCGACTACGCGGTCGAGCACGCCCAGCGGGTCGCCGAGGGCGTCAACCACGAGATCCACCGCAACACCTGGCGCTACAGCGTGGTGATCGAGCAGCAGCGCATCGCCCTGGCCGCCCGCCGCGAGCGCCTGCTGACCAGCGACGTGGCCGCCCTGATGCTGCTGGACAAGGAGCCCGAGAAGGCCGGCGAGATGGACGAGGACCTGCTCGCCCGGGCGGGCCGCTCGATCGCGCTCTTCCACCTGGACCGGCTCTGGGCCGAGCACCTCGCCGAGCTGTCCGAGGTCCGCGAGGGCGTACACCTGCGGGCGCTGGGGCGGCTCGACCCGCTGGACGAGTTCCACCGGGCCGCGGTGCCGGCGTTCAACAACCTCGTCCCGGAGATCGAGGCGCGCACCATCGCCACGTTCAACGAGACCGAATTCGATGAGGATTGGGAGCCCGAGGACGGCACCCTGGTCCGGCCGACCGCCACCTGGACGTACCTGGTGCACGACAACCCGTTCGGCTCCGAGCTCGACCGGCTGATCGCCTCGATCGGGCGCCGGCTCAGCAGCGCGTCGCGCTGACCTGGCTCGCGGGGTCTCTGCCGTACCTCCGGGTAGGGCAGAGACCCCTGCGTGCGCCGTTTCGATCCCGGTTTGCGAGGGTAGTAGGGCGGGTCGGTCAAGGCGGAAGAGAGCAGACGATGGCACACGTGACGACGTCAGCGGGATGGGCGCGGGGGCGTACGAGGGCAGTGCGACGGTGAACCTGGACACGCGGGAACCGGTGGTCGAACGACTCGGTGTGCTGGAGACAGCCGCGCTGTTGCGGGAGCTGACCGCCGGCCTGATCGGCCTGACCGATTTCGATGAGGCGCTGCTGGCGCTGGTCCGGGTCACCCGGGACGCGGTGGCCGGGGTGCGCTGGTGTGGGTTCACCGCGCTGCGCGCCGGCGAGCCGGCCAGCCTCGCCGCCTCCGACGATCGGATGGCCGGCCTCGACGATCTGCGCCACGGGCCCGACACGCCGGCCATGACCGCGATCCGACGCCGCGAGATGATCCTCGCGGTCGACCTGGCCGGTGAGCCACGGTGGCCGGCCTGGACGCCGCGCGCCCGTGACCTCGGCGTCCGGGGGGTGATCTCCGCGCCGGTGGACATCGACGACCAGGTGATCGGGGCGATCAACCTGTACGCCGCCGCGCCTGACGTGCTCACCCCACAGCACCAACTCACCGCGATGCTGCTCGCCGAACACGCCGGCCTGCTGCTGGCCGCCGTCCGGGACCGGGGCCGCCAGCAGGCGCTCGCGGGTGAGCGGGACGCCTCGCTCCTGCACGAGGGTGTCGTCGGCCAGGCGATCGGGGTGATCATGACGCAGCGGGGGTGCCCGGCTGCCGAGGCCCTGGACGTGCTGCGTACCGCCGCCTCGTCGCTGAACATACCGCTGCGCGAGGTCGCCGAACGACTCGTGCGGACGGTCTCCCGCCCCCGCGAGAGCTGACCGTCGACCGGCACGGGTGGATGCCCGTTCTCCCGGTCGGCGGCGAGTCGGGCGGCGTCGTTTCACCTCTCGGGCGCTCGGGTAGCACCCTGGTACTGGTGGACTGCGCCTGACCCTGGGGAGGACCGATGCAGAGCCGGCTGCGGGTGCAGGGGCACCCCATCCAACCGATGTTGGTGACGTTCCCGCTCGGGCTCTTCGTCAGCGCCACGGTCTTCGACCTTACCGACGTCGCCGGCGGGCCGGTCTTCCTCGGCGAGGTCGGCTACTGGACCGGCGTCGCCGCCCTCTTCGCCGCCGCCATGACGGCCATCGCGGGCATGGTCGACCTGTGGGACGTGCCGGTCGACGGCACCCGCCGTACCGCCATCGCCTTCAACCTGGTGAACGCCGCCATGGCGGGGCTGTTCCTGATCACCAGCCTGGTCCGCGCCCACTCGCCGGATCGTGGTGCGACGGCCGCGATCCTGTTCACCGAGCTGGTGGCGCTGGCGGCCGGCGGGGTCGGCGTGTACCTGGGCGCGCGGCTGATGCGCCAGTTCGACGGGGGCCGCGTCGAGACCGGCAGCCTGGACACCCTCGCCGGTGGCACGGTCGAGGTCGTCCGCCCCCGCCCCTGACCGACTCGGTCTTTGCGTGATCGACTCGGTTTCCGGAAAGACGGGGCGTCGGCGGCTCGGTGACAGGACGGCTTCCAGGAACGCGAGTCGATCAAGCGCCGGGTATATGGATTGCCGCTCGGGTGGCGTGCCGGCGAGGCTGATCGCCGTGACTGACGCGCATACCGCCGAGGACCTGATCGCGGAGGCCGCCGCCGCGCCCGTCGACGGGTGGGGTTTCGACTGGCTGGCCGGCCGAGCCACCGAAGAGCGTCCACCGTGGGGATACGCCCGGCTGGTCGGCCACCGGATGGCTCGTGCCCACGCGGCGCTGGACGTGGACACCGGCGGGGGCGAGGTGCTTGCCGAGATCCCGTACCCGCCCACGGTGCTGGTAGCCACCGAGGCGTGGCCACCGAACGTCCTGGTGGCACGACGGAACCTGCGCCCGCTCGGCGCGACGGTGGTGGCGGTCGCGCCGGACTCGGCGCTGCCCTTTGGCGACGACTCGTTCGACCTGGTGGTGAGCCGGCACCCGGTACGCACCGACTGGGCGGACACGGCCCGGGTGCTGCGCCCCGGCGGGACGTACCTGTCGCAGCAGATCGGGCCGGGCACGATGCGGGAGCTGAGCGAGGCGATCCTCGGCCCGCTGCCACCACCGGACGGCCGGCACCCCGAGGAGGCGGTCGCTTCCGCTGAGGCGGCGGGACTGCGCGTGGTCGACCTGCGCCGGGCCACACTGCGCGCGGCGTTCCACGACATCGGCGCGGTGGTCTGGTTCCTGCGCAAGGTGGTCTGGACCGTGCCGGGCTTCAATGTGGACCGCCACCGCGCGCCCCTGCTAGCCCTGCACCGCCGCATCGCCGAGCAGGGCCCCTTCGTAGCCCACGCCCAACGCTTCCTCATCGAAGCAACCCACCCCTAACCCCACCCCCCACCCCCCCCCGCGTCGCCCGGCTGCC
>NZ_JBFAOC010000065.1:0-34429 GCF_040675055.1 Micromonospora sp. NPDC049662
GGGGGGGGGGGGGGGGGGGGGGGGGGGGGGGGGGGGGGGGGGGGGGGGGGGGGGGGGGGGGGGGCGTGGGTGGGGGTTAGTTCAGGGGGCGTTTTAGGTGGTAGCGGTGGACTTCGGTGCTGCCCTGGACGTTGTTGACGTCCTCGGCCGCTGAGACCAGCTCCCAGCCCTCGCGGCCGGCGCGGTTGAGGTGCGCGATGGCCGTGTCGCCGTAGGCGGTGATGTCCTTACGGGACCCGTCCGGGCCGTACCAGACGAACGAGACGGTGAAATTGCGACCCTGTCCCTGATAGCGACGAACGAGCAGGGCGTACTCCCAGGCAACCATGCGGCCCATTATGACCGTCCACGCAGGAGCTCGTCGGTGACGAGGGCGGCGAGTCGGTCCAACCCGACGTCGATCTGCTCCGGCGTCACCGCGCTGACCGACAGCCGCAGCGCGCGCACCGGCGCGGTGTCGTCGTAGAAGTGCGCCATCGGCGTCCACAGCACGCCGTAGTCCCGCCCCGAGATGTCCAGCAACGCGTCGTCGACGACGAACGGCACGGTCACCACCACGAAGAACCCGCCGGCCGGCACCGTCCAGCGCACCTCCGGCCGGTCCGCGAAACGCCGGGCCAGGCCGGCCACCAGGTGGCGCAGGTTGCGGGCGTACGCGGCCCGCTCCCGGGTGTTCGCGGGCACCAGGCTGCACCCGTGCTCCAACAGCCGCCCACCGATCACCGCCTGCGCGAGCGGTGAGGTGTTCACGGTGACCATGCTCTTGATCATGGCGAGTTGGTCGGCGAGCGGCCCGACGCGGCCGTCCGGTCCGGCCACCCGCTGGTCGGCGACCACGTAACCGACCCGGGCCCCGGGCAGCACCGTCTTGGCGAAGGAGCCGAGGTAGACCACCCGCCGGTCGGTGTCCAGCGCCTTCAGCGTGGGCGGACGCGGCCCGTCGGCGACGGCGAACAGCCCGTACGGGTTGTCCTCCAGCAGCAGTAGGTCCTCCTCGGCGGCCAGCGCCAGCAGCCGCTGCCGGTCGGCGACGTCGATGCTGGTCCCGGACGGGTTGGCGAAGTCCGGCATCACGTAGCAGGCGCGGGGCCGTAGGCCCGCCTGGCGGGCGCGGCGGGCCTGGGCCCGCAGGTCGCCCAGGTCCACCCCGGACGGTCCACCGGCGACCGGCCACACCGGCAGGTCCACCAGCCGGGCCGCCCCGGTCAGCCCGACATAGGTCGGCGCGACCGCCAGCAGCACGTCCGTCGGGCCGGTCCGCAACGCCCGCAGCACCAGGAACATGGCCTCCTGACACCCGACGGTCACCACGACGGTCTCCGGGTCGACCGTGATCCCCTCGTCGAGGGCGAGGTTCCGGGCGACCAGGTGGTGCACGATGCCCTTGGTCCGGCCGTACTGCATCAGCAACCGGCGTGCCTGCTCGGGCGAGTGCCCCCGCTCGTCGACGAGGTGCCGGTGGAACGTGTCCAGGTGCCGGTGCACCGCGGCGACGTCGAGGAACTCCTCGTACGGGCGGCCGGCCGCGAGCGACACCGCCGCCGGATACCGTTCGGACACCTCGTTGAGGAAGTTCATCGAGGTCAGCGCCGGGTCGCCGAGCGCGGGGTGCAGATCGGCGACGGTGAGGTCGGCCGGTTCGGTGGCGTCCACCGGCTCAGCCCGTCCGGAGGGTCCGTAGCCCGGCCGCCGCCGCCGGGTCGGCGCAGCCGGCGAGGTTGAGCGCGTCCCGCACCTCGGCGGCGAGCAGCGCCAACGCGTCCTGCGCGCCGCGCCGCCCCCCGACGGCCAGCGCCCAGAGCAGCGGCCGGCCGACCAGGACGCCCGCCGCGCCCAGCGCCAGCGCCCGCAGCACGTCGGTGCCGCCCCGGATCCCGCTGTCCAGCAGCACCTGAGCACCGTCGCCGACCGCGTCGACGACCTCCGGCAGCATGGTGACGCTGGCCGGGGCGCCGTCCAACTGCCGGCCTCCATGGTTCGACACCACCACCGCGTCCGCCCCGATCCGTACCGCCTCGACCGCGTCACGGGGGTCCAGCACCCCCTTGACGACCAGCGGCAGGTCGACGTGCTCGCGCAGCCAGGCCAGATCCGCCCAGCGCAGGGCCGCCTCGAACGACGCGTCGGTGTGCGCGGCGATCGCCGAGACGCCGGGGACGCCCGCGTGGGCGAGCGTGTCCCTGCCGTACGGCAGGTTCGCGGCGACCACGTCCGGCGGCAGCCGGAACGCGTTGCGCAGGTCGCGGGGGCGTCGGCCGAGCACCGGGACGTCCACGGTGACGACCAGGGCACGGCAGCCCGCTGCCACGATCCGGTCCAGCAGGTCGCGGACCAGGGCCCGGTCCCGCAGCCAGTAGAGCTGGAACCAGACGTGGGCGCCGGTCGCGGTGATCTGTTCGATCGGCGTGCTGCTCAGCGTGCTCGCCACGAACGGCACGCCGGCCGCGCCGGCCGCCGTCGCGAGGCCTGCCTCGCCGTCCGGGTGTACGAGCCGCTGGTAGGCCATCGGCGCCACCCCGACCGGCAGCGCGTACGGCTCACCGAGCAGCCGTACGCCGGTGTCCACCGCATCCCTGCCGCGCAGCACCCGGGGCAGCACGGCGACCCGGTCCAGCGCGGTGCGGTTGGCGGCCAGGGTCACCTCGGCCGCGCCGCCGCCAGCGACGTAGTCCCACACGTCCGGGGCCAGCACCGCCCGAGCCTGTTCCTGGTAGTCGGCGAACGTCACCGGCCGGTCGGCCAGCACCCGCTCAACCACCGCGTACCCCCGTGCCCTCCGGCTGGGCCGGCGCCGCCTCCCGATTCGACGACACACCGAACCGGTCCCGCAGGAACGCCGCGGCGCTGTCCTGCGCGCGCCGGCCGTCGGTGAACACCCCGGGCATGGCGAAGAACCCGTGGATCATGCCCGGGTAGTGGTCGGCACGGACGGTCACGCCGGCGGCGTCCAACCGCTCGGCGTAGCGCTGCCCCTCGGCGCACAGCGGGTCCAGCTCGGCGGTGATCACCAGGGCCGCCGGCAGGCCGGACAGGTCGTCGGCGCGCAGCGGCGACGCCAGCGGGTCCCGCGCCTGCTCCGCGTCGGTGAGGTAGTGCGTCCGGTACCAGGCCACCGAGTGACGGTTGAACAGGGTCGGGTCGTCGCCGACCGGGCCGGACGCCTCGCCGCCGATGTCGGTGTTCGGGTAGACGAGCAGTTGCGCGGCCAGCGCGGGCCCGTCCGTGCGGCAGAGCAGGGTCACGGCGGCGGCGAGGTTCCCGCCGGCGCTGTCCCCGCCCACCGCCAGCCGCGTCGGGTCCACACCGAACCGGTCGGCGTTCTCGGCGATCCAGACGGTCGCGGCGTGGCAGTCGTGCACGGCGGCCGGGAAGGGGTGCTCCGGGGCGAGCCGGTAGCCGACGGTCACCACCTGACAGGGCACCGCGTTGGCCAGCCGACGGCAGATCCCGTCGGCGGTGTCGATGCTGCCGAGGGTCCAGCCGCCGCCGAAGAAGTACAGCAGGGTGGGCAGCGGACCCGACCCGGCCGGCCGGTACACCCGGATGGGCAGGTCACCACCCGGACCGGGAATGTGCTCGTCGCGTACCTCGGCGACCTGCTCGACCGCGCCGCCGCCGGCGCGGATCGCGGCCAGGTCCGCGGCGCGCGCCTCGGCGAGGGTCTGCGTGTACAGCGGCGGCGTGCCCGCCGCGGCGCGGGCGGCGCGGTAGGCCGCCACCTCCGGGTGCAGGGCCATGCTGATCTCCTATCCGCCGGTGCTGACCAGCAGCTTGTCGATGCCGCGCAGGAAGAGGCTGCCGCTGTACGTCGGGGTCTCGGTGACCGCGAGCCGGGGGAACCGGGCGAACAGGCGGGGCAGCGCGAGGCGTCCCTCCAGCCGGGACACCGCCGCGCCGAGGCAGAAGTGCAGGCCCACCCCGAAGGCCAGTGACGGCGGTCCGGCGCGGGTCGGGTTGAAGACGTCCGGGTCGGGGAACCGCGCCGGGTCCCGGTTGGCCGCGCCGATGATGATGAGCACGTTGTCCCCCTCGGCGACCGGCACGCCGGCCAGCACGGTGTCCTCGGGCGCGGCCCGGGCGAGGAAGTGCACCGGGCTCTGCAGGCGCAGCACCTCGTCGACGCACCCGGCGGCGAGGGCCTCGTCGGTGGGCAGCGCGGTGACCGCCCCCGGGTGGGCCAGCAGCAGCGGCAGGCCGTTGCTGAACATGTAGACGGTGGTGACGAAGCTGGCGTTGAACAGCACGATCAGGTTGCTGATCAGCTCCTCCTCGGTCAGCTCCACCTCGCCCGAACCGACCGCCTCGACCAGAGCGCTGATCAGGTCCTCGCCGGGCGTACGGCGGCGGTGCGCCAGCAGCTCCCGGTAGAACGCCCGCAGCTCCTGCGCTGCGGTGTTCGCGGCGGCCAGCCGCTGCGGGGTCTTGCCGGCCACGTCCAGGAACTCGTCGATACGCTCCACCCGATCCCGGTACCAGGTCAACTCCCCCGCCGGGATGCCGATGAACTCGGCCATGACCAGCGCCGGAATCGGGTACGCGAAGTCGGCCACGAAGTCGACGACACTGTCGCCGGCGTCGGCCATCCGGTCCAGCAGCTCGTCGACGACGCGCAGGATCACCGGCTCCAACGCGCCGAGACGACGGGGCGTGAACGTACGCGAGAAGACGTGCCGCATCCGGGTGTGGTCGGGCGGATTGATAAACATCATCGACGTCTGGAAGGTGCGCAGGATCTCGTGCTCCTCCCAGCCCGGCGGTGGCTGTTTGGTCCACCGTGGATCGCGCAGCATCGCGTCGATCAGGTCGTAGCCGACCGCCACCGCCGCCACGGTGCGGTGCTCGGCGCGCGGCGGCACCGCGCTGACCGGCCCGAGCCGGTGCAGGCGGGCGTACCACGGGTACGGATTTTGGCGGCCCTCTTCGCTGTAGAGGCCGGTGAGCAGGTCCTGCACCGTCACGACGTACTCCTCCCCAGGATGTCGGTGCTCCGGGGGCGGCGGGGTGGCCCGCCGCCCCCGGCGGTGTCACAGACCGAGCAGCCGTATCGGCACGGCGTCGGCCATCGCCTTGTTGCCGGCGTCGTTCGGGTGGATGTGGTCACCCGAGTCGTACGCGGGCAGCAGTTGGCTGGGCTTGGCCGGGTCACGCAGCACCCGGTCGAAGTCGAGCAGTCCGTCGAACTCCCGGCTGCCGCGCAGGTACGCGTTCACGGCCTGCCGGGTGGCCTCCTTCTCCGGCGTCCACACACCTGGCGCGCCGTGCCCCTCGTACGGCGTCAGCGTGGCCACCAGGCTGGTCAGGCCGCGCTGCTGGAGCTGCTGGTTGATCTGCCGCAGGGTGGCGATGATCGCCTCGGACGAGTCGTTGGACATCCAGATGTCGTTGATGCCGAGGTGGGTGACGACGGTCCGCACCCCGGTCTGGGCGAAGACGTCCTCGTTGAGGCGGGCCGCCGCGTTCGGGCCGAGCTGGAAGTAGCCGGGGTAGTCGCCCGCGCCCGGCTCGGTGCCCTCGTGGTTGAGGCGGTTGCCGGCCAGGCTCAGGTTGAGCACGCCCGGGGTGCGACGGTCGGGCCGGTCGGCGAGCAGCCGGTCGGCGAGCAGGTCGGGCCAGCGGCGGTTGGCGTTGACGGTGCTGCCGTTGCTGTCCCCGATGGAGTCGCCGAGCACGACCAGCGCCCCGGGGGTGCCCTTGCGCTGCACGTCGACGCCGGACAGGAAGAACCAGCAACAGGTGGGCCGGATGGTGAAACCGGCTCCGTCGGCCGCCCCGGTCAGGTCACCGGCGCCGATGAAGTTGGTCTGCTGGGACTGCCCGTGGAAGGTGGTCGGCCCGGTCGGCGTCGGGAAGTGCAGGGTGATCACCAGGTCGCTGTCGTCGGCGACGGCGAAGGTCAGCGGGTCGCTGAGCAGCTCGGCGCCCCGGTTCATGGTCGCCGAGGCGGCGCCGGTGAAGGTCAGCGGGCGCAGCGAGGCCGGGTCGATGTCGGAGACGTCGTCGACGGTGGCGGTGTTCGGTCGGGCGACGGTGGCGCGACCCACCCGAACGGACTGTTCGCCGTAGAGGTTGCTCAGTCGTACGCGCAGCGCCGGGCCGCCCACCGAGACGTGCACGACCATCCGGACGCTCTGGTCGTTCAGACCGGTGTTGGTCAGGCCGACCGAGTTGCCCCGGGTGACCGCCGCGGCCCAACTGCCCGCCCACTCGCCCCGGTCCGGACGATCGGCGACGGTGGAGGATCCGCCGGCGATGGCGACGACGGCGGGTGTTCCGGTGACCAGTAGCGCCGCGAGGGCGGTGACGACATGCCATCTCTTCGGGGTCGACATGGAACCTCCATCGTGTGGCAGCCCAGGGCCGTCCGCTGACGGCTCCCGCCTGGACGATGGTCCAGAAACCTAGCCGCCGCCGATGACGGGCGTCAATCAACTGATCGACGCGATCAAATGTCCGCCGGGCCTGCGGTTTCGCCCGTCGGCCCGGTCCCGGCACGTCTCCGTCGGCCTAGGCTCGCAGGCGGCGGCGGTGCGGTCGCCGAACGCGCGCCCACCGCCCGCGACGTCACCGGGAAACCGACCCGGAGACCGCCGCTCTCCTGCGATGGGGGTTTGCCGGATGACTGACGGACCCGGACACGCGACCTATGTGGACCGGGCGCTGGACCTGTTCGCCGACTTCGGCGATCGGGAGGCGCTGGTCGGCGGTGGCCGCCGCCTGACCTACACCGAGGCCGCCGCGCGGGTACGCGCGATGGCCGCGACGCTGACCGGGCACGGCGTACGGCCGGGCGCGGCGGTGCTGGTGACCATGGGCAACGCCGTGGAGGGGCCGCTGCTCCAGCTCGCGCTGCACCTGCTCGGGTGCCGGACGATGTGGGTCGCCCCGGTCACCGCCCGCCGGGAGGTCGACGAGTTCGTCCGGCTGGCCCGCCCCGACGCCCTGGTCTACGACGCCCGCGACCCGGCCAGCCTGGGGCCGGAGCTGGCCGCCGCGCTGCCCGGCGTACCGGTGTGCTGCCTGGGCCCCGGCGGTGCGGGCCCGGACCTCACCGCCGACCCGGGCGGTTCCGTGCCGCCGACGACGGAGGTCCGCGCGCCGGAGTCGTTCCTCCAGACCAGCGGCACCACCGGCGCCCCGAAGCTGGTGCACCACACCGAGAGCTTCTACGCCCAGATCCTCACCCTCGCGGCCGACTTCCGCGCCGCCGGCTTCCCGCTGCTGCGGCATCTGTCGCACTCGCCCATGTGGTTGGCCAGCGGCCAGATCACCACCCTGTTCAACCTGTTCACCGGCGGCGTGCTGTTCCTGCGCGACGACTGGGACCCGACGGCGTTCGTGGCGACCGTGCAACGGGAGCGGATCAACTCCACCTTCGTGACCCCGCCGATGCTCTACGAGCTGCTGGACCATCCGACGCTGGTGGACGCCGACTTCTCGGCCATGTTCATGTTCAACGTGGGCGCCGGGCCCGCCGCGCCCGCCCGGCTGCGCCAGGCCATCGCGCGGTTCGGCCCGGTGCTGCGCATCGTGTACGGCCTCAGCGAGGCCGTCGTGATCACCGCGCTGCCCGGCCTGACCGACGACCCGGAGCACCCGGAGCGGCTGCGCTCCTGCGGGCGTCCCTACGGCGACGTGCGGATCGAGATCCGCGACGACGACGGCGTGGTGTTGCCGCCGGGCCAGGACGGCGAGGTGTGGGTGCGGAGCCGGCTGAGCTTCGCCGGGTACCACGGGCAGCCCGAGCTGACCGCGCAGACGCTCGTCGACGGCTGGGTCCGCACCCGCGACATCGGCCACCTCGACGAGGACGGCTACCTCTACCTGGTCGACCGGGCGCACGACATGATCGTGACGCACCGGCGGAACTGGGCCATCTTCTGCCGCCCCATCGAGGACGTGCTGGCGGGGCACCCGCAGGTGCGGGCGGCCGCCGTGATCGGCGTGCCGGACGACGAGGTCGGCGAGGCGCCGTACGCGTACGTGGTGCCCGCGCCGGGCGCGACGGTCACGGCGACGGAGTTGATCGACCTGGTGGCCGCCGACCTGAACGAGATGTGGGCGCCGGTCGGGGTGCAGTTCGTCGACCGGTTACCGGTGAACCGGTCGGTCAAGGTGGACAAGCGGGCGTTGCGCGCCGAGTACGCCGCGCGGCGGGCGGCGGCGGTCGGGGCGTGACCCCCCGCCGGCAGTTGGTCGTCCTGGTCGGCGCGGACCTGATCTCCAACCTGGGCACCCGCATCTCGGTGGTGACCATCCCCTGGCTGGTGCTGGTCACCACCGGCAGCCCGACGAAGATGGGTCTGGTCGCGTTCGCCGAGACACTTCCGTACCTGTTGTCCAGTGCCCTCGGCACGCCCTGGGCAGACCGGATCGGCCTGCGCCGGACGTCGATCCTCTGCGACGCCGGCAGCGCCCTGGCGATGGTCGTCGTCGCGCTCACCCCGTGGCTGGGCTTCGCTCCCCTGGTGGCGCTGGTCGCGGTTGCCGGGGCGCTGCGCGGCATCGGCGACCGGGTCAAGCACGTCATGTTCCGGCCGGTCGCCGAGGCCGCCGGGGTGCCCCTGATCCGCCTCACCTCGGCGTACGACGGGTTGAGCCGGGTGGTGACGCTGTTCGGCGCGGCCGTGGGCGGTGTGCTGATCGCCGCGTTCGGGGTGACCCAGGCGATCCTCATCGACGCGGCCAGCTTCGCGATCTGCGCGCTGCTCATCGGTCTCCTGGTTCGCCCGCCGGCCGCCCCGGCGACGCCCGCCGCGCCGGTGGGCTACCTCCGCGCGCTGCGGGACGGCTTCGGCTACCTCGGTCGGGACCGGCCGCTGCTGGGCATGCTGGTGGTCGTCTCGGCGCTGAACATGGTGGCCAACGCGAGCGTGGCCGTCTACATCCCGTTCTGGGTCGCCCGCGAACTACACGGTCCGAGCGGGCTCGGGCTCGTGCTCGCGGCCTTCTCGGCGGGCGCGCTGCTGGGCAACGTGGCGTTCACCGCGCTCGGGCCCCGGCTGCCCGGCCGGCTGACGTTCCTGATCGGGGCGACGGTCGCCGGCACACCCCGACTGGTCGCCCTGGCGATCAGCGACGAACTGCCGGTCGTCCTCGTGGTGACCTTCCTGTCCGGGATCGGCATCGCGGCGGTCAACCCGCTGCTCGGGGTGGCGCTGTACGAGCGGGTGCCACCGGACCTGCAGACCCGGGTGCTCGGCATCGCCGGTTCGCTGGCCTTCGTCGGCCTGCCGGTCGGCGCGCTCCTCGGTGGCTGGTCGGTGGACGCGTTCGGCCTCACCCCGGCGCTGCTGCTGATGGCGGCGGCCTGCCTGTCGGTCACCGCGCTGCCCCTACTGGCCCGGATGACCACACCGTCGCGGCCCACCCCGGTCACCACGTCCTGACCGCGAAACTGGGTTGCGCACGGGGAACGGCGCCCGCAGGCTCGGGCGGATGAGCGCACCCGCACCGCACACCGACGAGCCGGCCGCCCCACTGATCGACGTCGCGTTGGCACGGCACCTGGTCGCCGAGCAGTTCCCGTGCTGGGCCGACCTGCCCGTACGCCCCGTCGAGGTCGGCGGCTGGGACAACCGCACCTTCCGCCTGGGCGACGAGATGACCGTGCGGCTGCCCAGCGACGAGGGGTATGTAGCTCAGGTAGCCAAGGAGCAGCGGTGGCTGCCGGTGCTCCGCGCAGCCCTCCCGTTGGAGATCCCCGTGCCGCTGGCCCAGGGCCGGCCGGGAGCGGGCTACCCGTACCCCTGGTCGGTGTACCGCTGGATCGACGGGCACACCGCGCGCCCCGAGCGGATCGACGACCTGACCCGGTTCGCGACGGACCTCGCCGCCTTCCTGCGGGCCCTGCGCGCCGTCGACGCCGCCGACGGCCCCGCGGCCGGCCCGCACAGCTTCTGGCGGGGAGGACCGCTGTCCACCTACGACGCCGAGACCCGGGCGGCGATCGAGACACACCGCGACCGGCTCGACGTCGACCCGGTCACCGCCATCTGGCAGGACGCGCTCGATGCCACCTGGTCGGGCCCGACGGTGTGGTTCCACGGCGACGTCGCGTACGCCAATCTGCTGGTCCGCGACGGCCGGCTCGCCGCCGTCATCGACTTCGGCTGCTGCGGCGTCGGCGATCCCGCCTGCGACACGGTGATCGCCTGGACCCTGCTGCACGGCGACAGCCGGGCCGCCTTCCGCGACGCGCTCGACGTCGACGCGGGCACCTGGGCGCGCGGGCGCGGCTGGGCCCTGTGGAAGGCGCTGATCACCCTGGACGGTCCCGACCCCGCCGGTTCCCGCCGCGTGATCGACGAACTGCTCGCCGAGCGCCCCTGAGCGTCAGCGGCCGGCCGCCGCCGGGGTGGCGTGTTCGGCGTGGCAGCGCGGGCAGCGCAGCCGCGACGCGACGGTCCGGGGCACCCGCAGCCGTTGACCGCAGGCGCAGGCGAACACCGGCTGGGCCGACCGCAGGTACTCCTCGCGCGTCCGCCGGGGCCAGCTCCCGTGGCAGCGGTGGCAACGCTTCGGCGGGTAGCTGTGGTAGTGGGCCAGCCCGAACGCGCCCAGGAGCATGACGGTGGCGACGACCGGCAGTCCCAGCAGGACCACCAGGGCCGGCGTCACCGCGCCGGACACCACCGCGCCGACCACCGTCAACAGCAGCACCGGCACGCCGAGCAGCAGACCGGCGAAGCCCCAGGTGAAGGTGAGCAGGGACGGCACGAAGAGCGGCCACACCCCGCCGGGCGTCCAGCGGGCCACCCCGTACCCGCCGCAGCGCGGGCAGTTCGGCGAGGCGGCGTGCGGCACCGACCCCAGCGCCTTCGGCGCGAGCCACTCGACGACCCTCTTGAGGATCTCCTCGACGATTTTGCTGGCCAGTTGCTGCAGCAACGATGTGAGCACGCTGCCACCTCCCGACCGCCGCGTCCCACCGTCATCGTGACCGGCCGCCGCCACCGGCCCCGGCCCAGCGCGCCGACGCCACCGCCAACGACGCCTTTCCGACACGCCATCGTTCGTCCTGCGTTCGCCGCACGGCCGTCCGGGCGTCGACGGCGGCGGCTAGCGTCGTCCGTCGTCACCGGGACGTTCCGCCCACCAGCGCCAGGAGGCCCGTCGCGCATGACGTCGTCATCCACCCGTCGCACCAGCGCCGAGGTCGTCGCCGTACACCGGATCGGCGACAGCGCGCCGCACAGCGCGTTCACCGACCTCGTCCGGCATGCCGGTACGTGGTTCTGCGCGTTCCGCGAGGCCGACGGCCACCTCTCCGACGACGGCGTGATCCGGGTGTTGACCTCTACGGACGCACGGGCGTGGAGGTCCGCTGCCGTCATCCGGGCGGCCGGCGACCTGCGCGACCCACGGTTCGTGGCACGCCCCGACGGGCGGCTGCAACTGCTGGCCGCGACCCGGACCGGGACGTTCACGACACTGTCCTGGATGTCCGACGACGGCCACACCTGGGGTGAGCCCACGCCGGTCGGTGAGCCGGACGTGTGGGTGTGGCAGGCCGCCTGGCACGACGACGCCATGTACGGCGTGGGTTACGCCACCCGGGGGCCGAGGTTCGCCCGGCTCTACCGCAGCGTCGACGGGCTCGACCTGCGGCCGTGGGTGCCGACGCTGTTCGAGGGCGGCTACCCCAACGAGTCCGGGTTGGCCTTCGCCCCGGACGGCACCGCGCACTGTCTGCTACGCCGCGACGGCGACGACGCCACCGCGCGGCTCGGTCGGGCGCACCCGCCGTACCGCGAGTGGACCTGGACCGACCTTGGCGTCCGGGTCGGCGGCCCTTCGTTGCGGCGGCTGCCCGACGGGCGGCTGATCGCCGGCGTACGCCTGCTCGACGGCGACGTCCGCACCGCGATCTGCGCCGTCGACGAGGAGCGCGGTGAGCTGACCGAGCTGGTCGCGTTGCCCTCCGGCGGCGACACCAGCTACCCCGGTCTGGTGTGGCACGACGACCGGCTGTGGGTCAGCTACTACTCCTCGCACGAGGAGCGAACCTGCGTGTACCTGGCCGAGGTGAGCCTGGCCGAGGAGGCGGTGGTCGGCTAGCGTGCCGGCATGCCATCGACGCCGAGCGAATCGACGGACCCGTACTGCCTGCGTCCCGGCGAGGCCGCCGAACTGCTGCACGACCACCCGTGGCGACGGTTCGTGGCACTCGGCGACAGCGTCGTGGAGGGCATGTGCGAGCCGACACCGGGCTACCCGGACGTGCAGTGGGTCGACCGCCTCGCCGCCGAGCTGAGGGCCGTACGCCCCGAGCTGGCGTACGTGAATCTGGGCCGGCGCGGTCTGCGCGCACACCAGGTACGGGCCACCCAGCTCGCTCCCGCGCTCGTCGCCGAACCGGACCTGGCGCTGGTGGTCTGCGGCGGCAACGACGCCTTCCATCCGGCGTACGACGCGGACGCGGTCGACGTCGAGCTGACCGCGATGATCGAGGCGTTGCGGGACGTGGGCGCGGACGTGATCACGATTGGCATGTTCGACGTGTCGCACAGCCCGGCCGTCCCCGAGCACATGTGGGCCGGCCTAGGCGAGCGGATGCGCCGCCTCTCCGCCCACACGGGACGGTTGGCCGAACACCTCGGAACAATCCACGTACACCTCACCGACCATCCGCTCACGGCCGACGCGACCCTCTACAGCACCGATGGCCGCCACGGCAGCGGCCGCAGCGACGCGATAGCGACGGCCGAAACCCTCCGTGCCCTGTCCCGCCACCTCCGAGGCTCACCCCGACCTCGTTGATCATGAAGTTATCGCCGCCGTCATCGGCGTGTCGAGGCAACAACTTCATGATCGACGCAGAAAGGACCGGGTTAGTTGTACAGGAGGATTCCGGTTAGGAGGACTCCGTGGGCCAGGTTGAGGATGCCGTCGCCACCGGGGTAGCCGACCCGCGCCAGGCCGCCGGAGGCCGTTCGGCCGAACAGGTACGGGGCCAGGCTGTACGGGACGTCGGCCGTGACCGTCTCGCCGGTCTCGATCTGCACGAAGTCCATCGGCACCCGGTCGGCCGGCAGGTACTGCTGCAGGATCGCCCCGCCCCGGTCGACGGCCGCCCGCAGACCCTCGACCCAGTCCGACGGGCTCAGCTCGGGGCCGATCAGCACGCCGTGCCCAGCCGAGCCGTCCGCCGGCTTCGCCACCAGCGAGGCCTGCTCGGCGATCGCCCGGTCGAGCACCGCGACGGTCAACGGCACCGTGTACGGCACGTGCCGGCGGATCAGCGTCCGGTCGTCGGCGGGCAGGGTGTCGACGTCCTCCCACAGCCAGGCGAAGGTGGTCTTGTTGCCGAGCAGCCAGGCCGCCGACGACACGTACATCGGCAGGGTGCCGGCGGCGAGGGCGCCGGCCACCGCGTCCAGACCGGCGGTCGGGGTGACCCGGTTGGGCACGAACAGCCGGAACAGCGCGTCGACCGGCGCGCCGTCCACGACCAGGCGGTCGTCGGCGTCCAGGGTGGCGCTGGACAGGGGCGCGATGACCAGGTCGAGGCCGAAGTCCCGGGCCCGGACGGCGAGCGGGCTGAGGATCCGGATGAACGTCTCCGGATCGTCCAGGCCCGGGTAGTCGGCGTCGAAGTCCATCAACAGGGCCAGCCGGGCGCCCTCGGGCAGGTCGAGTTCGTCGCGGATCGCCACGAACCGCTGGTCCAGCAGGGACGGCGCGGCCCGGAGCGGCAGGCCGTCGAGGAGCCCGTGCTCGGTGTAGAGCTGCGCGAACCGTTGGATGACGGTGTCGGCGTCGAACCCTCCCCCGAGGCTGCTGTCGATGTTGTACTCCACGAACTTCGGCACGCCGTCGGTGAAGATCACATCCGGCCGGTACGCGGCCAGCAGCGCCTCGGTCAGCGGCTCCGACTCGTCCAGCAGGCGGGTCTCCCCCGCCGGAACGCCGAGCAACCGGCGCAGCTCGCCGGCGGTGTCCACCCGGCGGCGGCAGGCTTCCAGGATCAGTTGGGCCAGCCGGTCGCAGACGTCGTTCAGCTCCCGCCAGGTGTCGGCGGCCAGCACCGGGGGGCGGGCCAGCCGCCACTGCTTGTTGTAGGTGGCCCGGCCGTGAAAGACGCGCTCCCAGGCGGCTGCGCCGGTGGCCACCATGGCCCGGCGGGCCGGCTCGGGCAGGTCCGTCCACGCTCCGTCAGCCGACGGCCAGGGATAGTTCGGGTCGATCATGAGCCGTCCTTCATGGTCAGGTGGATGGCGGTGGCGAGCTGCTCCCGACCGGGCTGCACGGCCCGGTCCAGGGCGGGGGCGAACGGCAGCACCGCGCCGTCGGGTCGGGTCACCCGGCGCGGTGGGGCGAGCAGCCGTACCCGCTCGACGACCGAGGCGATGACCTCGGCGGCGAAGCCGCAGGAGCGGTTGGCGTCGTCGATGACGACGAGGCGGCCGGTACGCGTCACCGACTCACAGACGCCGTCGATGTCGAACGGATAGAGGGTGCGCGGGTCGAAGACCTCCACCGACACCTCGTCGGCCAGCTCGTCGGCGACGGCGAGCGCGTCGTGCACGAGGTGCCCGACCGCGACCACGGTGACGTCGTCGCCGGGTCGGTGCACCCGGCCCCGCCCCAGCGGCACCGGTTCCAGCTCGGCGACATCGTCCCGGACGTCCATCGCGCCGGCCGGCGCGAACACGACCACCGGGTCGTCGTGCCGGATCGCGGTGACCAACAGGCCGTACGCGTCGGCCGGGGTGGACGGTACGACGGTGACCACGCCGACGTGGGCGAAGAGGCTGTACGGGTGGTCGGAGTGCTGCCCGGCCCAGCCGGTGCGCGACCCGGAACCGGGCACCAGGTAGGTGACCGGCACCGCGCACTGCCCGCCGGTCATCAGCGGGAACTTGTGCGCGTGGTTGACGATCTGCTCGAAGACGAGGAACAGCAGCGACGGGATCTGGAACTCGATCACCGGCCGGAGCCCGGCCAGCGCCGCCCCGGTGGCGAAGCTGGTGAACGCCTGCTCGGACAGCGGTGTGTCGCGGACCCGGTCGGTCCCGAACCGCTTGGCGAGCCCGGTCGTCACCAGCGACGCGCCGACCTGGACGTCCTCGCCGAGCAGGAACACCGTCTCGTCGCGGGCCAGCTCGTCGGCGAGGGCCCGGGTCAACGCCCGCCGGTACGACAGTCGGGGCACCTCAACCACCTCCGGTGCGGACGGTCAGGCCGCTGGCGTACAGGTACGCGAGCGCGTCGGCCGGCTCGGGGTGCGCGCTGGCCAGGGCGAACCGCACCGCCTCGTCGAGGGTCGCCTCGACCTCGGCGTCCACGGCTGCCCGGTCGCCGTCGGTGAGCCGGGCGCCCTGGATGTCCACCGGGTCCCGGGACCGACCCCGGGTCACCTCGTCGGGCGGCCGGTAGTCGAGGCGTACCGCGTGTTCGAAGGTGTGGTGGACGTCGAAGCGGTAGGTACGGGCCTCGATCAGCTCCGGGCCGCCGCCGGCGCGCATCCGCGCGACGGCGGCGGACGCGGCGGTGCGTACCGTCTCGGGGTCCTGGCCGTCGACCTGGACGGCCGGGATGCCGAAGGCGGCGGCGCGGCCGGCGATGCTGCCGGCGACCGCGCCGCCGACCGGCATGGTGGTGGCGTAGCCGTTGTTCTCGCAGACGAACAGCACGGGCACCCGCCAGAGCGCGGCCAGGTTGAACGCCTCCAGCAGCATCCCCTCGTTGACCGCGCCGTCGCCGAAGAAGCTCACGCCGACGGTGTCCCGGCCCTGCCGTCGGCGGGCCCAGACCGCGCCGGTGATGATCGCCCCGGACGCGCCGACGATCGCGTTCGCGCCGAGCACGCCGATGCGCAGGTCGGCGGCGTGCATCGAGCCGCCCCGGCCGGCGTTGAGGCCGGTGACCCGGCCGCACAGCTCGGCGAGCATCCGCGCCGGGTCCGCGCCCCGGGCCAGCACGTGCCCGTGCCCGCGGTGGGTGCCGGCGAGCACGTCGTCGACGCCCAGCGCGGCGCAGACGCCGGCGGCGATCCCCTCCTGACCGAGGTACGGGTGGATGCCGCCGGCGATCTGCCCGCCGTGGACCAGCTCCACCGCCCGCTCCTCGAACCGGCGGATCAGCCGGACCGTGCGGTAGAGCCGGACCGGATCGGCGTCGCTCACGCCAGGCCCTTGATGGCGGCGAGGATGTCGTCCCAGAGCCGGGCGCGGGCGGCGAGGGCGGTGTTGACCGTGTCGGCGCACTCCTGCCACCTGGCGTCGTCGTCGCCGCACAGGTCGGCGAGCATCTGCATGGCCATCGGCGTGTGCTGCTCGCCGTCGACCTCGATGTGCCGTTCCAGGTAGTCGACGAACGTGTGCAGCCGGTTGCTGCGTTCGTTGACGGTGACGACCTGGGTGAACATGTCGGGGATCAGGTCCTCGCGGCCGAACGCGAACGCCGCCGCCTGGCAGTGCACCGGGGTCGACTCGATGATCTGCCAGGTGGTCGCGGCGAACCGGGCGGACGCCGCCGGCGCCCCCGCCTCGGCGAGCGCGTCGGTCACCGGCCGGCCCGCGCGCAGCAGGTCGACGAGGGCGTTCACGGCGGTGGTGTCCGCGCCGGCCTCGGCCATGCCCCGCACGTACAGCTCGAAGTGGCTGAGGTAGCCCTCGCCCAGTTCGTCGCTCTCCTCGACCATGACGATGTCGTTGATGAGCCGGCGACTGCCGGTCGGGCCGGTGGGGATCCACGGCACGCTCACACAGGTCAGCTGCCGCTGCAACGACTTCAACAGGGACATGAAGTCCCAGACCGCGAAGACGTGGTGCTCCATGAAGGTGACCAGCGCCTGGTGGGTGTCCAGGTTGGCGTAGAGCGGGTGCTTGACCACGGCGTCGCGGCGCTCGGTCACCGCCGCCTCCAGCCGCTCGATGCCCGGGTGCGTCCTACCCCAGTCGTACCGTGACATTGTCAACCTCCCTGCTGGGCGCGGTCGCGCCAGATGACCGGGCAGTAGTCGGGGTCCGCGTAGTCCGGCCGCCCCTCGTGGGTGCGGCGGACCAGCACGTCGTGGTTGTACGCGGCGAGCGTGCCGTCCGAGAGGGGATACTCCCGCCAGGCGTTGTCGCCGTCCTGCAGGTGCAGCGAGACCGCCTGTCGGGGACGACCGCTGACGTTGGGGCCGCTGCCGTGGTAGGTGCGGCAGTGGTGGAAGCTCACGTGTCCCCTCGGGATCACCATGGGGATCTTGCGGATCTCCGCGCCGTTGTGCGCGGCGTTCTCGGCCAGCATCTCCTCGAGCTGGCTCCGTTCCCGGTCGGCGAAGTGCCGCACCACGGTGTCGTCGACGCCGATCTCCTTCCACAGGTGCGAGCCGTCGACCATCGTGATGGTGCCCATCTCCTCCCCGCAGTCGTGCAGGGGGATGAACGCGGTGAGCATCTTCTCCGACGACGAGGACGCCCAGTAGTGCTTGTCGAAGTGCCAGGGCACGATGTTGCTGGGCTCGCCCTCGATCGGTGGTTTGAGGATCAGGGTGGACTGGAAGACACGGATCTCGTCGGCCTGGGCCAGGCGGGCGGCCACCGCGCCGAGCAGCGGCTTGCGCAGGATCGCGCCGAGCCCGTCGTGTTCGTGGTGGACGTAGTCGTTGTGCCGCTGTACCGGCCCGTTCGACGGCTCCCAGTAGGCGAGCTTCGGTGGGCGTACCGGCAGCCGGCGATCCCGCTCGCCGTCGTAGTAGCGCCGCGCGGCGGCGGCGAGCGCCTCCACCTCGTCATCGGTGAAGATCTTCTTGGACAGGTACCAGCCGTGCTCGGCGTAGTGCCGCACGTCCTCGTCGGAGGGCAGCAGCGCCTGCTCCGCGGCGGTCAGCGCGCTCACGCCCCCACCCCCTGCGCGGCCAGTTCCCGCTCCTTGGCCTCGTAGAGCGCCTTGATGTTGCCGCTGCCGAAGCCGCTCGCGCCCCGCCGCTCGATCAGCTCCAGGAACAGCGTGCGGCGCACGTGCATCGACTCGGCGAAGATCTGCAACAACTGTCCACCGTGGTCGGAGTCGACCAGGACCCCCAGCTCACGCAGGCGGTCCAGCGGAGCGTCAACCCGACCCACTCGTGCCTGGAGGGTGTCGTAGTAGGCGCCGGGGGTGCCGGCGAAGCGAACCCCCCGCCGTCCGAGGGACTCCACGGCCGCCACGATGTCGTCGGTGCGCAGCCCCAGGTGCTGCACGCCCCCACCGGCATGCTGGTCGAGGAAGGCGTCGATCTGCCCAGGCCGGCGGGTACGGTCCGGCTCCAGCAGGACCACGGTGACGCGGCCCGATGGGCTCTGCACCACCTTCGAGTTCATCCCCTGGCCGGCGACCTCGACGTGCTCCTCGAAGATCTGCGCGAAGCCGAACAGCTCCTCGAAGTGCCGGACCGTCCCGTCGAGTTCCCCGGGCGGCACGCACACCGCCAGGTGGTCGACCTCGGCGAGGACCGCCTCGGCGTCGTCCGGCCCCGGCGGCGTCGGCGTGATCACCCCGGGCAGGAACTCGCTTCGACTCCCCCGACGCTGCACCAGGCGGTGCCGCACGTCGGCGAAGCCCTGCACCTCGGCGGTCACCACCTCGGCGTCCGCGCCGGTGCGGGTGGTCGGTGGCGTCACGCCCGTCGCACCCCGGGCCAGCAGCTCGGCGTACGCGCCCACGACGTCGTCGACCTCGACGGCGACGACCGCGATGCCGTCGCCGTGCCGGTGCACGTACCGGGCCGCCGGATGGTCGACGCTCAGCCCCGAGGTGAGCAGCAGTCGGATGTCGCCGTGGCAGAGCAGCAGCGAGCGCTGCCCGGTCAGCCCGGTCTCCGGGCCGCCCTGCCCGCAGAGCTGGAAACCGACGGCGGTGCTGAACCAGAACGCCGCCTGTCGGGCGTCGCCTACGTAGAGTTCGATGTGGTCGATACCACGGATGTCCATGTCGTCACGTGCCCTTCCCCATGCTTCGCCCGTGTTGCCGTCCGGACGCCCCCAGCCCGGGATGCGCGTCGCTCACCTCCTCGGCTCGGCGACCCGCGCGAGCACCAGGCTCACGTTCTGGCCGCCGAACCCGAACGAGTTGGTCAGCGCGTACTCCGCGTCGGACCGGCGGGGCGTCCCCCGGATGTGGTCACCCGGGCAGGCCGGGTCCAGGTCGTCGAGGTGGTACGTCGGCGGCAGCAACCCCCGACCGAGCGCCAGCGCGGTCGCCGCCGTCTCCAACACCCCGGACGCGCCGAGCAGGTGACCGGTGAGCGCCTTGGTGGAGCTGACCGGCACGCCACCGTCGCCGAACACGTCCGCGAGGGCCGTGGTCTCCGCGATGTCGCCGAGCTTCGTGCCGGTGCCGTGCGCGTTGACGTAGCCGACCGCCGCCGCCGGCACTCCCGAGCTGCGCAGCGCGCCCCGGATGCACGCCGCCGCGCCCGCGCCGTCCGGACGCGGGGCGGTCGGGTGGTACGCGTCGGTGGTCGCGCCGTAACCGGCCACCTCGGCGTACCCCCGGGCGCCGCGCGCGGCGGCGTGCTCGGCACGTTCGAGGACCAGCAGCGCCGCCCCCTCGGCCAGCACGAACCCGCTGCGGGAGGTGTCGAACGGCCGGCTCGCCCGGGTCGGGTCGCCGCCGGCGCGGGCCAGTGCCCGCGCGTTGCCGAACGTGTCGGTGAAGGTCGGGAAGAGCGGCGCCTCACTGGCCCCGCAGACCACCACGTCGGCCTCCCCGCACCGGATCAGCCGGACCGCGTCGGCGACCGCCTGGGCCCCCGAGGCGCAGGCCGTGCCGACCGACGAGCTGTAACCCCGGATGCCGTACGCGATGGCGATCCGCGCCGCCGGCATGTTCGGCAGGATGCCGGTGAGCAGGTACGGGCTGACCGCCGACCGTCCCCGCGCCGCACGGGCCAGCACCTGCGACTCCAGGGTGGCCAGCCCGCCGACACCGCCGACGATCACGCCGATCCGGGAGGGGTCGACGTCGCGGCCCACCTCGATGCCGGCGTCCGCGAGCGCGTCGGCGGCGGTGAGCAGCGCCAGGACCACGGTCCGGTCCAACACCCGGCTCTCCGGGCCGGGCAGGACGCTGCGCGGGTCGATGTCGGGCAGCAGACCGGCGACGTCCAGCGAACCCGACGCCGGATGGCCCTCGGGTGGGCGGGCCAGCCCGGACCGCCCGGTCGTCAACGCCTCGAAGGTCTCCTCGACGCCCCGCCCGACCGGAGAGAACAGGCCCATCCCGGTGATCAGCGCGCTCACGCCGGCGCTCCGCTTCGCTCCGCGCCGGCGCGAGACTCCGAGCGGCTGAGCTGCTTGGTTCGCTCGCTCCGCTCGCTCACGCCGGCGCTCCGACCCGCCCGCTCACGACGCGGCCTCGGTGAGGTAACGCTCCCGCAGGGCCACCTTGCGGACCTTGCCGGTCACGGTCACCGGAATGTCGTCGGAGCGTACCGGCACGACCCGGCGCAGCGTGGCGCCGACGTCCGCGCCGAGGGCGGCGCGCACCCGTTCGGTGCGGTCCTCGGCCTCGTCGGCGCCGGCGGCCAACTCCAGCAGCACGTCGGTCACCACCCGCCCGCCCTCGGCGACGATCACCACCGTGCAGTCGGTGACGTCCGGGCAGGTGGCGAGGATCCGCTCCTCCGACAGCGCGGTGAAGAACCGCCGCCCGTCCCCGGCGTCGACCGAGTCGACCGCGCGGTCCAGGTGGTAGTACCGGCCCTCGGCGTCGGCGCGGACCAGGTCGCCCGTGAGGTACCAGCCACGCTGGCGGAACCGGTAGGTGGTGGCCGAGTCGTTCCAGTAGCCCCGGAACAGCGACGGCGAGTCGACACCCAGGAAACCCACCTCGCCGACCGGCACCGGCTCGCCGTCGGCGTCCAGCACCGCGACCCTGGTGAACTGGTACGGCCGGCCGATGCAGCGGCCGTACCGGTCGGTGTCGGCGCGGTGGGTGATGTGGAACATCGAGTGCCCCATCTCGCTGGAGCCCAGCCCGTCGATGAACAGCGAGCCGGGCACCCGCGCCACCCCGTCGCGGGTGACGGTGTCGTGCCAACCGACTGCGACGAGGCGGCGGATGTGCGGCTCGTGCGAGCAGTCGCCGGTGTTGAACCACAGCCGCACCGAGTCCAGGTCGTACCCGGACAGGTCGAACCGGGCCAGCTCGGCCCAGGTGACCGAGAAACCGAACACCCCGTCGGGACGCCAGCGTTGGATCGCGTCGAGGACCCGCTCGCCGCCCTGCTCGGAGAGCAGGAACATCTGGGCGCGGTTACCCAACGCCTGGTTGACCATCAGCACGGTCGCGGTGTGCGGTGCGGGAAGGGCGTTGAGGATCCGGCTGGTGCCCTGCGCCTGCGGCATGCTCAGCAGGTGCCGGGTGGCCGCGAAGAGGCTGGCGTGGGAGTGCAGCACCGCCTTGGGCACCCCGGTCGTCCCGGAGGTGTGGGTGATCACGATCGGGTCGTCCGGGTGGTGCCGGTAGTGCGGCGGGGCCTTCGCCGGGTCGCCGGTGCCGGCCCGCGCGGGCGTGCCCAGCACCGGTACGCCCAGCTCGTGCCCGGCCAGCAACGCGGTGTGCGCGTCGTCGGCGAGCACCCCGACACCACGCAGCCGACGGATGTACTCGGCGGCGATCTCCGGGCGGAGCTTGCCGTTCATCAGCGCCGGGATCGCGCCGAGCCGGGCCAGCGCCAGGAAGCTGAGCACCATATCGGCGGCGGCGGTGGCCCAGACGGCAACCGGGTCGCGGGGGCGTACCCCCTGCTCGTGCAGCCACGCGGCGCGGGCGGCGACCCGCTCGTCGAGCTGACCCAACGTGAGCGGCGTCTCGGCCGGATGCCCGTCGACGGCGGTGTCGAAGGTCAGCGCCGGCCCGTCCGGGTCGGCGCCGTGCGCCAGCACGCGGGCCAGCATGTTGCCCGCGCCCAGCTCGGTGTCGGCGGCCAACCGGCCGCGCAGTCCCGGTGTCCTCATGGTCGTGCTCCTCCCCCCAGCAGCACCGCGACCGCCTCGGTGGACAGGTCGGGCGTCTGTTCGATCAGGATCAGCAACACCTCGTCGGCGTCGCCGTCGTCGTGCAGTAGTGCCGCCTGCGCGGTGCCCTCGGCGTACGGGTCGCCGGTGGGGCTGAGGCAGACCACCGGGCCGCGCAGTCCCCAGCGGGCCGCGAGGTGCCCGGCGACGCTGTTGGGCACGGACTGGTAGAAGAACAGCGGCCCGATCCGTCCGCCGGCCTCGACCGTCACGCGGACGTGATCGGCGCTGGCCCGGTCACCGCTGGCGCTGACCAGCACGATCGCGGTGCGTACCCCCTCCGGCACCGGCTGGTCCCCGTACCGCCGCCGCAGGCACCGCTCGCCGACCGCCACGACCGTGGGCGCGAACGCCGAGTGCACGAACCCCGGCACCCCCGGCACGACCCCGTCCCCCGGCTCGGGCCAGCGCGCCCGCGCGAGCTCCCGCACTCCCACCTCCCGCGATCTTGCGGTTTCTGTTGTGGATTCGCGTTCTTCGCCGGATTCGTCGGCGCAGAAAGTGCACGATCGCGGGGAGGTGGGGGTGGTCATGGCGCGCCGACCAGGAGCGCGGTGTTGGCGCCGCCGAACGCGGAGTTGAGGGTCAGGGCGTGGGTCACCGGCGCACGGCGCGACGCCGCCGTGATGACGTTGACCGGACACGCCTCGTCGGGGCCCCGCCAGCCGGCGTTGACCGGCAACTCGCCGGCCCGCAGCGCCATCGCCGTGACCACCAGTTCGAGCAGCCCGGACGCCTCCAACGCGTGCCCGTGCAACCCCTTCGTCGAGCTGACCGGCACCTCGTTGGCGTACCCGTCGAGGGCCCGCCGCAGCGCCGCGGCCTCGGCGGCGTCGCTCTGGGCGGTGCCGGTGGCGTTGGCGTTGACGTACCCGATCGCCCGCGGCGGCAGCCCGGCCCGGCGCAGCGCGGCGCTGGCCGCGCGGGCCAGCCCGGCGCCGGTCGGGTCCGGCTGGCACGGGTGGTACGCGTCCCCGGCGCGTCCCCAGCCCGCGACGGTCGCCACCGGCTCCGCGCCCCGCCGCGCCTCGGCGCGGGACTCGACCACCACGGCGGCCACGCCGTCACCGAGCAGCAGCCCACGGCGGCCAGCGCTGAACGGGCGGACCGCGCCGTCGTCGGCGAGGGCGCGGCCGGCGTCGAAGAGCGCGAACTGGTCCGGCTCGACGAGATAACCGGCGGCCACCACCACCCGGTCCAGATCACCCCGGCTGATCAGGGTGGCGGCGTCGGCGACCGCCGTACTCGCCGACACGCACGCGCTGGTGTAGACCCGGGTGTGAGCGGACAGCCCACACCGGGCGGCGAGCTGGCCGGCGAGCGCGGACGGGACCGGCTCCACGCCGGGGGCCGGGCCGCCGTGCACGGCGAGCAGCAGCGCACACCCGGCACGCCGGGCGCGGTCCAGGCCGGCCGTCCGGCAGGCCGCGTCGATCGCGTCGGCCAGCTCGTCGGCGAGGGTTCCGACCTCGGGCAGGGTGGCCGCCACGGTGACCCGGCGTGCGCTCGTGTCGAAGCGACGGATCGGTCCGAAGGCCGGCGTGGCGGCGAGCTGCGCCTCGGCGCCCCGCCCGAGGGCGCTGACCGCGTGCACACCGGTGAGCTGGACGACGGGCGGCTCAGCCATCTGCGGGAGCGGCCAACGACGCCCGCAGGACCGCCAGGGCGTCGTCGACGGTACGGATGCCGGCCAGGTCGTCGTCGGTGAGGTCGAGCTGACGCTGGTAGCGCTGCTCGACGAGGTGTACGAGCCAGGCCAGCTCCATCGAGCCGACCCGGTCCGGGACCTCGTCGGCCGGTTTCGCGGTGAGTTCGGCGAGCATGGTCAGCAGGTCAGCTCGCCCCAGGTCGGGCTGACCGGTCATCAGGCGGCGTCGCGCTTCGCCTCGGCGACGCGGTCGGCGACCATCGTGGTGAACTCGCCGACCGTCATCAGCGCGAGCTTCTCCGACTCGTCGTCGGCGAACGTCAGGCCGAACTGGTCCTCGACGCGGACGGCCAGATCGGACAGGGCCAGCGATTCCAGGTCGACGCCGGACGGGCCGAGCGTGGTGTCGTCGTCGAGCCCCTCGACGTCGTAGTTCATGTCGACGAGCTGCTCGACGACGAAGGCGCGGACCTCGGCTCTCATGGATACCCTCTCTGCGTAAGCCAGGTGACGGTGTCCGATCGGGACACCGCGTTGGTCTGGGTCGGTGGGGACACCGGCGGTCGGCCGGATCCCGCCGTACGGTCGCCGCGCGCGGGTGCCGGCGCGGTAGTCGGCGCGCTTGACGGCGCGGGTGTCGGCGTCGAGGTGGCGCAGCGGGCCGGTCACGACGTCACCGCCGAGCGCAGCGCGTCCGTCGAGCGGACCAGCTTGCCGGTGGTGGTACGGGGCAACGCGTCGAGCAGGCGCAACACCCGGGGTCGCTTGTAGCCGGCCAGCCGTTCGGCGAGGAGCTTGTCCAGGACCTCCTCGGACAGCGGGCCGTCGGGCTGGACGTAGGCGGTGATGCCGTCGTCCCACACCACCACGGCGGCGGCCACGCCGGGCAGCTGGGCGACGGTCGCCTCCACCTCGGTGAGGTCGACCTTCATCCCGCCCACCGAGACCTGCGAGTCGAGGCGGCCGCGCACGGTGACCAGGCCGGTGTCGGCGTCGACGGTGCCGGCGTCGCGGGTGTGCAGCCAGCCGTCGGCCCAGCGGGTGGGGTCGCTCAGCCCGACGTACGGCGATGCCGGGCAGGACACCCACAGCTCACCGCCGGACTCGCGGACCTCGATGCCGGGCGCGGGGGCGATCGACGGGCGGTGCGCGCCGTGCAGGTCGGTGCCGATGACCCCGACCTCGGTCATCCCGTACATGTTGCCCAGCGGCACCCCGTACCGGTCGGTGAACGCCCGGACCACCGCGGCCGGGACCAGCTCGCCGCCGGTGGTCATCCGCCGGAACTGCGGCAGCGGACCGGTTGGCCGGCTGGAGGCGAGCAGTCCGATGTGGAACGGCACGCCCAGCACCGTGGCCGGCGTGGCCTGGGCGGCGATGGCGGCCAGCACCGCGTCGCCGCTGAGCCGCTGCGGCGGCACCAGCTCCACACCGGCGTGCAGACCGTAGAGCAGGCCGCCGACCAGGCCGAGCACGTGCACCATGGAGGGCAGCAGGATGATCCGCTCGCCGGGCAGCGCCACCCCGTCGATACGGGTGTAGCGGCGCACCTCGGCGACCAGGTCGGCGGCCGTACGGCCGATCACCTTGGACGGGCCGGTCGAGCCGGAGCTGAGCTGGATCACGGCGTGGCCGCTGACCGCTGGACCGTCCGCGTACCGGGTGACGCTCTCGGTGACGTCGACGAACACCTTCAACGCGCCCCCGCCGGTCCGCAGCGGGGCGACGACCACCTGCGGGGCGAGCCGGGCAAGCGCCCGGTCCACCTCGTGGTCGGTGAGCCGGTGGTCGAGCAGGATGGCCTGCGCTCCCGCCCGCCAGGCGGCGAGCAGGTTGACGACGTACGCCAGCGACGGCGGCAACCGCAGCGCGGCGGCGCCACCGGGACGCAGTCCGGCAGCGGTCAGCCGGTCCTGCGCGGCGGTCACCAACCGGTGCAGGGTGGCCCGGTCGATCGGTTCCGGCAGGCGGAGACAAACATCGGTTGGACGGCCGGCGAACAGGACTTCATCCACCCAGCCGGGGTCATCTACCGTAAGGTTTTCGGCGACATGATTCATTGCCCCCACCATTCGACCCGCAGCGCAAAGTAGGGCATAGGAGCCAATTTCTGGCATCTTTCGAGGTGCTGCCGGAACCCTACGACAGCCACGTTGAGCATCGCTAGATGCAAATGGCTAGATCAATTTGAGCGCCCGGACCGATTGCCGCATACCGCCGCCCACCACTCGTTCCCACCTGCCGACCATGATCGACTCGACTTCCTGGAAGTCGGGCCGTCCCAGCCGATCGGACACCGCCGTTTCCGGGATCCCGAGTCGATCAGGGATGGGTGAGGCCAATGAGGTCGGCCAGCCGGGCCACGCCGGCGGCCGCCGGTCCGCACTGGGCGATCTCGGCGACCAGGGTACGGACAGCAGGGCGACGGTGGATCTCGCCGGGCGCGACGGTGTGTGCGTCGGCCAGCGCGCGCCCGGCTCCGGTGACGTCGCCGCCGTCGAGGTGGGCGCGGGCGGCGTCGACGAGGTGGGCCGCGCGAAGGTCGGCGGGCAGCAGGGGCCAGTCGTCGCGGCGAACGGCCATCCGATGGTGGCGCAGGGCCTCGTCGGTGTCGCCGACGCGCAGTGCGGTCAGGAAGCGGGCGAGCCTCGGGAGCCAGGCTGTGCAGACGTTGACGGGGCAGGTCACTTCCGCCAGGTACATCAAGCACGTCGGCAACCTGGTGGGCGCGCGCCAAGTTCATAACGGTATTGAGCGAGGAGGCAGCCTCGCGCTGGTCTCGCTAACGTGCGGAGCCAGCAGATGCGCGCATCCTGAGCCTCGGTCAGTCCCGGGCAGACCGCTACAGGTGCTCGGCCGCAAGCTGCTCGGCTTCCAGGGTGAACTCGTCCAGTTCGGCCGGACTGAGGTCGGCTTCACGAAGAAGCTGGCCGAGCATGAATAGCTCGGCTCCGAGGGCGGTCTCGGGGGAGATTGAGTCGACCAGTTCCGGCTCCCCGAGGACTGCCCGGATAAGCCCTTCCATCTCAAGTACCGGCAGTGGATCTCCGCCCTGCTGCCGGGATCGGATTCCCGAGACCCAAGCAGCCACGTCACTCGGAGTGGCGTCCGCACCGAATCGCCGTTCGACAGCGACGGCAAAGGCAGCCCCAATGACCTTGAGACCGTTACCCAACCCGTGCCGGCCAATCTCGACTGACAAGGCATCGACCGCGTCCCAGTCCGCCCTGTGCAATGCCCGGATGAGTTCGCTGAGCGGCTGATCAATCACTTCTGGTTCAACCTGGCCTTCCACTGTCGGATCACTCCGGAAACTCGCTGCGCTGCCACGCCCGCCAGCAGCCCAGCCACCACGAGATGCCCCGCAGCCTCCGACCCATCGATCTTCGCGCGTGGTGACGGGCCAGGACCGGTGGGGGTGCTCGTTCCGGACGAGTGTGCACCGGAGGGACGGTCAAAGTCACGCAGGGCCGTAGATCCCTTCTCCACGGCGTCGACACCTGCCGAGACCTGGTCCTGCACGTCGTCGGCCCTTCGCGCCGCACGAATGAGGAAGGCGCCTCTTCTCCGGCCCAGGTCCCGTCGATCGCTGTCAGCCAAGAGTTCCTCCCCCGGCGGTGACCCGGAGGTGGCTGCCGCCGATCGTGGCGCCGAGCCAGGTGCCACGGCATTCAGGAAGTCCGCGACGTTCCGCGCCGCATCGCTGCTCAACCGGGCGATCCGGCGAGCCTTGTCGGCACCGGTGCGGCTCTGACCTACCGCCGCGCGCAGCCTGGGATGGTCGGTACCTCTCCCGACCGTGGAGTACCGGGCATGCCCCTGAGTGACGTCCGATGCGGCACGTGTCGCCTGGACCGCGATCGCGTCCAGGCGGTCGATCGTGGACCGGAGTTGGGCCACGACCTGAGCGAGCAGGTCGCTCACCCCAGCGCCCTGCGGAATTCGTCAGCACTTTCCTGTGCGGAGGTGATGACCCGCAGGGTCAGCGTCACCTCGCGTATCGCCTCAGCGAGAGCCCGGCGGGCCTTCTCGGCCTCCTCGCGCCGGCTGTCGTGCATGGTGGGGAGCATGACCCCAGCGGCTTCGTCCAGGGATGCGCCGATGCCCTCGATCGTCGTCCGGCTCTGGTCGAGAAGGTGACGCGCTTCGTCGAGGGCTGCCTTGACCTCGCCGATGCTCATAGTCAGCCAAGGATGTTGATGTACTGCCGGGCCGCCGCGGTGCTGCCCTGGAGGGTCGTGGCTGCCTCGGTCAGACGTTGCTTGCTCTGCTCGGCTCGGGCGATCGCCTCAGCGATGGCCGGATGGCCAGTGCCTGCGGATACCGCGCGCAGCCGAGCGAGCACCTGGTCGGTGCCGTCGATGGCGGCGCGGATCTGGCTCGTCGTCGTGACGCTCTGCTCGGCTGCCTGGGCGAGCGCGGCTTTGACTTGCTCGATGCTGGCCATGCCGTCCTTCCGGTCGATCGCACGGCGAGGGGCACCGGCGTTCTGCACGGGCAGTAGCGACGCAGACACTACCCAACATGAATCCCTCTCCGTAGCCCCGTCTCGGGGCGTCGCGCTAGCCCGGTTTGATGCTGGCGAGCTGGACGAGAAGTTGAATCAGCCGATATGCCTCGGCGGCGTCGACGGCGCGGAAGGCGACCGTCCGGCCGCCGCCGACCCGGGTCACACCCGGCACCAGAACGGCGAGGTCGACCATGTACGGGCCGTACAGATCGACCTCCACGTCCAACGGCCCGGACATCGTCCACGGAGGAATCGAGGCGCGGCGGGTGATGGCATCGGCGGCAGCGTGACGCAGCCGCTCGCGCACCTCCTGCGGATGCAGGGCCACCGCGGCGGCCTGGCCCAGGGTCTGTTTGACGGCGACGGTGACCGCCGAGGGCACCAGCTCACCGAACTCGGCGCAGGCGGCGTCGTCTCCGCTGAGCAGGACGACCGGCACGTCCAGGTGCCCTGCCATGGCGGTGTTGAGGCCGATCTCGCCTAGTGACCGACCCGCCACGCGTACGTCGAGGATCGCGTCACTCATCGTGTGGGCCAGCACGGCCGGGCCGGCACCGGCCCGAGCGTGATAACCGATGAACATGACGGCGCCCGTGTGCTCGTCCAGACCCGCGAGCATGCCCAGCGGGCGCGGTTTGCCGCGCACGAGGTGCGCCCGTCGGTCGAGGTCCTCCGGCAGGATGTTGCGGAACGTGCCGTGCGCGTCGGCAACCCACACGACGGCGTCGGGTGCGGCATCGAGAACGCCGGCGATCACCGCGTTCGCCTCGGCCGTCATGAGGGCCCGGCCGCGCTCGTAGTCGTACCGATCGGGATTCGTCTCGGTGGGATGCACGATCCCCGAGACGCCTTCCAGGTCGACGGAGATCAGCACCTTCATGACCTTGGGATCCTACGCGCTCCCGATGGTCACGAAGGTGGTCGAGTTGATCGACAGCAGGTCGCCGAGGTGGGGGCATCCACCCGCTCCGGATACCCCCACCTCGGCGATCTGGAGTGGATCAGAGCCCTGCGGCGGCGGCGAGACGGGCCTCGTCCGGGGTCTGGGCGTGGATGTGGAAGCGCAGCGACCGGGCGTCGGTGAAGCACTCCCGCATCGGTCGCACCAGGTCGCGGTGCTCCTCGGTGCGCTCCCACGCCTCGAAGTCGGCCAGGCTCGCCCACTCGCTGGTGATCAGCCACTGCTCCGGGTCGGTCGACGAGCGGCACACCTGGTCCACCAGGTGCCCCGGCACACCGTCGGCGACCAGGTGCCGGATCTGCTCGTACGCGGCCAGAAACGCCTCCGTACGCGGCGCCGGCACCCGGACCAGGAAGACCACTCGGGCCCGCTGTCCGCTCACGGCGTCTCTCCTTCCGTCGGCGCGGCGCCCCGCAGGACCAGCGCGCTGTTGAATCCGTCGAAGCCCCGCGCGCAGACCAGCGCCAGCCGGCTGCGCGGCCGGCGGTGCTCACGCAGGAAGTCCAGCTCGCACCCGTCGGCGACCTCGTCGGGGCCGGCCGAGGCGGGCAGCGTGTCGTGCGCGAACGCGAGCAGGGCGGTGGCCACGTCCAGTGCCGAGCCGCCCTGGTGGGCCCGGCCGGTCAGCGGTTTCTGGGTGGTGACCGGGGGCGGCCGGTCGGCGAAGACGGCGCGCAGCGCCGCCGCCTCGCTGCGGTCGTAGCGGAGTACGCCGAGGGCGTCGGGCAGCACCACGTCGATCGCGGTCGCCGCGACGCCGGCGCGGTCCAGGGCCAGCCGCATCGCCCGCGCGTACTGGATCGGGTCGCCGGCGCTGTCGGCGGTGGTGTGCGCGGCGTCGTGGGTGGCCCCCCAGCCGCTGACCTCGCCGTAGATCCGGGCGCCCCGGGCCAACGCGTGGCCCAACTCCTCCACCACGAAGACCGCGCCGCCCTCGGCCGGCAGGTAGCCGCTGGCCGTCGCGTCGAACGGCCGGTACGCCCGCTCCGGGTCGGCGACGTCGCTGAGCAGCCCGGAGCGCAACTGGCAGGCCAGGGCGTACGGGCTCAGTGGACACTCGGTCGCCCCGGCGATGACCACCGGAGTCCCCCGGCGCACCGCGCGGGCGGCGTGCGCGAGGCTGTCCAGCCCGCCGGCCGCCTCCGCGACCAGCACGCCGCTCGGACCCTTGAACTGGTGGTGGATGGAGAGCTGTCCGACGCTCGCCGCGTAGAACCAGGCGATCGACTGGTACGCGCCGACGGTGCGCGACGGCCCACCCCAGAGCCGTTGCAGTTCCCGCTGCCCGAACAGGTTGCCCCCGGACGAGCTGGCCAAGGCGACCGCGTAGCCGTACGGGTCGGGTGCCCGCTCGGGCAGCCCGGCGTCGGCCAGCGCGAGGCGGGTGGCGGCGAAGCCGAGGTGTGTCCATCGGTCGGTCTGCACGAGTTGCCGGCTCTCGGCGTAGGACTCGGCCGCGAAGTCGGGCACCTCGCCGCCGAGGCGGGTGGGGTAGCCGGCCGGGTCGAAGAGCGTGATCGGCCCGGTGCGCCGGGTGCCGGCCAGGACGGTACGCCAGTGCGCGTCCGCGCCGACGCCGCTGGGCGCGACCACACCGATTCCGGTAACGACCGCCCGGGCGGTGCTCACGCCGCCGCCGGAAGTCGGCGGAACACCATCGCCGACTGGAAGCCACCGAACCCGCTGCCCACCGACAGGGCCACGTTCACCGGCACCTCCCGTGCCTCGTTGGGTACGTAGTCCAGGTCGCACTCGGGGTCACGGGTGCTCCAGTTGGCCGTCGGCGGCACCACCCCGAACTCGATCGCGAGGGCGCAGGCGGCCATCTCGATCGACCCGATCGCGCCGAGCGAGTGCCCGACCATCGACTTGATGGAGCTGATCGGCACCCGGTACGCGGCCTGGCCCAGCGCCCGCTTGAACGCGGCCGTCTCGTGCCGGTCGTTCTGCCGGGTGCCCGAACCGTGCGCGCTGATGTAGGAGACCTGCTCCGGGATGATCCGGCCCTGCCGCAGCGCGTCGCTGACGGCGAGGCCCATCTCCAGCCCGTCGGGGCGCAGCCCGGTCATGTGGAAGCCGTTGCTGCGGCTGGCGTAGCCGGCGACCTCGCAGTAGACGTGGGCGCCCCGCCGTCGGGCGTGCTCGGCCTCCTCGAGCACCAGCACGGCCGCGCCCTCGGCCAGCACGAATCCGTGCCGGTCGGCGTCGAACGGGCGGGAGGCGTGCGCTGGGTCGTCGTTGTCGGGACTGGTCGCCTTGATCGCGTCGAACGAGGCGACGGTGACCGGTGAGATCGGCGAGTCGGCCGCGCCGGCCAGCACGATGTCCGCCTCGCCGTCCACGATCATCTGGTGGGCGTAGCCGATGGCGTCGATGCCGGACGTGCAGCCGGTGGAGACGACCTGCGCCGGGCCGTGCAGGCCGTGCCGGCAGGCCACGTCGGCGGCCAGGCTGCTGGGCACCAGCGCCTGGTACAGGTATGGGCCGCCGAGTGCCGCGTCGACCAGCCACCGCCGGCCGTGCTCGCTGACCCGCACGTACTCCTCTTCCAGGGCCATCGTGCCGCCCACGGCGGTGCCGAGCACCACCCCGGCGCGGTCCCGCTCGGCGTCGGTAAGCACCAGGCCGGCGTCGGCGATGGCCTCGGTGGAGCAGGCCAGCGCGAACTGAACGTAGCGGTCGGCGCGACGCCGCTCGGCGTCGGTGAGCCCGGCGGCGACCGGGTTGAAGTCACACTCGGCGGCGATCTGCGAGCGGAACGGCGACGGGTCGAAGAAGCTGATCCGCCGGGTGGCCGTACGCCCCTCGGTGATGGTCTTCCAGAACCGGTCCCGGCTGGCGCCGCCGGGGGCCACGACGCCCACGCCGGTCACCACGGTGCGACGGCCGGTCACCGCGCCACCTCTGTTCGCGACTGCGGGGCTCGCAAACCCGGCTCACTCCTCGCGCTCACGACCCACCCCCTGTTCGACGAGTTCGGTGTCGACGTGCCCCAGCTCGGGGCGCGGGGCCAGGGGGCCCAGGTGGAAGACCACCTCGGCCGGCTCCGTGCCGGTGTTGCGCAGCCGGTGCCGCACGTTGACCGGTACGAACAGCGCCTCACCGGTGGCCACCTGCGTGGGCTGGTCGTCGAGGTCCACGGTGATCGCGCCGCGAGCCACGTACAGGAACTCCTCGCTGTAGGGGTGGTAGTGCTCGGCGATCCGCTCCCCCGACGCGAGGGTCGCCACCCCGAGGAAGCCGGAGGTGCTGCCGACGGTGCGGGGGCCCAACAGCACCCGCAACTCACCGCCGCGTCGCCGGTCCGCCGGTACGTCCGAGGCCGCTATCAGCCGGGTGCCCAGGTCACTCATCGCCGGCCTCCCCCGCGGCAGAGCCGGCCTGCGCCGCGGCGGAGCCGGCCTGCGCCGAGGCGGAGCCGGCCTGCGCCGAGGCGTCGCCGTCGACGGAGCCGGCCTGCGCCGGAACCGAGCCGCCGGCCGGGCCGCTCCGGCCGGCGCGTTCCCGGGCGATCCGCTCCACCCGGTCCTTGATCACGGCGAGTTGGATGACGCTGTTGGTGTTGATCCGCTCGGTCATGGCGGCGTTGTCGACGGGCGCGGTCGGCTTCATGGCGAAGTCCTGCGTCCAGGTCATCCGGGTGCCGCCGGCCTCCTCGGTGTAGCGCCAGTGGATCCTCATGTACTCGAACGGCCCGGTCTCCACCCGGTGCGCCCGCACCTGACGGCTCACCGGGTCGGCGGTGCGTTCGCTGACCCAGCTCCACGCCACCCCGTTCTCGTCGGGGTACATGGTGAGCCGGAACCGTACGGTGTGCCCGTCGCGGTGCAGAATCTCCACCACGGCGTACTCGGTGAACAGCTCGGTCCAGTTCGCCACGTCGTTGGTGACGTCCCAGACCAGCGCGAGCGGCGCGTCGATGAGCACGGTGTTCTCGGTGTGCCCGGGTGGGTCGGTACGGCGGGCGACCAGGTCGGCCACCGCCGCGATGCTCAGTTGCCCGGCCTGCTCGGGGATGCTCACCTGCCACCGGTCGGCGACGACCGCCGAGAGTTCCAGCAGGGCGAGCGAGTCCATGCCGAGTTCCTCCAGCGACGCGGCGGGCGTGCGGGCCGCGGCCTCGGCGTCCAGGCCGCAGTGTGCCACCAGGATGTCGGTGATCTCGGCGGTCATCGGGCGACCATGGGTGACGGTCATCGGGTCCTCCTGTGGGTTACGTCGGGCTCCGCGGCGGGCGCGGCGCGGGGTGTTGGGGTGGCCGCCGGCCGCGACGCGGGCGCGGCGAGCAGGCGGTCGACGAGGCCGGTGGTGTAGCGGCCCTTGCGGAACCCGGCGTCGTCGAGCACCCGCCGGACGAACGGGATGGTGGTGTGCACCCCCGGACCGGCGATGTCGAACTCGTACAGCGCGCGTTCCAGCCGGTTGAGCGCCGACTCCCGGTCGGGCGCCCAGACCACGACCTTGGCCAGCAGGGAGTCGTACCAGGGGCCGACCAGGTAACCGGCGCGGGCGTGGGTGTCCACCCGGGTGAACGGGCCGCCCGGCGGGGTGAACCGCTCGAGCCGTCCGGGGGTGGGGGCGAAGCCGCGTGACGGGTCCTCGGTGTTCACGCGGCACTCCACGGAGACGCCGCGCAGGTGTATCTCCTCCTGCCGCCACCGCAGCGGCACGCCGGCCGCGATGTGCAGTTGCTCGTGCACCAGGTCGATCCCGGTGACCATTTCGGTGACGGGGTGCTCCACCTGGATCCGACAGTTGATCTCCAGGAAGTGGAAGCGTTCCTCGGCGTCGACCAGGAACTCCAGCGTGCCGGCGCCGACGAAGCCCACCTCCAGCGCGCCCCGCAGCGCGGTCTCGGCGATGGAGTCGAGCGTCGCGGCGGACAGCGCGGGGGCGGGGGCCTCCTCGACGAGTTTCTGGTGTCGGCGCTGCACCGAGCAGTCCCGGGTGCCCAGGTGCACGCCGTTGCCGTGGGCGTCGCAGAGCACCTGCACCTCGACGTGCCGGGCCTCGGTGAGGTAGCGCTCGACGTACACCCGGTCGTCGCCGAAGGCGGCCTGGGCGGCGGCCCGCGTCCGCGCGTACGCCCGGGCCAGCTCGGCCGGACGGCGCACCACGGTCATCCCCCGGCCGCCGCCCCCGGCGGCGGCCTTGACGATCACCGGGTAGCCGACGGCGTCGGCGACCTCGGCCGGGGGGGCCGGGGGGGGGGCCCCGGGGGCCCCCCGCGCCGCCGGCGGCGCGGCCGCGCCCGGCGGCAGGGACGCCGGCGCGGGGTGGGCGGCGCCCGCCGCCCGCCCCGCCCCCCGGGCGGCGGG